>JAOPVI010000380.1 GCA_025966225.1 Mycobacterium sp. | reverse complement strand
ACGCCAGCGCAAACCCCTGCGCATGGTTGCCTGCGGACGAGCAGACCACACCCGCGGCAGCCTCCTCGGGGGAAAGCTGCATCATGAGGTTGAAGGCGCCACGCAACTTGTACGACCGCACCGCCTGCAGGTCCTCACGCTTGAGATAGACCTGCGCTCCCGTGATCGCCGACAGCCGATCGCTGAACTGAAGAGGGCTTGGCGTGACGACCGCGGAAATTCGCCGAGCGGCCTGGTCGATGTCCGCGGCCCGAAGGGGGGCGGCGGAACTCATACGCGGGCTCTGGCTCAGGTCAGCGGACACCGGTCAATGGTGCCACCGGCCTCCCCGTTTGGGAAAACCGATTCAGCTCACCGGGGTGAGCACGAACACCGGGATCTGGCGGTCGGTCTTGGTCTGGTACTCGGCATAGTCCGGCCAGGTCGCGACGGCGCGCTCCCACCACGCGGCCTTTTCGTCGCCGAAGACCTCGCGCGAGTCGTAGTCCTTGGTCTCCGCGCCGTCCTGCAACTCGACCCGCGGATTCGCCACGATGTTGTAGTACCAAACCGGGTTCTTCGGGGCGCCGCCCAGCGACGCCACGACGGCGTACTCGCCACCGTGTTCCACCCGCATCAGCGGAGTCTTGCGGACTTTGCCCGTCTTGGCGCCGATGGTGGTGAGCAGGATAACCGGGCGGCCCTTGAGTTCGGTGCCCTTCTCCCCGCCGGACGCCATGTACTCCTCGGCGTTCTCGCGGGCCCAGTCCGACGTGCTTGGTTCATAGTCTCCGGTGAGCGGCATGCCTCCAGCCTAGGCCGCGTCTGACGCCATCGAAAAGCATGATCCTCATCCGGTGTTTCGGTTGACCGAAATCTCGGATACGAGCTATCGTCAATCTTGTGACGACGTCCACCGAAGTGCGGATCGCGGGAGTTCCGTGGCCGCTCTACAAGCTGATCGCACTCGCGGTCAGCGTGGTCGTGCTCGCCGTCGTGGGCGTGGCCTCAGGCATTGGGCCTGCCGTCGTCGCGGCCTCCGCGGCGGGCACCGTCGTCTGGCTGGCGCTGAGCATCTTCAGCTCGTCGGAGCACTAAGGCCGGTGCACTAACCCTCGATCAGGTCGCGCAGCGTCTCCAGATCGGCAGCGACCGCGGCAGCATCGGCCTCGAACTCCTCGTTCGTCACTCCCGGCCCCCGTCGCAGCGTGAAAACTCCGCCAAGCCGGCCGCCCACCGCGGTAGCTCGACGGGATTCGACGCGAAGGCATACACCGCCTCGGGTGTCGCGTCGATCCACACGCTGAGATGACGTGACGTTTCCAGCGAATCCACAGTCGTGTCGTCGTCCATTCATCAATGGTGACGCACAGACTTGGTTGATGGCCGACACTCCCGATCCCCCGAAGCCGGTTCAAGAATTCGTACACCGGGCCGAGCGCATCGCCTCGAGTGCCGAAAGGCACGTCCCGTCCTGGCTGAAGCCCGGCGACGCGGAGAACCGACTGCCCGCGGTGATCGCCATCGTGGCGGTGATCGTCCTACAACGCGCGATTCCCGTGCAGTACACCGTCGTCCCGCGGTGGCCGTTGATCACGCTCGAACTGCTTCTGCTGGTAGTCCTGCTGGCCATCAATCCGTTGACCTTGTCTCGGCGCACCACCGTCGGCAAGTGGGCGAGCCTCGGCCTCACGGCGGCGATCACGCTGGACAACACCGCCTCGGCGGTGGTGCTGGACTATCGGATCCTCACCGGCGAAGTCAGCAACAAGCCAGCCGTGCTCCTGGGTAGCGGTGCGGCGATCTTCATCACCAACGTGATCGCGTTCGGCATCTGGTACTGGGAACTCGATCGCGGCGGACCGTTCGCGCGTCGGGCCGGTGAAAGGCCATACCCCGACTTCCTGTTTCCGCAGATGTCCGACCCCGCCAACGCGAAACCGGACTGGCGGCCGACCTTCGTCGACTACCTGTACGTGAGCTTCACCAACGTGGTGGCGTTCTCCCCCACCGACACCATGCCGCTGTCCCGGTGGGCCAAGGGCATGATGACGGTTCAATCGATGGTGTCCATGTCGACGCTGGCGCTCGTAATCGCAAGGGCAGTTAATGTTTTGGCTTGAACGTTCGGCGTGAACGTAGTGAAAATCGAGGAGTAGGTTCGGAGCAGTGGGGATTTCGACAACAGACCTCAGCCCGGTGGAGCAGACCGCGTTCCTCACCGAGTACGCCCGGGCACTCGACAGTCGGTCGACCCGACCGATCCTCGCCGACGCGCTCGCCCATGACGCGGTGAACAAGATCGACTACGACTTCGCCGGGCTCGGTGTGCAGACCAGCGTCGTCTGCCAGACCGCACTTAGGGGCAAGGTGCTCGGCGACAGGGTGCGGCATTTCGTCGGCAAGCACCCCGACGCCGTCGTCGTCGATCTCGGCGCCGGCCTGGACAGTGGCTTCTACCGGGTGGCGCCGCCGACATCGGTCGACTGGTACAGCGTCGACCTCGCCGGAATCGTCGGCGTCCGAGATCGCGCGCTCCCCGCCGCTACGCTGTCCCATTCGGTAGCCGTTACGCTGTCCGCTCCATCCTGGCCGGAATCGATCCCAGGCGACCGCCCGACGATCCTCATCGCCGATGGCTTGTTCGCCTTCCTCACCGAATCGGTGATCGTCGGCATCTTCCGGCGCATCACCGAGCATTTCTGCGCCGGCGAATTGGCGTTCAATGACTACGGGCGCATCGGGCCGGTCAGCCGGGTCGCGGTCAAGCTATTTCCACAGAAGATCTTCAAGGACGTTGGTAGTCAGTGGGGTTACCCGGGTTTCAAGGATGCCCACCATCCTCAGTCGTGGAACCCGCGGATGCTCCTGGTGGAGGAGGCCAGCCTGACCAAGCAACCCGAGGTGGACCTTTTCCCCCGCGCGCTACGGGTTGCGACTCGCCTCACGGGTGCGACGAAGGCCGGCGCGCGCAAGGCGCGCATCCTGCGGTACGTGTTCTAGCCGAGGCAGCCAGGACCCAACAGGGCCTTGAGATCGCCCATCAGCGCCGACGACGTCGTGACGCGAAGGCCCTGGTCGAGTTCCAGCGTGGTGATGCGGTCCCCACTGACGAGCCGCAGATGCACTAGCGCGGTGCCCGGGTGATTTGCGAGTACCTGCTTGAGTGCACTGACCTTCTCGACCGTGCACTGCCGCGTCGGCAGACTCACCGCCAACGGCCGGTCGACCTGTGCACTCGAAAAGTCGGGCACGACGAGGTCATTGGCGATCAGCGAGATCCGGTCGTCGCGCGCGCTGACCTTGGCACTGACCACGACGACCGCGTCATCGGCGATGTCCGCCCCGAACGTCGAGTACGTGTGTGGAAAGAACATCACCTCGATGCCGCCCGTCAGGTCCTCCAACTGTGCTGAGGCCCAAGGCATACCGTTCTTGTTCACCCGCCGATTGACCCCGGCCAATATGCCACCGACACGCACCTGGGAATCGTTGGGTACGTCGCCGTTGAGAATGGCCGGTATCTGGCTGTCCACCTGAGTGGCGAGCAGATGGGCAACTCCATTGAGCGGATGTCCGGATACGTAGAGGCCCAGCATCTCTCGCTCCAGTGCGAGCTTGTGCTTGTCGTCCCACTCGTCGTCGGGCACCTTGATGGCGAATACCGCGTCGGTGGCGGTGTCGGCTCCGCCGAAGAGGTCGAACTGACCCATCGCCTCGGCCTTCTTGGTGCCAAGCACCGAATCGACCGCGTCGGTGTGGATGAGGAACAGCCCCTTGCGCGTGTGTCCGAGTGAGTCGAACGCGCCCGCCTTGATCAGCGACTCCGTCACCTTCTTGTTGCATGCGGTGACGTCGACCTTGTTCAGATAATCCGAGAAGTCGGTGTACTTGCCCTTACCCCCGCGCGTATTGATCAGGGAGGCAACGACGTTGGCGCCCACATTGCGGACGGCCCCCAAGCCGAAGCGGATGTCGGCACCCACCGAGGCGAAGTTCAGCCCCGACTCGTTGACATCGGGCGGCAACACCGTGATCCCGAGCCTGCGACAGTCCGCAAGGTACACCGCCGCCTTGTCCTTGTCGTCGCCAACGGACGTGAGCAGCCCCGCCATGTACTCGGCCGGGTAGTTCGCCTTCAGGTATGCCGTCCAGTACGAGACCAACCCATAACCCGCGGCGTGAGACTTGTTGAACGCGTAGTCGGCGAAAGGAAGCACGGTGTCCCATAGCGCCTTGACGGCCGCGGCCGAGAACCCGTTGGACTTCATGCCGTCGGAGAAGCCCTCGAATTCCTTCTCGAGGACCTCGCGCTTCTTCTTGCCCATCGCCTTGCGCAGAATGTCGGCTCGGGCGAGTGAGTAACTGGCCACCTTCTGCGCGATGCGCATGATCTGCTCTTGGTAGACGATCAGGCCGTAGGTCTCGGCGAGGATCTCCTCCAGCGGCTCGGCCAGCTCCGGATGGATCGGTTTGATCGCCTGGCGGCCGTTCTTCCGGTCCGCGTAGTCATTGTGGGCGTTCATGCCCATGGGACCGGGCCGGTACAGCGCGATGACGGCGACGACGTCCTCGAAACCCGTCGGCTGCATGCGCCGGAGCAGATCGCGCATCGGCCCACCGTCGAGTTGGAAAACCCCGAGGGTGTCGCCGCGCGACAGGAGTTCGTAGGCCGCAGGGTCATCGAGGGGCACGGCGTCGAGATCGAGTTCGATTCCCCTGTTGGCGTTGATGTTCTCGATGCAGTCACCGATGATCGTCAGGTTCCGCAGTCCGAGGAAGTCCATCTTCAAGAGTCCGATGGCCTCGCACGACGGGTAGTCCCAGCCGGTGATGACGGCCCCGTCCTGGGGTCGCCGCCACAGCGGAATGGCGTCGATGAGCGGTTCCGAGCTCATGATCACCGCGCACGCGTGCACACCGGCGTTGCGCACCAGGCCCTCGAGCCCACGCGCTGTTTCGTAGATGGTCCGGACATCGGGGTCGGTGTCGATGAGGCTGCGAACCTCGGCGGCCTCCTTGTACCGCTCGTGGCTCGAATCGGTGATGCCCGAGAGCGGAATGTCCTTGGCCATGACGGCGGGCGGCAGCGCCTTGGTGATCCGGTCCGCGATGGCGAAGCCGGGCTGTCCGTAGTTGACCCGCGCCGAATCCTTCAGTGCGGCCTTGGTCTTGATGGTGCCGAACGTGATGACCTGGGCAACGCGATCACTGCCCCACTTGTTGGCGGCGTAGCGCAGCATCTCGCCGCGGCGGCGGTCGTCGAAGTCGATGTCGATGTCGGGCATCGAAACGCGCTCGGGGTTGAGGAACCGTTCGAACAGCAGGCCATACGGAATCGGGTCGATGTTGGTGATCCCCATCGCGTACGCGACGAGCGACCCTGCGGCCGATCCGCGGCCAGGGCCCACCCGAATGTCGACCGAACGCGCGTAGTTGATGAGGTCCGCGACGATGAGGAAATAAGACGGGTAGCCCTTGTCGCAGATGACGCCGATCTCGAAGTCGGCGCGCTCGGTGTATGCGGTGGGCACCGCACCCGGGAACCGGCGCTGCAAACCAGCAGTCACTTCGTGACGCAGCCAGGACGCCTGGTCGTGACCCTCGGGCACCGGGAAGATCGGCATCCGATCCTTGGGTGCCCAGACCTCGGCGTACGACTGGACGCGCTCTGCGATCAACAACGTCGAGTCGCACGCTCCTGGCACCTCGTCGTCCCACAGCGCCCGCATGTCCGCGGCCGACTTCAGGTAGTAGCCGTCGCCGTCGAACTTGAATCGAGTGGGATCCGACAGCGTCTTACCCGTCTGCACGCACAGCAACGCCTCGTGGTTGCGCGAGGCCTCTTTGGTCACGTAGTGGCAGTCGTTGGTGGCCAGCGGCGGGATGCCCAGTTTGCGGCCGACCTCGAGCAGGCCCTCGCGGACGCGGCGCTCGATGTCGATGCCGTGATCCATCAGTTCGAGGAAGTAGTTCTCGGGTCCGAAGATCTCCCGCCACTTGGCGGCCGATTCCAGCGCTTCGCGCTCGTGGCCGAGCCGCAGGCGGGTCTGCACCTCGCCCGACGGGCAGCCGGTGGTGGCGATGATGCCCGCAGAGTGTTCAGCGATGATCTCGGCGTCCATCCGCGACCACTTGCCGAGCTGACCTTCGAACGACGCAAGCGACGAAAGCCTGAACAGATTGCGCAGGCCGGTGGCGTTCTCGGCGACCATCGTCATGTGGGTATACGAGCCGCTACCCGAGACGTCGTCGCCCTTCTGCCCAGGGTCGCCCCACAGGATGCGCTTGGTGTCGAATCGCGAACCCGGTGCGATGTACGCCTCGACGCCGATGATCGGTGTGATGCCCACTTCGGTTGCCGCGTTGTAGAATTCGCTCGCACCGAACATGTTTCCGTGGTCGGTCATGCCGATGGCGGGCATCTCCAGCCGCTGCGCCTCGGCGAACATCGGCTTGACCTTCGCGGCGCCGTCCAGCATCGAGTATTCGGTGTGGTTGTGGAGGTGCACGAACGTCTTGCTCATAGGGCCGCCAGTCTATTGCCGCGCCCCGACAGTGCTCGGCGTGTCGCCGTTCGTGTCGCCGTTCGTGTCGCCGAATGAGTCTCAGGGCACCGGCACGTGGCTCAGCAAGCCATGTGAGAAGAGCCCGATCAGTTGCCCGGTTATCAAATCCATGTCGGCAACGTCGTCGACGAAGCCGGAATAGACGCCGATCCCCCACAGCATCGACTGCACCAGGTCGACGACGGGCTCGGGATCGGTGCCCTCGAGCAATTCACCGCGCGCGCCTGCGTCGGCGATCAGTTTGGTGAGAAACGCTCGCAACTCAGCGCCGCCGTCGTACTGAAGCTCCGGGTTGCGGTTGGCCTCCAGGCGCGCGCTCACCAGGAACGCCGCGGTCGACCGATCATGACGGACGGCTTCGTTCATGGCCGCGACGAGTGCCGACAGTTGAGCGACGAGCGTTTCGTGCTGTTGCGCCTTGGCAATGCACTCCGTCACGAGCGTGCTGGCCTCGGTGACGAGCGTCGAATAAATCTCTTCGCGGTTGGCGAAGTAGTAGTGCAGCGTGGGCCTGCTGACTTCGGCGGCAAGTGAGATGGCCTGGAAGGTCGCGGCCTGATAGCCCCGCTCGATGATGACCTGGCGGGCGGCCAGCAGAATGTGATTCCGCGTCTCCGCCGAGTCCGACCCGACGGGGCGACCTCTGCGCCTACGAGCGGGTAGCGAGCGACGATCGAGTTGCGGCATTTCAGACCCTCACACCGGGGTGACTGGCCCCGCTTGGCAAACCCTATTGCATTGCTACAGAGCGGTCAACCAGGGCCGGCCCGCAAACGTCGCTCGAGGTATTCAGCCACCCATGGACTCGGGGTCAAGTCGATCGCACGCCGGTAAGACTCCACCGCGTCCTCCCACCGACCCGCGGCGGCAAGCAAATGCGCACGGACCACGACGGCAGGCTGGAAGTCTGCGATCGCAGCACCCTGGGCATCGAGCGCCCGCAACCCGGACTCCGGTCCATCCAGGTCACCGTCGAGCGCCGCCAGCGCCACGCGTGCACCGAGCGAGGGCGATTCCCTCAGCAGGGCACGGTGCAGGGTGCGCAGGATTCGCTTGCCGTCGTTGTCGAGCGGGCCGCGCCGGACCCGACTGCAGTGCACGGACTGAATGGCGGCCTCGTACTGGAACCGGCCGGGACGTCCATGGCCGTGGGCACGTACCAGGAGCCGCTCGCCCCTGGCGATGAGCGCGCGCTCCCAGCGCGCGATGTCCTGCTCGTCGAGCGGCACGAAGCAACCGTCGTCGCCGCACCGCGCCTGCCGGCGCGATTCCGAGAGACACACCAGCGCCGCCAGTCCGAGTACTTCCGGCTCGTCGGGCAGGAGTTCTGCCAAGAGCAGGGCAAGGTGCACCGCGTCGCTGGACAGCGATTCGATTGGGTTCTGCTGCGGCACCAGCTGCCAATCGATGGCGTACGCCCCGTAGACGGCCTCGAGCACCGCAGGCAGCCGTTCGGTGAGGCGCTCCCGCTCTGGCACCACGAACGGGATGCCTGCGTCGCGGATGCGTTTCTTCGCGCGAACCAGGCGTTGCGCCATCGCGCCCGGCTCGACCGCGAAGGCCGCCGCAATGGCTGCCGCGTCGACGCCGAGCACGACCTGCAGCATCAACGGGGTGCGCACCGAAGCCGCGATCGCCGGGTGCGCACACACCATCATCAACGCGAGCCTGCGGTCCGGAATGTCCACAATCTCGGTGGATTCGGCTGAATCACAATCGGTTTCATCGAATGGAACGCTCGTCCTGTGAGCCGCCGACTTCCAGTGGTCCCGCAGCCGGTTGCGGGCGACGACGAGCAACCAGGCCTCGGGGTTCGCGGGTATGCCGTCGAGCGGCCAGCGCAACAAGGCCCGCTCGACGGCGTCGGCAAGTGCGTCCTCGGCGGCCGCGATGTCCCGGCCCGCGGCGGCGAGCAGTGCCACCAGCCGGCCATGGGACTCGCGGGTCACCTCGGCCAACCGCTCGCCGACCCGCGCTCGGTCGGCAGTCAGGGGCAGTACCATCCGCGTTCGGCGGCGTACGTCCTTGCCACTGGGCGGATCTCGACTGATCCCCAGCCGTTCGCCGGATTGCGCTGAGCCCACTCGAGCGCTTCGTCGAGGTCCGGCACGTCGATGACGAAGATGCCGCCGAGCTTTTCCTTCGTGTCCGCGAACGGTCCGTCCTGGATCTCGGGTGTCCCGTTGCGCGCGGTCACGGTGGTGGTCGACGCGACCGTGTCGAGCACCTCGGTGGTGATGAGCACCCCCGCGGCGGACAGGTCATCGGCGTAGGCCTGGAAGGCCGCCATCGCCGGGGCCATGTCCTCCTCGGTCAAACCGATCGAAGCACCCTCCTGATAGTGCATGAGCAGGCAGTAACGCATGATCTCGTCCTCACGTCGTGGTCGTCTCGTCGCAAGCCCAGCTCGAGCTTGTCACCGTGATGACGATTCGGGAGCAGACAAGTCGACATCGTCCGTGAAATCGGCCGCAGCTCGCTTCCGAGCAGACTTCTTTCGAAGGGAACCCATCGTCATCACTGCCAAGGCAACCCAGATCAGTCCGAAACCGATCCACCGCCCCACCGGCATCGGCTCGTGCCCGACCAACACGCCCCAGGCCATCTGTAGACCAGGGTTGAGGTAGAACAGCAACCCGATGGTGACAAGTGGTAGTCGCTGAGCGGCGGCGGCGAACAGCAGCAGTGGCACCGCCGTCACGGGGCCGGCCATCACCAGCAGTACGGTGTGCCAGCCGCCGGAGCCGATGAAATGGCCTTGCCCCAGAAGCTGAAGGGTGACCAAGTAACCGACCGCGAGCGGCAGGGCGATCAACGTCTCGACGGCGACGCTGACCCGGGGATCGGCGTCTACGACCTTCTTCACGACGCCGTACAGGGCGAAGCTCAGCGCCAGCGCCACGGCCAGGTAGGGCGGCTGACCGACTTCGATGGTCAGCACCACCACCGCGATGACGGCCAACGCCAGCGCGATCAGCTGCCACCGCCCGATGCGCTCTCGAAAGACGAGCACGCCGACCGCGACGGTCACCAGCGGGTTGATGAAGTAGCCCAGCGCTGCGTCGACGACGTGGCCGTGGGTCGCGGCATAGATGTAGATGCCCCAGTTGATCGAGATGAGCAACGACGCGGCCGCCAGTTGAAGCCACGTCCGCGCGCGGAGCCTTCGTAGGTCGCCGAGGCGGCGGGCCAAGACGAGCACGACCAGCAGGCTCACGGCGCTCCACACGATGCGGTGGGCCAGCACCTCGATGGACCCGGCAGGCAGCAGCAGCGGAAAGTATCCGGGGGACAGGCCCCACCAGGTGAATGCCCCGACACCGAACAACACCCCGGACCGGCGGGACGCGGCTACGGCTTGGTCGGTCACGATTCGTGGTGGCGCAGTACGTCGAGTGCGTGCTGGAGATCGGCCGGATACGGGCTGGTGATTTCGATGCGCCGGCCGTCGGCAGGATGAGCGAATGCCAGCGACCGCGCGTGCAGCCATTGGCGTTCCAGCCCAAGCCTTTTCGCAAGCGTCGGATCCGCTCCATACGTCAAGTCGCCGCAACACGGGTGATGCAGAGCCGAGAAGTGCACGCGGATCTGATGAGTGCGCCCGGTCTCCAGGTGGACGTCGAGCAGGCTGGCCGCCACGAACGCCTCCACGGTGTCGTAGTGCGTAATGCTGTGGCGCCCCTGCTCGGTGACCGCGAACTTCCAGTCGTTGCCGCGGTGACGTCCGATCGGAGCATCGATGGTGCCGCTGGACGGATCCGGGTGGCCCTGCACCAGTGCGTGATAGCGCTTGTCGACGGTGCGCTGCTTGAAGGCGCGCTTGAGCACGGTGTACGCACGTTCCGAGATCGCCACCACCATCACGCCCGACGTGCCGGCGTCGAGGCGCTGCACGATGCCCTGTCGTTCGTGCACGCCCGAGGTGGTGATCCGGAAGCCGGCCGCGGCAAGTCCGCCGAGCACGGTCGGGCCCGTCCAACCCGCCGACGCATGCGCCGCGACGCCGGGGGGCTTGTCGACCGCCACGATGTCGTCGTCCGAGTACAGGATGGTCATGCCCTCGATGTCGACCGGCGGATTATCCAGCGGCGCAGGCGCTTCCGGCAGCCTAACCTCGAGCCAGGCCCCTGCGGGGAGGCGTTCGGACTTGCCGACGGGAGCCCCGTCGAGCTCGACCCCACCATCCTCGGCGATCGCCGCTGCCGCTGTTCGCGACAACCCGAATAGACGGGCCAGCCCGGCATCGACACGCATACCCGCCAGCCCCTCGGGGACCGACATCGAGCGGGTCGTCACTCCGGCTTGTTTTCCGACTCGGATTCCGACGACTTCGGAGCACTGACGTCCCCATCGGCGCGCTTCTCGTCCTCGGCCGACGACTCGTCCGGGTCGCTCTTCTCGAGCTCCGCCGACTCGTCGTTCCCCCTGCGCCGTCCGACGGTGTCGAAGTCGTAGCCGAAGAACGACAACCCCACCAGCAGGGCCGCGCCACCCACCACCGCGGGGTCGGCCACGTTGAACACCGGCCACCACCCGATCGACACGAAGTCGATGACGTGGCCCTGAAGCGGCCCCGGCCCCCGGAAGAACCGGTCCATCAGGTTTCCGAGCGCACCACCCAGGATCATGCCAAGCCCGAGCGCCCACCACGGCGATACCAAGCGCGGGGCCATCCACACGATCCCGACCACCACACCGGTCGCGATCACCGTCAGCACCAGGGTGTAGCCGGCGGCCAGGGAGAAGGCCGCTCCTGGATTGCGGACCAGCGTCCACGTCACGGTGTCGCCGATGATCGACACCGGCTGATTGGGCGTCAGGAGCCTGACGGCCAGCGCCTTGGTGACGACGTCAAGCACGAGCACCGTGACGGCAACCGAGACCAGCAGCCACAGCCGACGCCGCGGCTGCGGTTTTGCTGACTCGTCCGTCTTCGTCGCCTCGACCGAGTCGGTGGATTCGTCAGTCACCCGTACATCATCCCCCAACCGCCCCTGGTCGCTTGCCTGGTCCCCAGCTCAGCCCCTTCCCGCGTCGCGTCGCTCCCCCGCGATCGGGAACAATCGCGGCATGAGCCGTCTCGTCGTGATCACCACTGGAGGGACCATCGCAACGACCACAGGCGCCGACGGGGTCGCCCGGCCGACGCAGACCGGCACCGACCTCATCGAGGGCCTGAACCAGGGGTACGAGCTCGACGTGATCGACCTCATGGCCGCGGACAGCAGCCAGTTGACCCTCGCGGACTGGGATCGAATTGGCATTGCCGTAGTGGCCGCGGTGGACTCCGGCGCGACCGGAGTGGTGATCACCCATGGGACCGACACCATGGAAGAGACGGCACTCTGGCTCGACGTGACCTACGCGGGCGCCGCTCCCGTAGTGCTGACCGGGGCAATGCGCAGCAGCGACGAGCCCGCTCCCGATGGGCCTGGAAATCTGGCCGACGCGCTGGCGGTGGCCGCGAGCCCGGCGGCGCGCGGGCTCGGCGTGCTCGTCGGTTTTGCGGGCGCCGTGTGGCAGCCGCTGGGCCTGACCAAGACCGGAGCCCAGTTCAGCGGGTCCGTGGTGGGCTCGGCGAGGAACGGGAACGTCGCATTCGACGGCGTGAAGCGCCGACCGTCGCTCGGCCACCCCTCCGCGGCGGGCGCACCCCGGGTGGACATCGTGACTGCCTATGCGGGCAGCGACGCGGTGGCGATGGACGCATGCGTGGCCGCGGGAGCGCGCGGCCTCGTGCTCGAGGCCGTTGGGTCCGGGAACGCATCCGAGGCCGTGATCGACGGAGTGCGACGAGCATGCCGTGCAGACGTGGCGGTGGCGATCTCGACTCGAGTCCCAGGCGCGCGCGTGACGGCCAGGTACGGACCCGGCCGCGCCCTCGTGGACGCCGGCGCGGTGACGGTGCCGACCCTGCGGCCCGCCCAGGCCAGGGTGCTCGTGATGGCTGCCCTGGCCTTGGGGCTACCCGTCGCCGACGTCCTCGGCGTCTGGGGTTGACCGTTCGGCCCTCGATGCCACGTATTCGGGCCAGTCGAGGCTGTCCAGCGGATCGCTCCGCTCCACCTCCGGACTGTCGTCGGCGAACGTCCGCATCACCCCTGGCCCGCTTGCGCGAGTTTCGAACCGCACGCTCATCACTCCGTGTCCGGCGCCCTGCACCCAGCCGTGTCCGAACTCCGTGTGGGTGATGTCGTCACCGATGCGCCACCCCGCCGACTCCGGTTGCGAAGCGGGCACGGGCCCGGATTGGTGACTGTCCGAGGCTTCCAGCGTCTGGTCCAGATCGGGAAAGAGGGACTCCTGCATGACCTCGGAAAGGCCCGAGAAGCCCACGCCGACAAGCCGAATCGGGCCGATCTCGACAGGATCGAGCAGGAGCCGACGGGCGGTTCCGATCAGCGTCGACACCTCGGTCGTGGCGTAGGGCAGGGTGGCCGATCGCGTGAGCGTGCTCATGTCGGACTTCTTCAGCTTGACGGTGATCGTCCTGGCTCCGCGGCCGTCGCGCTCCAGGCGCCGGTGCGCGTGCTCGCCGATGGGGCCGACGGCGTCGCGCAGCTGGTCCAGCGTGGTCAGATCCGCGGCGAACGTCGATTCCGCGCTGATCTGCTTGCTACCCGACCGCTCGGCTACCGGGCGGTCGTCGATGCCCTTGGCGAGCCGGTGGAGGGCCGGACCGACCGTGGCACCGAGTACGTCGGCCACCTCAGCGTCCGTCAACGCCGCGAGCGCCCCGACCGTGTCGATGCCGAGGCGGTGCAGCCGCTCCTCGGCGACCGGCCCGATCCCCCACAGCCTGCGCACCGGCAGTCCGGGGAGCAGCACGCCTTCCTCATCGCGCCGGATCACCCGAATGCCGTCGGGTTTGGCCAGGCCGGAGGCGATCTTCGCCAGCTGCTTACCCGAGCCCGCCCCTACCGAAGCCACCAATCCGGTCTCGCCGAGCACCCTGGCGCGCAGGCCCTCGCAGAACCGTTCGACGTCGAGCGCGCTGGCACCTGCGAGCTCGACGGGCTCACCGAACGCCTCGTCGAACGACAGCTGTTCGAGCACCGGCACCACTGCCCGCACGGCGTCGAGCACTCGACCGCTGGCCATCCCGTACACCGCGCCGCGCGGGGGCAACACCACCGCAGGCGCGCCGACGAGCCTGCGCGCTTGGTGCATGGGCATTGCGGAGCGCGCCCCGAAGACCCGTGCCTCATAGCTGGCGCCTGCGACGACGCCTCGGCCGCCGAGTCCACCGACCAGCACGGGCCTACCACGCAGCGTGGGCCGGGTGAGCTGCTCCACGGACGCGAAGAACGCGTCCATGTCGAAGTGCAGGACCCACCGCCCCGACTGCTGGGCACCAGAGTCATCGGAGGTCACGGTCGCGATGCTAGGGCGCTAGCCTGACGTCCATGGCG
The DNA here is from genome assembly GCA_025966225.1 of Mycobacterium sp. Classification (GTDB taxonomy): domain Bacteria; phylum Actinomycetota; class Actinomycetes; order Mycobacteriales; family Mycobacteriaceae; genus Mycobacterium. The sequence goes on along the minus strand of JAOPVI010000380.1, from coordinate 36,902 downwards.
GAACCTGTTCGGGATGTCCCTATTCGGGATGAGTCGATCCGACTCGGACAGTTCATGAAGCTCGCCGATCTGATCGACCGCGGTTCGGATGCCAAGGCTGAGCTCGCGGCGGGCGCGGTCACGGTGAACGACGACGTCGAAACCCGCCGAGGCAGGCAATTGCGCCCAGGCGACACCGTTACGGTGGCCGGCCAATCCGCGCGCGTCGTCGCCCAAGCCGAATTCGAGTAGCCGACTACTCGAAGCACCCATGCACCCTGGCCTTTCAATGACTGGGAGCGACCAAGCTCGCAGGACAAAGGGCTCGCACGACAAAGGGGTGAGGAACATGCCGTCACTAGCCGTAGTAATCGGGTTCGAAGCACTGGCCAAATCGACCGCGAGGCAACCGGTCGCGCATCGAAGGGGGAACCTGCTGCGGCGGAAGTCGGTGTGGTTCTGGAACGCGATTCGGCCGACTCGCACCACGACACCGGCAGTGCGCCGCGTGGCCTCGCCGCCGAAGGCGTCCTTGCCTGTCCCCCGGTTGAGCGCCGCGCACTGACGTCGCGAATCAGGCCTTGGCGATCGCGGCCTTCACACCGTCCCCAAGTTCTACCGCGTCCGCGGACTCGCCGAACTCGAAGCTGGTCGCCAGCACTTCGCCTGCGATGAGCTCGGCATGTGTGCGCGCCCATGCGGCGCGCGCTGCGGGCACCGACATGACGACGCGGATCCGATCGGACACGTCCAGACCCGTCGTCTTGCGCAGGTCCTGCAGCTCGCGGATGCGGTCCTTGGCCCAGCCCTCGGCTTCGAGCTCGGGTGTGAGCGTTCCATCCAGCACCACGAGGCCCTCCCCGTCGGGCAGCTCCGCGGTCCATTCCGGTTCCGCTGCAACCAGTTTCGACGAGTATTCCTCGGGCAGCAGCGTGGCCGGGCCCGCTGTCAGGGTGCCGTCGGGATTCACCACACCCGACCCGGCCTTGACGGCCTTGATGGCGGCCTGCACGTCCTTGCCGAGGCGCGGTCCTGCGACCCTGGCGTTGACCGACAACTCGAAGCGGCCGAAGGCGTCGATTTCGTTCGACAACTCCACGCTCTTCACGTTGAGCTCGTCCGCGATGAGCTCGATGAAGGGCCGCAGCGCTTCCGGGTCCTCCACCGCCACTGTCAGTTTCGGCAACGGCAGGCGAACCCGCAGCTTGTTCGCCTTGCGCAGCGAGGACGCCGCTGAACACACGTCTCGAACCTGGTCCATGGCGGCCACCAGGGCGGGATCGGCAGGCACTTCGCCGGGCGCAGGCCAATCCGTCAGATGCACCGACCGCCCTCCCGTGACGCCGCGCCAGATTACCTCGGCGATCAGCGGAAGCAGCGGCGCAGCGAGCCGTCCGGTCACCTCCAAAACCGTGTGCAGGGTGTCGATGGCGTCGCGGTCCTCCTCCCAGAACCGCGAACGGGACCGTCGCACATACCAGTTGGTGAGGGCTTCGGTGAACTGGCGGAGTTCGTCGCACGCTCGCGAGATGTCGCAGACGTCCAACGCCTCGGTGAGTTCGTCGCGCAACGCCGCGAGCTTGGCAAGCACGTAGCGGTCCAGCACGTTTGCAGAGTCGGTGCGCCACACTCCCTTCTCCGGCGCATAGAGCGACAGGAACGAATACGCGTTCCAGAACGGCAGCAGCACCTGCCTGACGCCGTCGCGGATGCCTTGTTCGGTCACGATCAGGGTGCCGCCGCGCAGAATCGGCGACGCCATGAGGAACCACCGCATCGCATCCGAGCCGTCGCGGTCGAACACCTCGGTGACGTCGGGATAGTTTCGCAGCGACTTGCTCATCTTCTGACCGTCGCTGCCCAGCACGATGCCGTGGGATACGCAGGTACGGAACGCCGGTCGGTCGAAGAGTGCGGTGGCCAGCACGTGCATCATGTAGAACCAGCCACGGGTCTGCCCGATGTACTCGACGATGAAGTCGGCCGGGAAGTGCGAGTCGAACCACTCGGCGTTGTCAAACGGATAGTGCACCTGCGCGTACGGCATGGAACCGGAGTCGAACCAGACGTCGAACACGTCCTCGATCCGCCGCATCGTCGACTGGCCGGTCGAATCGTCGGGGTTGGGTCGGGTCAATTCGTCGATGTAGGGCCGATGCAAGTTGTCCGGGCGCACCCCGAAGTCGCGCTCGAGTTCGTCGAGACTGCCGTAGACGTCGATGCGCGGATGGGCCGGGTCGTCGGACGTCCACACCGGAATTGGCGTGCCCCAGTACCGGTTTCGGGAGATCGACCAGTCCCGCGCATTGGACAGCCACTTGCCGAACTGTCCGTCCTTGACGTGCTCGGGATACCAGGTGATCTGTTGGTTGAGCTCGACCATGCGGTCGCGGAACTCGGTCACCTTGACGAACCACGACGACACGGCCCGGTAGATCAAGGGATTTCGGCACCGCCAGCAGTGGGGGTACGAGTGGTCGTAGGTCTCGTGGCGCAAGAGCACCGCACCGTTGGCGGCCGCCGGACCCGATTGGTTCCGAAGGTCCCGGGCGATCTGCGGGTTGGCGTCGAAGACGTGTTGGCCCGCATAGTCGGGCACCGTCGCATCGAAGCGACCCTTCGAATCGACGGGGGTGACCGCGGCGATGTCGGCGGCGTCGGCGGTCGCCTTGTCGTCCTCGCCGTAGGCGGGTGCCATGTGCACGATGCCCGTGCCGTCCTCGGTGGTGACGAACTCGCCCGGCAAGACGCGAAAGGCGTTGGGCGAGTCCATGAAGTACGGGAACGGCGGAACGTATCGCACCCCCAACAGGTCGCGGCCGACATAGGAGCCCACCACGGTCGGCTGCTCGCCCAGCTCCCTGGCATACGCGCTCATGCGCGGCTCCGCGAGCACGTAGCGCCTGCCGTCGGCCGCCTCCACCTGCACGTACGTCACGTCTGGGTGGACGGCCACGGCCTGGTTCGACGGCAGTGTCCACGGAGTCGTCGTCCAGACCAGCAGGTGCGCCCCGGCGAGTTCGCCGTCTGCTACCCGGAAACCGACCGTGAGCGCGGGGTCCTGCCGGTTCTGGTAGACGTCGTCGTCCATGCGCAGCTCGTGGCTCGAAAGTGGAGTCTCGTCGTTCCAGCAATACGGGAGCACCCTGTTGCCTTCGTAGGCCAGGCCCTTGTCCCACAGCTGTTTGAACGCCCAGATCGCCGATTCCATGAAACCGAGATCCAGGGTCTTGTAGTCGTTGTCGAAGTCGACCCAGCGCGCCTGCCGGGTGACGTAGGACCGCCATTCGTCGGCGTACTTGAAAACGGACTTCCGGCAGGCATCGTTGAACTTCTCGATGCCCATTTCTTCGATCTGGGACTTGTCGGTGATGCCAAGTTGACGCTGAACTTCGAGTTCGGCGGGCAGCCCGTGCGTATCCCATCCGAATCGACGCTCGACCTTGTAGCCACGCATCGTCCGGTAGCGCGGGACGATGTCCTTGACGTACCCGGTGAGCAGATGTCCGTAGTGCGGCAGTCCGTTGGCGAACGGCGGCCCGTCGTAGAAGACGTACTCCTCCGCGCCGTCGCGTCGGTCGATGCTGGCGCGGAAGGTTCCGTCGTGGTCCCAATAGTCCAGCACCTCGAGTTCGAGGTCGGGGAAGCTCGGCGATCCACCGGCCGGCTTGGGGTAGGCGCTCATCGGGTGTCGGCTCCTGTGCCAAATGTCGCTGGCGCTCCGGAAAGCCCAGGTTCGTTCAGGCACGGGGACGACGACGCGCGGAATGCGCGAGCGCCGCGGTACCACCCCGCTTGCGCACGGAATGCGCCGCTCGACTCGGAGGTTGACGGGTCCAACCGTTCGGTTCTACTGGGCCGGGTGGGTACCGCGGCCGTTCTTCCGAAGACTCCCCGGTGATGACCGGATCGACGCCGTTTCGAGAATTCTAATGCCTAGCCAGCGGCTAGTGCGCCATCGCCAGCTCGGGGGTGGCATGGACCGGGGGCGTGGCTTCGGAGGTGAGCTCGATCAACGCGAGTGGGAACTGCTCGGCGAGCTCCTCAACGGTGTAGGGCTCGAAGCTGCGCGGGTCGAACCACCAGTCCAACGCGATGACGTCGCCTGCGCGGTACGCGCGGAGTTCGAGGGCATGGCCGAGGTGTGGCCGGTCGGCCGCAGTATCGCCTTCGACGAACAGGAGCTCCGAAACCGGCTGGCGCGGGTCGTCGGGCACTCCTGGCACGATTCGACCAATCTTCAGCGCCTCCAGTCCGTCATGGACACCCGCGAGCATCTCGTCGGCAGGGGTCTGGGCGGGTGCCGCGCACCGCAGGGTCATGGAGTGCACGCTGGTGCCGTAGCTGGGGACGTCGAGGGCGACGAGCCCCTCACCGATGGTCCGTTCGATCGCACGGCCGAGTGCGGCGATGAGGATCTCATCGCTCATTAGCCCAAGCACTTCCGCGGCACCGTCGAGTTCCTTGGTCAGCAGGGCCGACAGGGGCGCCGCGACGTTGACGAGGTCCTCGACGCGAAGCGGCCCAAGGGCCTCGTAATCGGTCAGCAGCAAGTTTGCGCTCGTCATGTAAGGCACGCTACACGACTGTCCCAAAAATGGGACACATCTGCCAAAACTGTGACGGCCGTGTCAATTAGAAGGCTCCTGACCGATTTGCGGTTGGTACTGCCCAACGGAGGGAAGTCCGGCTAAGCTGTTCCCGTGCCACGGACTGATGAAAACGGCAGGCAGCTAAAAACTCTGCTCGACTACCTCCTCGACGGCGACGTCGATGCCAAGGCGATCTACGACTCCCTTGGCACGTCCAGCAGCACCTATTACCGCCGCATCAAGGAAGCCGACTACCCGAACGCCGAAGAGATGCGACTGGTGGCGGACCGGTTCAATCTCAGCTACCCCGATCTTCAGGTTCGATTCGGCCTCATGAGTCGCGAAGAGGTGTGGAGCTACGTCGAGTCGGCGCCGCTGTCCGTGGCCACCATCGCCGAACCGGTCACCGAACGACGAACGGTCCACCGGCCGCGTCTGCGCGACCTCACGCCGCGGCCCGACGCACCCCCGCTGTAGCGGAATATTTGCTAACGGAAGAAAGCTCGAAGGCGACAGCTCATGGGTCTGGCAGTCCTCATCACGGTCACGCTGACATGTATCGCGTGGAGTCTGTGGATTCGTCGAGTCACCTGGTCATGCCGCTGGGAAGTTGCCGCCACGCTGAACATCGCCCTTCAGGGCGCGACCGTATTCCTGATGTCGCCGTTTGCGTCCGAGACGCTGGGTCATTGGCTGCATGCGCTCACCGGCATGTGGAACCTCGAGGACTACATCGGCCACGATCTCTACGTCGTCGCAGCGTCGGCAATCGTGTACAACGCCCTTGGCCGCCTGCAGGACGATCACGCCATGCAGACCACGTTCAAGCAGTACGTGGAGCGACCCGCGACGTTGTGCATCCCGCTGCTGCTCGCCACATTCTCGCTTGGCAACGGCGCGGCGATCTATCAGGCTGACTTCTTCCAACTGCCCACCGACGCGTGGCTCAGCGCCTACTGGCTGCTGCTCTGCGGCACGCTCATCTACCTACTGGGCTATGGATCCCGCGCACTGCTGGTCCTGCGCAAGGATCCGCGCTCGCGCACGGTCGCCAACGTCTACCTGGCCGCATCCGTCAGCGGCATGATGGCCTGCCTCGTCCGCATCGTCACCGCGCTGGTGCCCTCGCTGCAGCCGATCGAGAACGGCACGCTGGTGTGGTTCTTCGCCTGCATGTGCGGCGCAGGCTTCGCGCTGATGTCGGCGCACTCTTGGCGCATCAAGACCAAGTGGTTCAGCAAGGCGAGTTACTAACAACGTCGATGCCGCAGTCGCGCCCGTCGACCGCACCCGGGCACGTGACGGCCCATTCGATGATCTCCCTGGCCCGTTTCAAGGCTGCCATCTGTGCATCGATGTCGACGAGCTTCGCCTCGGCCAGTGCCCGGCTCGCTGGTCGCCCTGGATCGTCGTCCGTCAACAGCACGCGGATCTCATCGAGCCTGAAGCCGGCCGCCTTGCAGAGCCTGATCACCTCGAGGCGGGTGAGTACGGCCTCGTCGTAGCGCCTCCGGCCGCCGACCCGACCAGCAGTGCTCAGCAGACCTTCGTCCTCGTAGAACCGCAATGTGGTGGCCGCAACGCCGGAACGTTCGGCCACGTCGCCGATGGACAGGTTCATCGACTCATCATCCCCCAGCTTGACTTCGAGTGAACTCGAAGTCGTTCAATCGGTACATGAGCCATCAACAAGTCGTCACCGCTCTCACCTCGGCCCGGTATGCGCAGCTGCGTACGTTCCGACGCGATGGCACCGCCGTCGACACCCCCATCTGGTTCGTGCTCGACGGCGACACCCTGGTCTTCCGTACCAAGCAGGGGCCGAAGACGCGCCGAATCTCCGCCAATCCGAACGTCGAGCTCTGGCCGTGCGACTACCGGGGCGGGTACGTGGCGGGCTCCCCCACGGTGTCCGGCAAGGCGACCATCCTCGACGGCGCGCCGGCGGACGCCGCCAACCGAGCACTGCAACGACGCTACGGCTGGCAGTACAACGTGGTGCCATTGCTGAAGGTGCCTGGCGTCAAGAACGTCGACCACGCGCTTCCACTGCGGGAGAAGCTGCGCAGAGCGACCACGAAGAGCTTGTGGCCCGACAGTGCGATCGTCGAGGTGAAGCTCACTCCGGACGACGTGAGGACCGCTGCACCAGAACCTCTTTCAATTCAGGACGGCTCGCCACCACTGCTGCTCGGTCCGCAGCCGCTCCCGTTCCTGCTGGACGGCAGCTGACTCGTTGCGGTAACGATGGCGCTCATCGTCGTCCAAGGGACGGTCGTCCTTCGGCAACATCCATGGCGGGGTGCGTTGGAACACGGTCAGTTGGCTTGCGATCTCGGCGAGCTCGGGGATGACCTGCACGCCGCTCGCACTGTTTGCGCTGACCCGCGGACTGACCGAGCAGACCGCCGAGCCGCGACCACACGTGCACCGGGATACGCTGGCGACCGCGAAGCGGCTCATCAGGGGCCACGCTGTTCAGCTCGTCGCACGCAACAGGAGGGTGACGATGACCGCGTTGGAGTTCGACCCGCAGGTGCTCGCCGAGCTCGCTCCATTGCTCGCGGCCACGGCCGCGGCAGGTGCTCCCCCTCCGGTCGGTGACGTCGCGAACAGGCGCGTGACCAATCGGGCCACGTTCGCTGCGCTGGCGGTCGGCCGGCCGGAAGTCCCCGGCATCGACGTCACCGAGTACACGCTGCAGCGCGACGACGGTGCGACGGTCGCCATGACCTGGTACCGCCGCGCCGACGCCGAGCAACCGGGTAGCGCCGCGCTCTATCTGCACGGCGGCGGGATGATCCTCAGCCTGGCGGAGACCCGCGAACTGTACGACTCGGCGGTGCGCGGCTACGTTGCCGCCTCGGGCGTTCCGATGTTGATGGTGGACTACCGCGTCGCTCCGGAGGCTCCGCATCCCACGCCGGTGGACGACTGCTACGCCGCGCTGGCGTGGCTGGCCGAGCACGCCGCCGAGCTCGGCGTCGACGACCATCGCATCGCGGTGATGGGCGACAGCGCAGGCGGTGGGCTGGCCGCCGGAGTGGCCCTGCTGGCCCGCGCACGCGGCGGCCCTGCGATCGCCCAGCAGCTCCTGATCTATCCGATGCTCGACGACCGAACGACGGTCACCGACCCACGGTTGGTGCCGTTTCTGACGTGGACGTACGACGACAACGTCACGGGTTGGGGCGCGCTGTTGGGCGACCTCGTCGGGACCGACGACGTCCCGTCCGCGGCCGCCCCGGCTCGGGAGTCCGACCTTCGCGGGTTACCGACCACCTACCTCGAGGTCGGCGAGCTCGACGTGTTCCGCCACGAAGTGATCAGGTACGCCGACGGGCTGGCCGAGGCTGGCGTTTCGGTCGAGCTGCACGTGTATCCGGGTGCTCCGCACGCATCGGACGCCTTGGCGCCCAACGCCGAATCGTCACGCCGCGCGATCAGCGACCGCGTGCGCCGACTGAAGTCGCTCTGAATCAGACCGCTGCCGTGGAGCGCTCCGCGAACGGAGCGCCGAATTCGGTGACAGGCGCAAACCCGTGCTTGCGGGCACCGGCCGCACCGCGCCGGATCAGTGCCGCAGTCGCCACGAAGCCGGCCTGATCGGCCACCACGAGCGGAGTCAGCAGGCGGTTGTGGACGAAGCCGAACGACAGTCCACGCTCCGGATCGGCCCAGCCCAGTGAGCCACCAAGGCCGACGTGTCCGAAGCCGGGCAGCACGCCGCCGAGCGGAACGCTGTGGTACCCGAGATGGAACGACATCGGCATCCCCATGTTCCCGTCCAGGTAGTAGCTCGGCCGTCCGGTGAGCCCGGCGACGGTCTCCGCCGACAGGAACTGCGTGCCGTCGATGACACCGCCGTTGGCGATGGCCCCGTACATGCGGGCCAACGCCCGTGCGGTGGCGACCCCGTTGGCCGCGGGAAGCTCCCCGTCGAGCAGCGGGATGTCGCCCTGCACGGTCGCCTTCATCCCTGGGAAGTACATCGACCCGAAGATGCCGGACACCGGAAGCGCCGCGACGTGCGGTGCGACGGCATTGAAGATCGGGTTCGGGATCCCCAGCTGCGGGCCGATGATCTGAGCCGGTTGGGTCGGCGCGCTCACGGGCGGCCTGCCGAGGTGGAAGCCGTCGGTGTTGAGCGGGGCGGCCAGTTCGGTGCGGAACAACTCCCGCATGCCCCGCCCGGTGACCGAACGCGCCAGCCCGGACATCAGCCAGCCGTACGTCAGCGCGTGGTAGGCGGGCCGTCCCTTGAGGAGCCCCATCGCCGCAGCGGCCATTCGGTCCTCCATGAGGAGGTGGTCCAACAGGTCCGCCTTGGTGACGCCCTGAAGCTGCGACAGTCCCGCTCGGTGGCGCATGAGGTCGCGGACGGTGATCCCAGCCTTGCCATTGGCACCGAACGCCGCCCAATACTCGGCGACGGGTGCGTCGTAGTCGATGAGGCCGCGGTCGACGAGCCGGTGGATGACGGTGGACGCCATGCCCTTGGTCGCAGAGAACACCATGGTCCCGGTGTCTGCGGACCAGTGCCGCCTGCCGCGACGGTCGGCCCAACCGGTCCACACGTCGACGACGGGTTGGCCGTCGAGGTAGACCGAGAGCGCTCCGCCTCCAAGCCGACGCCAGGGAAACAGCTGGGCGAAGGCTCGAACGGCACAGACGAAGTTGGGATCCGCCGCGCCACGTACGGCGTGCGGTAGGGGCGCGTCATCGGCACCGTTTTGCGAGAGCGCCGCGCTGCGCTCCCCGCGTATTGCATGGGTCACAATCAAGACAATTTACCTGGACCCCCGGCAAACTTTTCACCGGTTACCCAACTGTTAGGCAACCGGCACGTTTCCGCACTCACTCCATCGGGTGGTCGTCGGCCTTGAAGTCGATGCTGACGGTCTCGCCCTTCACTGCCGTCACGGTCGCGGTGACACCGATCCTCGTGCCGTCCATTGCCGTCAACACGCAGCGTTGGGTGGCACCGACGGTTCCTTCGATGTCTCCGTCGCATTCCACCCCCTTGGACTCCTGGCCCGCGGCCTGCTCGAGCTTCTCCTTCGCCTTGGCCGCCAGTTGGTCCTTGTCGACGGTCACGGACTGCTCGGTCGTGGTCGTGGAGATACCCGATTGCGACGTCGCCCGACCGACTTCGACCTTGCCACTACACCCCGCGAACAGTGCCGTCACCATTGCAAGCCCTGCAACGAACAATGCGATGCGCGACGTGGTCGGTTTCATCGTGATCCTCACTCCCGCGCCGGACATCACGAAGAGCCTAGGTGTTCGCTGCGCCTTTAGTCGGCGGCCTCGAGAATCTGCTGTGCCGCAAGCGCCGGAGGCAACTCCCCGTCCCGCACCTGCCGTTCCACCTCGTCGCGGACGTTGCGCACAGTCGGGTTCGACAGCACCCGGTCCAGCACGGCGTCGCGCACCATCGACCACATCCACTCGACCTGTTGCCTGCGCCTGCGAGCGTCGAACTCGCCCGCTTCGGTCAGCACGTCGCGGTGCTTGAGCACCGTGTCCCACAGCTCAGAAAGCCCGATGCCCTCCAACGCGCTCATCGTCAAAACTGGTGGACGCCACAAGGTGTCGCGCGGATACAGCAACCGGATGGCCCCGGCGAGTTCGCGCGCGGCCGCCTTCGCGTCGACGGCGTGCTTGCCGTCTGCCTTGTTGACCACGACGACGTCGGCGAGCTCGAGCACGCCCTTCTTGATGCCCTGCAGCTGGTCCCCGGTGCGCGCCAGCGTGAGGAACACGAAGGTGTCGACCATGTTGGCGACGGTCACCTCGGACTGACCGACCCCCACCGTCTCGACGAGTACCACGTCATAGCCGGCAGCCTCGAGCAGCACGATCGTCTCTCTGGTGGCCTTCGCCACGCCACCCAACGTTCCCGACGTCGGAGACGGTCGGATGTACGCATCGGGGTGGACGGCGAGTCGCGCCATCCTGGTCTTGTCCCCGAGGATCGAGCCTCCCGTCCTCGTCGACGACGGGTCGACGGCGAGCACCGCAACCCGGTGACCCTGCTCGATGAGGTACATGCCGAGCGCCTCGATGGTCGTCGACTTGCCCACCCCCGGCACCCCGGTGATGCCGACGTGCATGGCGCTACCCGCGTCGGGCATCAGCTCCGTCAGCAGCAGCTGGGCCTGTTCCCGGTGGTCTCCCCTGGTCGACTCGACCAGCGTGATGGCCCGCGCCAGTGCGGCGCGGTCACCATCTGAAAGGGCCTGAGCGAGCTCCAAAATCCCATCCCGAGTCGCTTCGCTCCTGCCCTCCGAAGTCGTCATTTACCCAAGGTCGTAACCCAACCGCTCGGCCAGCTTCTGCAGCAGGCCGATGGCTGCATCGGCGATGACGGTGCCCGGCGGGAAGATTGCCGTCGCGCCCGCCGCGTATAGCTCTTCGAAGTCGCCGGGCGGGATGACGCCGCCCACGACGATCATGATGTCGGGCCTGCCGGCCTCGGCCAGCGCGTCGCGCAGCGCGGGCACCAGGGTCAGGTGTCCGGCAGCAAGCGACGAGACCCCGACCACGTGGACGTCGTTGTCGGCGGCTTGGCGGGCCACCTCGTCGGGAGTGGAGAACAACGAGCCGACGTCGACGTCGAAACCGATATCCGCGAACGCCGTCGCGATCACCTTCTGGCCCCGGTCGTGGCCGTCCTGACCCATCTTGGCCACCAGGATGCGCGGCCTGCGGCCGTCGGCCGCGGCGAACTTCTCGACGAGTTCCGTTGCAGCAGTTACGTTGCTAACCTTGCCCACCTCATCCCGGTACACGCCCGCGATCGTGCGGATCTCGGCCTGGTGGCGTCCGTACACCTTTTCCAGCGCGTCGGAGATCTCACCCACCGTCGCCTTCGCGCGGGCTGCGTCGATGGCCAGGGCCATGAGGTTGTTACCGAGCCCGTCCTCCCCCGCCAACCCCGAAGCGCCTGCCGCGCGGGTCAGTTCGGCCAACGCGGCCTGGGTGGCGGCCTCGTCGCGATCGGCGCGAAGCTGCTGCAGCTTCTCGATCTGCTCGGCGCGCACCCGGCTGTTCTCGACCTTGTAGACCTCGATCTCCTGGTCGGAGTCCACCTGATACTTGTTGATGCCAATGACGGTCTGCTGCCCGGAGTCGATGCGGGCCTGGGTGCGGGCAGCGGCCTCCTCGATGCGGAGCTTCGGAATGCCGTCGTCAATGGCCTGTGCCATGCCGCCGTGCTCGTCGACCTCACGGAAGTGGGCGCGGACCTTCTCGGCCAGTTGATGGGTCAGCCACTCGACGTAATACGAGCCGCCCCAAGGATCGATCGGTCGGGTGGTGCCGGACTCCTGCTGTAGCAGCAGCTGGGTGTTGCGCGCGATGCGGGCCGAGAAGTCGGTCGGCAGCGCGAGCGCCTCGTCCAGCGCGTTGGTGTGCAACGACTGAGTGTGTCCCTGCGTGGCCGCCATGGCCTCGATGCACGTGCGCGCGACGTTGTTGAAGGGGTCTTGGGCGGTCAACGACCAACCCGACGTCTGCGAGTGCGTGCGCAGCGACAGCGATTTCTCGCTCTTCGGGTCGAACCGTGCGACGAGTTCGCTCCACAGCAGGCGGCCCGCCCGTAGTTTGGCGACCTCCATGAAGAAGTTCATCCCGATGCCCCAGAAGAACGACAGCCGGGGCGCGAACTTGTCGATCTCCAGGCCCGCGTCGAGGCCGGCCTTGATGTACTCAACGCCGTCGGCCAACGTGTACGCGAGCTCGAGATCGGCGGTGGCTCCGGCCTCTTGGATGTGGTAACCGGAGATGGAGATGGAGTTGTACTTCGGCATCTTGGTGCTGGTGTAGCCGAAGATGTCGGAGATGATCCGCATCGAAGCCTTGGGCGGGTAGATGTAGGTGTTGCGGACCATGAACTCCTTGAGGATGTCGTTCTGGATGGTGCCCGCGAGCTTCTCGGGCGGCACGCCCTGCTCCTCCGCGGCCGCGACGTACAGCGCCAGGATCGGCAACACCGCGCCGTTCATCGTCATCGACACCGACACCGTCGACAGGTCGATGCCGTCGAACAGCTGGCGCATGTCGAGGATGGAATCGATTGCCACCCCGGCCATTCCGACGTCGCCAGCGACGCGTGGATGGTCGGAGTCATACCCGCGATGGGTGGCCAGGTCGAACGCCACCGAGAGCCCCTTCTGCCCGGCGGCGAGGTTGCGGCGGTAGAACGCGTTGGAGTCCGCGGCGGTGGAGAAGCCCGCGTACTGGCGGATGGTCCACGGCTGGTTGACGTACATGGTCGGGTAGGGCCCCCGCACGAACGGCGGTGCCCCCGGGAAGCTGTCCACCGGGTAACCCGCCGCAGCCGCGGCGTCGCGATCGGCCGCGACGAACACCGGCTTGACGTCGATGCCCTCCGGAGTGGCCCAGGTCAACTGCTCCGCGGCGTACCCGTGGGCGGCGGCCGCCGCGGCGACGTGCGCATCGACAGCGGCTTCGGTCGCTGGTGTCGCCGTGCGCTCGCCGTGCAGTGGTACGTCGGCAAAGCTCGCGATGCTTGGCGTTACGCCAGGAGCCGCCTGGTCGGCGACCTCGGATACGGCCATGTCAGGCCCCCAATCGGGTGAGCAGGGTCGACAGCACATCGATCGCGTCGATCTTGGCGGTGAGGTATTCGTCGGGCTTGCTTGTCGCATCGGCGGCCGACTTCTCCGGACCGGCCAGGTAGACGTGTGAAACACCCGCTGCGCGAGCGGCTTCCACCACATCCGAGACATCGGTTCCGTAGCGCGCGTCCGTGCCGCAGATCACCGCTGCCGCGGGCTGACCGGCTGCCGCGACGGCATCGGCCACTCCGGCCGCGTCGACGGTGCCGGGATTGACTGCCTCGACCCCTCCAGACGCCAGCAGGTTGGCGGCGAACGTCGCACGGATGTTGTGCTCGGAGAGCGGCCCGATGGGGAGCAACAACGCCGCCGGCCTGGCCCCCTTGGCGGCAAGCTGGGCGTCGGAGCGGTCCCGCAACGCCTCGAAGTCGGCGGCGTACCTGGCCACCAGGCCATCGGAATCCAGTTGCGGCAGCGGCGCTTCAGCGAGGTTCGGATATTCGTTGACACCGGTGAGCGCGGTGCGACGGTGCGCAATGTCGGCGCGGCGACGATCGGCCACCACTGATATCTCGGCGACGACGTGGTCCCGAGCCTCGACGAATCCGCCGCGCGCTTCGATGTCCTGGAAGTGACTCCAGGCTTCTTCCGCGAGCCGTCGGGTCAGGTCTTCGACATACCAGGAACCCCCTGCGGGATCGATCACCCGGCCGATGTGGGACTCCTCCAGCAGTAGCAGCTGGGTGTTGCGCGCCATGCGTCGCGTGAAAGTCGTTGCAGTACTGGGCAGCCCACCGGGAATCGCGGCATCGAGCGGAAGCACCAGCACGGTGTCCGCCCCGCCAACCCCGGCGGCAAACGCGGCGAGCGTCGTGCGCAACATGTTCACCCACGGGTCGCGCTGAGCCATCATCGGCAGCGACGTCACGGCGTGGATGGTGGCGTTCCCGGCCGCTGGCTCGCCCGCGACGTCCGCCACCCGGGCCCAGATCTGCCGCGCCGCACGCAGTTTGGCGATGGTCATGAATTGATCGTCATCGGCGGCGAACCGGAAGCTGATCTGCCGCAACGCATCCCGCACCGAAACCCCGTTCGAGCTGAGCAGACGGAGGTAGTCGACGCCTGCGGCGATGGCACCGGCGAGTTCCCACCCGGCGCTGGCCCCGAGGTTGTGGAGGGCGGGTCCGTCCACCGTGACCGCCCGCACTCCCCCGCCGAATTCGATCGCCTTCTTGGCGAAGGCGACGACGTCCTCGACCGACGGTCCCTGCGTGCCCGTCAGCGGCGCCGTGAACGGATCGGCGCCGAGGTCGACCGAGAGCCGGGCCCGCCGTTCGTCGTCGAAGTCACTGACCAACGCCAGCACGGATTCCGCCGCCGCGGCGTAATCGGCACCGGCGTGCACGATCACTGGGACCAGGTCGAGGAGCACCCCTTCCAGTAGCCGATCGACCGCGTTCGCCTCGACGCCGCCCTGGCCCACGCGCAACGTCAGTGCGCTTACCCCGTCGGCGAGCGCGCCCAGCACAGCGCCGTTTCCTTCGGCGAAGTCCGGCTGCCCGGAGCTCGGGAAGGACTCGGCGACCTTCCACCCGGCCCGCACATCCCGCAGGGCGTCGCCACCGCGGACGAAGGGCCATTCACCAGGCAACGGGGGCTCTGGCAGCGCGTCGAGGACCGTGTACAGCGGGCGAATCGGAAACCCGTCATAGCTCGGTGAGTCGAGTAGCCGCTCTGGTTCGACGCCCAGGTCGGCAGGGTCCTTGCGGCTGCTCTTCGCCAGCACGCCTGCCACTCCGGACCGCCATCGAGCAAGGTCCGATTCGACCTCGCTAGAGCTCGCACTGGACACGTGTCCGGACACCGGCATCTCCTGTTGTCGCTGCGTGTGAGTTAACACCCGGTCATCAGGCTAAATGATCGCCAACACGTCACGATCCGGCGGGCAGCGCGACGCGCGATCGCCACGGTGCCAAGCATAGGAGTGTCCCCCGTACCCTTGGTAGACGTGAAGCCCGTAGTCAGCACGTTCCGCGCGGTAGGCGCGGCAGTTGCTACGACGGCAGCCCAGATGCCCCGCCGCCGGATTGTGATGACCGCAGCGTTGATTGTGATCCTCGTCGCATTTGGGCTGCTGGCACCCCTGCCCAGCGCGGTGCAACTCAGGGATTGGGCGACCTCGGTGGGTCCGTGGTTCCCGGTGGCGTTCTTCGCCGCACACGTCGTGGTGACCATCCTGCCGTTCCCGCGGACGGCGTTCACGCTCGCCGCCGGACTGCTGTTCGGGCCGCTGCTCGGCGTGTCGCTCGCCGTCACGGCAAGTACGGTGAGCGCGGCCGTGGCAATGCTGCTGGTGCGGGCCGCCGGATGGCACCTGGACCGGCTGGTCAAGCATCCGAGGGTGGACTCGTTGAACGCCCGACTGCAGGACCGCGGTTGGCCCACGGTGCTGTCCATGCGGATGATTCCTGCGGTGCCGTTCTCGGTGATCAACTACGCGGCGGGCTCATCGGCCGTGCGGGTCGTGCCCTACACGTTGGCCACGTTCGTCGGATTGCTGCCAGGCACCGCCGCGGTGGTCATCCTCGGCGATGCCTTCACCGGCCACGTCAGCCCACTGCTGGTCCTGGTGTCGGCCGTCACCGCCTGCGTGGGCGTCGCAGGCCTGACCTACGAAATCCGGATCCACCGGCGCAGTCACCCCGTACCGAACTCCGACGAGCAGCCGTCCGAGCCGGTGATCAACGCCGGCTGACTGCTCCCGGGCCTTTGACCGTCATGACCCCGTACAGCGCGAGGAACGACGACGCGGCCAAGAGCCCAGGACTGACGTCCTTCGCCTTGACGTGAAAGGCGACCGCCAGCACGAAGTAGACGGTCAGCATGGACGTCGTGAACCGGGCCAGGCCTGGAAAACGGAACACCGACAGCAGCCCAAGCGCGGAAGCGGCCTTCACGACCGGCAGCACCGGGCGCAGGTGCTCGGCCAAGCTCACGTCGTCGAGCGCCTTCTTGATCGGCGGAATCCGCAGGCCGCACGCCACTGCGTCACCCGCCTGCAGCACGGCCAGGGCCGCGTACGTCCGTCGGTCCGTCAGCAGGCTCACGACTGCCTGGGAGCACCGTGCCTCGGCACCGGCTGCGGGTAATCGCCCGGAGGTTGCGCCTGCTGCGAGAGCGGCGCGTACTGCGGCGGTGGGTCGATGATCCCCTGAACCGGAGTACGCGCCTCGGCCACCGCCTGGGCAACGGCCTGCGCGATCTCTGGATCGGTCTTCGTGTTGAACCATTCGGCGACCTCGGCGGAGTCGTCCTCGGGCTTGGGTAGGTCTTCCTCGACCGGCGAGGGGGTGTAACGGAACACGCCGTCCTCACCCGGCGCGCCGAGCATCTTGGTGAAGCCCTGAAGCGCGGTGCCGAAATCGCTCGGCACCAGCCAGACCTTGTTCGCCTCGCCCTTGGCCATCAAGGGCAGGGTCTGCAAGTACTGGTAGGCCAACATCTCCGGCGTCGGGCGACCGGCCTTGATCGCTGCGAACGTCTTCTCGATCGCCTTGGCCTGGCCCTGCGCCTGCAGGTAGGAAGCGGCGCGCTCGCCCTGGGCGCGCAGCATCCGGGACTGGCGGTCGGCCTCGGCGGCCAGGATCGCGGCCTGCTTGGCACCCTCGGCGGAGAGGATCTGGGCCTGCTTCTGACCCTCCGCCTGCTTGATCGAAGCCTCGCGGTTGCCTTCGGCGGTCAGGATCATCGCCCGCTTCTCGCGGTCGGCGCGCATCTGCTTCTCCATCGAGTCCTGGATCGAGGGCGGCGGGTCGATACTGCGGAGCTCTACCCGCGCGACGCGCAGTCCCCAGCGGCCGGTGGCCTCGTCGAGCACGCCACGGAGCTGGCCGTTGATCTGGTCGCGTGAGGTCAACGCCTGCTCAAGCGTCATGCCGCCGACCACGTTGCGCAGCGGGGTGGTGGTGAGCTGCTCCACGCCGACGATGTAGTTGCTGATCTGGTAGACCGCGGCCTGCGGGTTGGTCACCTGGAAGTACACGACGGTGTCGATGTTGACCGTCAGGTTGTCCTCGGTGATCACCGGCTGAGGCGGGAATGACACCACCCGCTCGCGCAGATCGACCCTGGCCCGGATCTTGTCGATGAAAGGCAGCAGCAGCGTGAGCTGACCGGAGACGGTCTTGCTGTAGCGGCCCAGCCGTTCGATGACCGCGGCCTCGGCCTGCGGTATCACCGTGACCGACTTGGCGACGACGACGATCGCGAAAAGCACGAGTGCCACCACGAAGATCAGGACGACGACGGAACTTGGATCCATTTACGGTTCCCTCCCTAAAGAAGCTGAACTCAGCTCAGACACTCTTGAACACGACCGCGGTGGCGCCGTCGATATGCATGACGGTGACGTGGTCGCCCGGTTCGTACACATCGTTGTCGTCGAGTGGCCGGGCCGTCCAGACCCCGCCATCGAGTTTTACCTGGCCCTCGTGGCGCGCCACTCGGTCGAGCACCAGCGCGCTCTTGCCCTCCAGCGCCTTCATCGGCTCCGGCAGACCGGTGCCCGCGGCGAACCGCTTCCGCAGGGCCGGTCGCACGAGCAGCAAGAGCAGTACCGATACGGCCAGGAACACGATGCCGTCGACCAGTAACGAACCGAAGACCAGATGTGCACCGGCAGAGGCCACTGCCCCGCCGCTCAGCATCAGTAGGAACAGGTCACCGGTCAGCGCCTCGGCACCGGCCAATGCCAGCGCCGCGATGAGCCAGAACCAGGCTGCCATGACATAACCCTATCGCGTACCCGACCCGACGAGTCGGTAACTATTACACTGCGATCATCATGTGGTGCCCAAGTGTTTCCCTCTCGGTGTGGGCCAATGCCTGGCTCGCAGGAGTCGCCGCGCCCGACGACGTCCTTGACGCGTTATCGCTTTGGGCGCCACGGCATTCCGTAACGGCCTACGATTCCGTCGCGGCAGGAAGCACTGGGCTGCCATGGCCGGATCTCACCGATGCAGGCGCGGTCTCCCTGCTGCAGACCCTGCGCACGGCGGCCGGACCCGCGACCGGAGCACCCGCGATGACCGTCGTACTGCCGGTCCCAGGAGACGTCCGCGGACTCGCAGCCGGTACTCAGTTTCAGACCGATGCCATCGGCGCGGGCGAGGCGCTCATCGTCATGCGCGGTGCGCCCGAGGCAATCGGCCTCGTCCCAGACTTCGTCTACGCCGATGACGAGGAGGACGAGGACTACGACCCCGAACCTAGCGCGCTTGCCTGGACCGTCTACTCGCTACCTAGCGCGCCGGTCCGAGACCACCTCGACCTCGGCCAGGCGGAGTTCGACCTGCGCGCGGCCGTGCGCTCGGCCGCCGATGCGCTTGGCACGCTACGGGCAGGTGCGACGGGCGCCGACCTCGCCGACCCGCGCGGCATGGTCGAGCAGATCCTGGAGTCCGGCCGGCTGCACCGCATCCCCGACCATGCCCCGGAGCGCGCGCTGCGGGTGCTGGAGAACGCCGCGCACGTCGACGCGATCATCGCGGTGAGCTCGGGCCTCATGCCGATCGGCCTGCAGTCGTCCTCGGAGGTGCAGACGGCCAACGAGGCGCTGCGGCCGCTGATCGACGTCGTCCGCACGGCGCGGCTGGCAGCTGTCAGCGCGATCCTGCAGTCGGCGTGGCAAAGGTAGCGACACAGCGCGGCGACGCCGAACACGGCTGACCGTCGACGTCATATCCGCACGCGGGCACCGGATCTCGACCGACCGCCCTCGCTTCGGCCGTTCCGTTGCGCAATTCGTCGATGAGGTCGACGGCCAGTCGCGCGAATCGCGGTTCCGCATTGGGGGTAGCAGTTCGCGCCAGCACGATACCGGCGGCATCGGCCTGTTCCTGCAGTTCGTTGTCGAGGTCCCACACCACCTCGATGTGGTCCGCGACGAACCCGATCGGGCAGACGATGACGGCCCGAGTGCCAGCCGCCGCGAGTGTCGAAAGATGGTCGCCCACATCGGGTTCCAGCCACGGTATCTGCGATGGCCCCGACCGAGACTGCCACACCTGGTCGTAGCGGTCGTAGCCCGCCGCCGCCGCCGCCAACCGCGTGGCGTAGGCCACCTGTCTGCTGTACAGCCGCGGTCCATGGCGCTCGTCGACAGCCACCGGAATGGAGTGCGCGGTGAACACCAGGGTCGCTTCGGCACGCAGGTCGGCGGGCAATGTCGCGGCCGCCGCCCGGATCCCGTCGGCGAATATCTCGACGAACAGGGGATGGTCGAAGTACTGGCGGAGCTTGACCAGCTCCGGCGCGCCAGCACCGACCGCTGCGCGCGCTCCTGCAATGTCCTCGACGTACTGGGCGCAGCTGGAATATCCGCCCCAGGCGGACGTGGTGAACACCGCACCACGCCGGACCCCGTCGAGGCGCATCTGTTCGACGGTGTCCGCGACGTACGGCGCCCAGTTGCGGTTGCCGAAGTAGATCGGGAGTGGGGTGCCACGGCCGTCCAGTTCAATCCGCAGCTGCTCGATCAGGGCGCGGTTGATCCCGTTGATCGGAGATACCCCATCGAAGTGCAGATAGTGCTTCGCTACGTCATCGAGCCGTTCCGGCGGTACGTTGCGTCCGCGGGTGACGTTCTCCAGGAAGGGCCGCACCTGCTCGGGGCCCTCCGGTCCCCCGAACGACAGCAGCAGGACCGCGTCGAAGTCCATCAGAGGAGTTGCGTACTCGCTCCACCATCGGCGTAGATGATCGTGCCGGTGGTGGCGGGCAGCCAGTCGGACATCAACGCGCACACCGTCTTCGCGACCGCGGTGGGATCCTTCATGTTCCAGCCGAGCGGGGCGCGCTGATCCCAGCCCTCCTCGAGCAGCTTCATCTGATCGCCGGCTTCCGCGCCGAGCGCCCCACCCACGATGGCGCTCATCGCCAACGTGCGAATCGGTCCGGCTGCAACGAGATTGGACCGCACGCCGAACGGGCCCGCCTCGCGGGCGACGAACCGGTTGACCGATTCGAGTGCGCTCTTGGCCACGGTCATCCAGTTGTACGCGGGCATCGCGCGCGTCGGGTCGAAGTCCATGCCGACGATTCCGCCGCCGGAATTCATGATCGGCAACACGGCCTTGGCCAGCGATGCGTACGAGTAGGCCGAGATGTGGATGCCCTTGGCGACATCCGCGTACGGAGCGTCGAAGAAGGGGTTGATGCCCATCCCGGTCTGTGGCATGAAGCCGATCGAGTGCACCACACCGTCGAGCTTGTTGCCTTCGCCGATCACCTCGGTGACGCGGTCGGCCAGCGTCGAGAGGTGTTCCTCGTTCTGCACGTCGAGTTCCAGCAGCGGCGCCGGATTGGGCAACCGGTCGGCGATGCGCTGGATCAACTTCATCCGGTCGAAGCCCGTGAGCACAAGTTGAGCGCCCGCCTCCTGGGCGACCTTGGCGATGTGGAATGCGATCGATGAATCGGTGATGATCCCCGTGACGAGGACGCGCTTGCCTTCGAGAAACCCTGCCATGTCAGTCCCTTACTCCGTGCGAATGTTCTAGTGGCCCATGCCCATGCCGCCGTCGACCGGGATCACCGCACCGGAGACGTAGCTGGCATCCTCGGATGCCAGGAAGCTGACCACCCCGGCGACCTCGTCGGCGGTGCCGACCCGCTTCGCCGGGATGAATTCCAGTGCGCCCGCCTGTATCCGCTCATCCAGCGCGCGGGTCATCTCGGTGTCGATGTAGCCCGGGGCCACCACGTTTGCGGTGACCCCCGCCTTCGACAGCTCCCGGGCGATCGAGCGGGCCATGCCGATCAGACCGGCCTTGGAGGCCGCGTAATTGGCCTGGTTGCCGATGCCCCAGGTGCCGGAGACCGAACCCACGAAGATCATCCGGCCGAACCGCTTGCGCTGCATGCTGCGCGATGCCCGCTGTGCCACCCGGAACGCCCCGGTGAGGTTGGCGTCGATGACCTTCTCGAATCTCTCCTCGGTCATCCGGATGAGGAACGCGTCCGCGGAGATGCCGGCGTTGGACACCAGCACTTCGACTGGACCCTGGTGCTCCTCGATCTCCTTGAAGGCGCGGTCGACGGCCTCGTTGTCGGTGACGTCGCACTCGACGCCGAACAGTCCGTCCGGCGCGCCCGAGCCACGGTGCGTGACCGCGACCTCGTGACCGTCGGCGGCCAGCCGCTGAGCGATCGCCAGACCGATGCCGCGGTTGCCGCCGGTGACCAGCACGGAGCGCGATACGAATTCGGGCATGCCCGCCAACCTATCGTCTCGGCCAGCTGAGTTCGAAATCAGCCTCGGTGCCGGCGGTCCCCCCGCTTCGGCGGGCAGGAGCGGAGCGACTCGGGGATCAGCTTCGGCGGGCAGGAGCGAAGCGACTCGGGGATCAGCCAGGAAGACGACGATTGATCAGCAGCGCCGCCACCGCAGCCAGTGCGAGCACGAGCGCCCCCAGTCGCAACCACGCCGCGCTGGCGTCGCCCTTCTGGGTCTCGTATCCGATCTGCTCCTGGAGCGACGTGAAGACGTCCTTCAGCTGCTCGAGACTCGACGCCGTGTACGACTCACCGCCGGAGTACTCCGCGATCTTCCTGAGCATCTCATCGTCCACGGGAACGGGTTGACGTTGGTCGTTGATCTCGACGTACCCGTACTGGGTACCGAACGACACCGTCGATATCGGGACGCCCTGATCGTGGGCCGTCCGCGCCGCGGTGTAGGCGCCCTTCGGGTTGGTCGGATTCGACGGCACCGTCTCCTTGCCGTCGGACATCAGCACGATGCGCGCCGGGGGCGGCGTGTCACCGCCGCCGATCACTGCACCGACGGTGGCGATTGCCTGCAGCGCGGTGAAGATGCCTTCTCCCGTCGCGGTGCGGTCGGCGAGTTGCAGCTTGTCGATGGCCGCCGTGGTGGCGTCGCGGTTGACGGTGGGCTGCACGAGCACCGTGGCCGTACCCGCGTAGGCAATCAGGCCCAGGTTGATCCCTGGCGTCAATTGTTCGGCGAACTGCTTGGCCGCCTCTTGGGCCGCCACCAGCCTGCTCGGCGCGACGTCGGTGGCGCGCATCGACTGCGACACGTCGATCACCAGCATCACGACGGCTCGGTTGCGGGGGATTCGGATGTCGTGGGTAGGGCCGGCCATCGCCACGGTGAACAGCGTCAACGACAAGACCATCAAGATGGCGGACAAGTGACGCCAGCGGGTGGGTCGCTTCGGCGCAACACTCTCGAGGAGCTCCATGTTGGCGAAGCGCAGGACGCGCTTCTGGCGGGCCCGCTGTACGACGATGTACAGCGCGACCACGCCGAGCACCACCAAGAAGAAAAGGAAGAACAACGGGTGCGCGAAACCCGAAAGGCTCAGCGGTCCGAAGAACGGTAATGTCATGTGCAGCTTGTCATTTCAGTGTTATCGATTCGATCGGATCCGGGCGCCACACTATCGCAGGGCCCCACGACGACGGCTCGCCACGAACTTCACCACGTCGGCGATCCAGTCGCGGTCGGTCCGCAAGGTCAGCAGCGGCGCGTTGCAACGGCGCAAGGTGCGGGCCACCTCGGCGCGGTGAGCCGCCGCGGCACTTTCGAAGTCGGACCGCAGCTGAGCATCGATGGTGAACTCGCGGGTGACCCCGGACTCGGTGTCCTGAAGGATGACGTCCCCGACGTCGGGGAGTTCGACGTCGCGCGGGTCGACGATCTCGATGCCGAGTACCTCGTGCCGTCCGGCGATTGCCCGAAGCGGCCGCATCCAATTGATCGGACCGAGGAAGTCACTGATGATCACCGCCATGCCGCGCCTCCGCTCGGGACGGCGCAATGCGTCGATTGCGACCGCCAGGTCACCGCGGACGCCGAGCGGCGCCTTGGGCATGGTGGCGATGGCGCGCAACAATTCCTGCTCGTGCATGCGGCCCGAGAGGGCGGGCACTCGGTTCGTCGCCTCTCCGTTGGTGATCACGGCGCCGATCCGATTACCGCCGCCGCTGTTGAGGAACGTGATCGCGGCAGCGGCGGCCACGGCGAGGTCGCGCTTCTCGCATCCGGCCGTGCCGAAGTCCAAGCTGGCCGACACGTCGATGACCAGCCAGGTTTCGAGCTCACGGTCGACGATCATCTGGCGGACGTGCGGGTGGGTGGTGCGCGCAGTAACCGACCAGTCCATGCGACGCACGTCGTCGCCCGGCTGGTAGAGGCGCGACTCCCCCGCCTCGGAACCCGGCCCTGGCATCAACCCCTGGTGGTCACCGTGCAGCACCCCGTCGAGCTTGCGACGCACGGTCAGCTCGAGCTTCCGCAGCGCTGCCGAGAGCGCGGGGTCGCGAATCTCGCCGCGTTGCAGAGACGGCAGGTCGACCGCCCGCTTTGGCGACTCGGTCACCGACCGCTGGCCGCAGCCGCCGCGGTGGGCATTGCTGGTGCGACCGAATGACCTTGTTGCGGAATGGCGTTCACCTGCGGCAGGGCTACGGTCTGCATGATCCGGCTGATGACGGTTTCAGCAGTGATCTCGTCGGCCAGCGCGTCATAGGTCAGCACCAGGCGATGGCGAAGCACGTCGGGGATGACCTCGACGACGTCTTGCGGGATCACGTAGTCACGCCCACGGATGAGCGCAAGCGCCCGCGACGCCGCGATGATGCCCAGCGAGGCGCGCGGCGATGCTCCGTAGGCGATCCACGCCTGGGCGTCCGGCATGCCGAACTTCTCGGGCGTGCGCGTGGCAGTCACGATGCGCACGACGTAGTCGACCAGCGCATGGTGCACGAAGTTGTTGGCGGCCACGCCCTGCAGCCGCAGCAGATCGTCCGTGTCGAGGATCTGCTTGGGGGTGGGCGGCGTCACGCCCATCCGGTAGATGATCTCGCGCTCTTCCTCTGGCGACGGGTAGTCGACGTTCAGCTTGAACAGGAAGCGGTCACGCTGCGCCTCTGGCAGCGCGTAGACGCCTTCCTGCTCGATCGGGTTCTGGGTGGCCATGACGAGGAACGGGCTGGGCAACGGGAACGTCCGGCCACCGATCGACACCTTGCGCTCCGCCATGACCTCCAGCAGTGCGGACTGCACCTTGGCGGGCGCACGGTTGATCTCGTCGGCAAGCAGGAAGTTGACCATCACGGGTCCGACCTCGGTGTCGAACTCTTCCTTGCCCACCCGGTAGATACGGGTACCGATGATGTCGGTTGGCACCAGGTCGGGCGTGAACTGGATGCGGGCGAAGGTGCCGCCGACCACCTTGGCGAACGTCTCCACCGCGAGCGTCTTGGCGACGCCAGGCACGCCTTCCAGCAGTACGTGTCCCTTGGCCAGGAGCCCGACGAGCATTCTTTCGACCAGCAGGTCCTGGCCGACGATGATCCGCTTGACCTCGAAGATCGCCCGTTCCAAAGTGTGCACCTCGCCCTGCAGTCCGCCGGAGGGAGGCCCGGACTGCTGGGGACCGGGAGGATAACCCTGCGAAGGGCCCGAGCCGGGATTGGCTCCGGCGCCCTGCGGCGGCCCACTCGGTGACGTCATTCAGTTCCTCCCACTTGGTTCAATTCCGACGTTCCATCCAGACGCACTGGACATGGTGGCACCAGAGCCACGCGTCGGACGCTCGCCACCAACTATTCCAGGCAGGTCGGAATACGTCGACGTCGCCCGCCAGCTATCAGGTTCCCATCAGGATTCGATGAACCGGACCAGGTGCGGCGACATGCCTGCGGTCCGCACCGGGCTGACGGTGACCTTGCCGGCACTACCCGACGCCTCGAGCATCCTGCCGCCGCCGAGGTAGATGGTGACGTGCTGGCTGCCGCCGGGCCCGTAGAAGATCAGATCTCCGCGCTTGGCCTGCGAAGGCGCGATCGGTCGTCCGGAGTCGTATTGGTCGCCCGAGTACTTCGGGATCGAAACGCCAACGCCCGCGAACGCATACCGGGTGAAGCCCGAGCAGTCGAAGCCGATCTTGCCCGCGTCGTAGTCGACACCCTCGCTGGGACCGTTGAGCGACCCCCCGCCCCATGAGTACGGCACCCCCATCTGCGAGCCGCCGCGTCGAATCACGTACTCGATCGCCGCAGGTCCGCGGACCCGGCTGCCTGGTAATGCCGCCGGTGCACTGCCACCCAGTCCGATGCTGGCCAGGAACTGCTGGCCGAGGCTCTGCGTGGTCTGCAGCGCGATGGCGCTGGCCTGAAACGACGCGTTGGCGATGGCGACGGGGTCGCCGGGCGCACCGGAGCTGACGACCTTCGGAAGCGTCGGATCCCACTGACCGTCGCCGGGGTCCGCAGCGGCGGGCACCGCGGCGGCGATCATCAGCGCGAGCGCGCACACCACCGGTGCGAGCGCGTTGGCACGGCGAAGCGAGCGGGAGCGCAGGAAAAACAAGGAAACCACCATCAGTATTCGATGTATCGGATGACGTACGGCGTCATGCCACTCGTGCGCACCGGCGAGATATGGACGTCCGAGCCCGTGTAGGGCGCTTCCAGCATCTGCCCGTTGCCGAGGTAGAGGGTCACGTGCTGGGCGCCACCGGGTCCGTAGAAGATGACGTCGCCGCGCCGCATCTGCGACGACGGGATCTTGCGTCCCAGTTCGTACTGCGAACCCGAATAGTGCGGCAGCTTGATGCCCACCCCGGCGAAGGCGAACATGATCAGGCCCGAGCAGTCGAAACCGACTGTGCCCGCGCCGGAGTCGATGCCCTTGCTGGGTCCCGCCGCGGTGCCGCCGCCCCAGGAGTAGGGCACGCCCATCTGTGTGCCAGCGCGCTGGATTACGTATTCAGAGGCCTGCCTGCCGTAGACGCGTGGAATCGCGCCATTGGTGAAACCGGTCTCGGTCGGTACCAGCCCGAGCTTCTGCAGGAAGCTGTGCCCCATCTGGCTGGTGAGCTGCGAGGACGTGGACGCGATCCCGAGCACCTGGTTGATGATCGCGATCGGGTCACCCCCGACGAAGGCACTGGGGATTGCGGGCAGCGTCGGGTCCCACGCGGTGTCCCATTTCGAGTTCCCGGGTGCGGCCGCGGCTGGGTCGCGATCCCAGTTCGCCGATGCGTCGGCCGCCGCCGGCCCAGCCGGCGTGGTCGGGGCCGCCTGCGGACCGCCATTGCCTGCAGGCGCCGCCCATTCCCTGGCCTGGTCGAGCTTGGTCTGTGCGGAGGCGCGTTCGGCGGTGAGCTGATCCAGCTCGGCCCGCTGCGTACCGAAGGTCTGCTGCACCTGGGTCAGTGCGGCGACCGCGGCATCCTGGCTCGACTGGGCTGCAACGACGGCCTGATCGGCGTTCTGTTTCGCCAGCCGGGCGGCGGACTCCTTGTTGACCTGCTCGGTGCGAGCCTGCAGCAGGTCGGTCATGGCCTGTTGAGTGCTCATCGAGAGGGTCTGCCCGGTCGAGGCGGTGTCCAGCACGTCGGCCGGGTCGCTAGCCGTCAGATACGAACCCGACGGGCCGCTCACGTACGTCGATGCGGCGAAGGTGTCGAAGCGCTGTTGGGCGGCCGCGATATTGGCGTTGGCATCTTTGAGCCCGGATTGGCTCGCGTCGATCTCCTGCTGCGCCGCGGCCGCTGAATCGCGCGCCGTCTGGACGTCGACCAATGACTTGTTGATGCGCTCCTGTTGGCCCTGAATCTGTGCCCCGAGGTCTTGCAGCTTCTGGTTGGCGTTCGCGACGGCGGCGACGAGCGTCGCGAGGCCTTCGGGATTCCCGGGTTCGGCGGTCGCGCTACCAACGCCATTGGCGAAGAGGGAGGCGACGAGCACGCCGAATGCGAGCAATCCTGCGGCGACGCGGCCGAGGAGCCGCGACGCAGAGTCGCGAGAGGCGCGTCTCGAGATGCATCTCATCGGGCTGAAGTCTCCTCGGGCTCGACGCGAACGTGGCCTGCACGATTCGTCGTAGGCCTGTAGTCACAGAAGTCACATGAGTCACAACTGCAACAACAGATATCTTCTGCACCGTACGTCACATCAAGCGCCAAAGAAACGTTCGTTACGAATTACAAACGTGTAATTGAACGAAGCGTTATCGAATGGAGATGTTCGATTTCGACATGGGCGCCAATTGGCTAGTTGGACGGCGGCACAGGCGATTCACCTCGTGTCGCCCGCTTGGCGCGAACCTGCAGCATGCGGGTCGCGGCAGCCGCCAACGCGACACCGATGACGAGCACGATCGTGAATGGAGTCCACGGAAAATGGGGGGTCGTCAGCTCGTTGACGAAATTCTGCGAAGCCAGCACCGGATTTCCCGGAATCTTCGCCATGTCCTGACCGGCTTCGAGCGTCACGCGGTCGAACACCGGGCTGGAGGTACCCGCGAACGTCGGACTGATGACGAGCACCGTCGCCCCTGGAAATTCGTGGCCGACCTGGGTGGCGATGTCCCGCAGCGGAGTGTCGATTCCGGGATTCTCGGCGAGCACCACGACCTTCAGGTCGATGCCCTCGGCCTTGGCGTGGGTGACTACCTGGGCCAGGCCCGCACGGTCGGCCGTCGCAGGCGCACTCACGCCGTCTTTCCCGACCTCCACCACGACCTTGTCCATGCACGCATCGACCGGCGTGGTCTTGGGATCCAACCCGACCGTGTCGCAGACCTGATCGGGAATGTAGAGCGGTATGCCCGGATACGTCACGTCAGAAAAGGTACGCCAGCGCAAGGCGCCGGACTGGCAACACGCGCTGATGGGGACAAGACTGGAGCCGACCTACGATGGTTTACAGGACAAGCGTACTGTTAGAATCGGATGCGCCGTCGACACAGCCCGTCGCGGCGAGAACTACACCGGGAGTTACTGTGGCCTCGAAAGAATCAGTTAATTCATTCTCCGCGCACGACACCTTGAAGGTCGGCGGCGACAGTTACGAGATCTTCCGACTGGATGCCGTGCCCGGCACCGAGAAACTCCCCTACAGCCTGAAGGTGTTGGCCGAAAACCTGCTGCTCACCGAGGACGGCGCGAACATCACCAAGGATCACATCGAGGCCATCGCAAACTGGGATCCCTCGGCGGACCCGAGCATCGAGATCCAGTTCACCCCGGCCCGGGTGATCATGCAGGACTTCACCGGCGTGCCCTGCATCGTCGACCTCGCCACCATGCGTGAGGCAGTCGGCGAGCTCGGCGGAGACCCCGAGAAGGTCAATCCGCTTGCACCCGCCGATCTCGTGATCGATCACTCGGTGATCGCCGATCTGTTCGGGACCGCGAACGCGTTCGAGCGCAACGTCGAGATCGAATACGAACGCAACGGTGAGCGCTACCAGTTCCTGCGCTGGGGTCAGGGTGCGTTCAACGACTTCAAGGTGGTGCCGCCCGGCACGGGCATCGTGCACCAGGTCAACATCGAGTACCTGGCCAGCGTGGTGATGGAGCGCGACGGTGTCGCCTACCCGGACACCTGCGTGGGCACCGACTCGCACACCACGATGGAGAACGGCCTCGGCGTACTGGGCTGGGGCGTCGGCGGCATCGAGGCGGAGGCCGCGATGCTTGGCCAGCCCGTATCGATGCTCATCCCCCGGGTTGTCGGGTTCAAGCTCTCCGGCGAGCGCCAGCCCGGCGTAACCGCCACCGACGTGGTGCTCACCGTCACCGAGATGCTGCGTAAGCACGGCGTGGTCGGCAAGTTCGTCGAGTTCTACGGCGAGGGGGTTGCCGAGGTGCCGCTGGCCAACCGCGCCACGCTGGGGAACATGAGCCCGGAATTCGGTTCCACCGCAGCGATCTTCCCGATCGACGAGGTCACCATCGACTACCTGCGGATGACCGGGCGCAGCGAGCAGCAGCTGGCGTTGGTCGAGGCCTACGCCAAGGAACAGGGCATGTGGCACGACCCCAAGCGGGAGCCGAAGTTCTCGGAATACATCGAACTGGACCTGTCCGATGTCGTCGCGTCGATCGCCGGGCCGAAGCGTCCGCAGGACCGCATCGCGCTGACCGACGCAAAGACGGCCTTCCGCAAGGACATTCACAACTACGTCGGGGAGAACCTGCCCGTCGAGCACAGCAAGCTCGATGAGGCCGTCGAGGAGAGCTTCCCTGCCAGCGACCCTGCGGTGCTGTCGTTCGCCGACAACGACGCCGTGGTGCCCTCGGCAGCCGTCGGTTCGAACGGCAGGCCCAGCAATCCGGTGGATGTCCAGTGCGAGGGCCGCGGGGAATTCATCCTCGACCACGGTGCGGTGGTGATCGCGGCGATCACGTCGTGCACCAACACGTCCAACCCCGAGGTGATGCTGGGTGCAGCGCTGCTCGCCAAGAACGCCGTCGAGAAGGGCTTGATGTCCAAGCCGTGGGTGAAGACCACGATGGCGCCCGGCTCGCAGGTCGTCACCGACTACTACAACAAGGCCGACCTGTGGCCGTATCTCGAGAAGCTCGGCTTCTATCTGGTCGGCTACGGCTGCACCACGTGTATCGGCAACTCGGGCCCGCTTCCCGACGAGATCAGCAAGGCCATCAACGACTGCGATCTGTCAGCGGCGGCGGTGCTGTCGGGTAATCGCAACTTCGAGGGCCGCATCAATCCCGACGTGAAGATGAACTACCTCGCGTCGCCGCCGCTGGTCATCGCCTACGCGCTCGCGGGCACGATGGACTTCGACTTCGAGACCGAACCCCTTGGCCAGGACACCGACGGCACCGACGTCTTCCTCAAGGACGTCTGGCCGTCGCAGAAAGACATCAACGACACCATTGCCTCGGCAATCAACACCGAGATGTTCGTCAAGAACTACGCCGACGTCTTCAAGGGCGACGAGCGCTGGCGCAACCTCCCAACCCCCGAGGGAAAGACCTTCGACTGGGACTCGAAGTCGACCTACGTGCGCAAGCCTCCGTACTTCGACGGCATGCCCGCCGAACCTCAGCCGGTGACCGACATCAGCGGCGCGAGAGTGCTTGCGCTGCTTGGTGACTCGGTGACCACCGACCACATCTCACCGGCAGGCAACATCAAGGCGGGCACCCCCGCGGCCCAGTACCTGGAGGAGCACGGCGTCGATAAGAAGGACTACAACTCCTACGGGTCGCGGCGCGGAAATCACGAGGTGATGATCCGCGGCACCTTCGCGAACATCCGCCTCAAGAATCAGCTGCTCGACGACGTCTCGGGTGGGTACACCCGCGACTTCACCCAGGATGACAGCCCGCAGTCATTCATCTACGACGCGGCGCAAAACTATGCCGCCCAGGGAATTCCGCTCGTGGTACTCGGCGGCAAGGAGTACGGGTCCGGGTCTTCGCGGGACTGGGCGGCCAAGGGCACCAGCCTGCTTGGTGTGCGCGCGGTCATCACCGAGTCGTTCGAGCGCATCCACCGCTCCAACCTGATCGGCATGGGCGTCGTCCCGCTCCAGTTCCCTGCCGGAGAATCTGCGTCGAGTCTCAAATTGGACGGCACCGAGGTGTTCGACATCTCGGGCATCGAAGCACTCAACGAGGGCAAGACCCCCAAGACGGTGCACGTGACGGCCACCAAGCCCGACGGTTCGAAAACGGAGTTCGACGCGGTGGTGCGTATCGATACCCCGGGCGAGGCGGACTACTACCGCAACGGCGGCATCCTGCAGTACGTGCTGCGCAACATGCTGAAGGCGAACTGAAGGTCACGGCCAGGCGCTTAGTAGAGAAGACGGTTCGTTGCCTCGGGTGACCGACGACCATCTTGCGGCCCGCCGCCGCCAGATTCTCGACGGCGCGCGGCGGTGCTTCGCGGAGTATGGGTACGAAAAGGCGACCGTGCGGCGGCTCGAGCAGGTCATCGGGCTGTCGCGCGGCGCCATCTTCCACCACTTCCGCGACAAGGACACCCTGTTCTTCGAGCTCGCGCGGGAGGACGCGGAGCGAATGGCCGACGTGGCATCCCGCGAAGGCCTGATTCAGGTGATGCGCGACATGCTGGCCGCGCCAGACCAATTCGACTGGCTGGCCACCCGGCTCGAGATCGCGCGCAAATTGCGCACGGATCCCGATTTCCACAAGGGTTGGGCCGACCGATCAGCCGAACTATACGCCGCGACAACCGAGCGGTTGCGCAGGCAGAAGCAGGCGGGCCGGTTACGTGACGACGTCCCAAGCGATGTGCTCCACACTTACCTCGACTTGGTGCTGGATGGACTGGTCGCTCGGCTGGCCTCGGGAGATGATCCCGAAAAGCTCAGTGCCGTACTCGATCTCGTCGAGGCGTCGGTGCGTCAGGCGGACTGACGTCTGGAACGGTGGTTGGGTCCGCCACGACTACGCATGGTCGCGCCGGACTCCCGCAGCATGCTGTGTATCGACCCATACGACCGCCCAGTCGACGCCACCAGCGTACGAATACTGGCCCCATTCTCGTAGGCGCGGCGGAGCTCGGTGAGCAGCTCGTCCCGCGACCCGTTCAACTCAGTCATAGACCACTCCCCAACTTGCCCCATGTCCCCCGGTTACCCACCCCAGCAACCGTTCAATCACGCGAGCGAAGAGAAGTCAGCAAACGCCGTGGTAGATCGGGTTGGCTCGGGCTCAGGCCAATTCGATGAGGTCGCGGTACTCCTCGGACCAGTAGTCCTCGGTCCCGTCGGGAAGCAGCACCACTCGCTGCGGGTCGAGCGCCTCCGCCGCGCCCGGATCGTGAGTGACGAGCACCACCGCACCGACATAGCTGCGCAACGCGTCGAGGACCTGTTCGCGCGAGGCCGGGTCCAGGTTGTTCGTCGGCTCGTCGAGCAGCAGCACGTTCGCCGTCGAGGCGACGAGTCCAGCCAGGGCAAGCCTGGTCTTCTCGCCACCGGACAGCGTGCCTGCGGGCTGGTCTAGCTGTGGCCCGCTGAACATGAAGGCCCCGAGCAGGCTGCGGAGGTCCTGCTCGCCGGTGTCCGGCGCGGCGTGGCGAATGTTCTCCCACACCGACGCCAATCCGTCGATGGTGTCGTGTTCCTGGGCGAAGTACCCGAGCTTGAGCCCGTGGCCCGGCTCGATCACCCCCGCGTCCGGTGCCTCGGTTCCCGCGAGAATTCGCAGTAACGTGGTCTTGCCCGCGCCGTTGAGTCCGAGAATGACCACGCGTGAGCCCTTGTCGATCGCCAGGTCGACCCCAGTGAACACCTCGAGCGAACCGAACGTCTTGGTGAGCCCCTTGCCGACAAGTGGTGTGCGACCGCACACCGCGGGGGTGGGGAACCTGATCTTCGCGACCCGGTCGGCCACGCGCTCTTCGTCCAGGGCGTCCATCATGCGGTCGGCACGGCGCAACATGTTCTGGGCGGCAACGGCTTTGGTGGCCTTGGCACCCATCTTGGCCGCCTGCGTGCGCAGCGCGCTCGCCTTGCGCTCGGCGTTCGCGCGTTCGCGACGCCTCCGCTGCTCATCGGTGGCGCGGGCGTCCAGGTACTTCTGCCAGCCCATGTTGTAGACGTCGGCCTCGCCACGGACGGCGTCGAGGAACCACACCCTGTTGACGACGTCGGCGAGCAGGTCCACGTTGTGGCTGATGACTACGAGCCCACCGGTGTGGTTCTGCAGGAAGTTGCGCAGCCAGCCGATCGAGTCGGCGTCGAGGTGGTTGGTCGGTTCGTCGAGCAGCAACGTGGTGTCCGACCCGGAGCCGGTGTCCGATGCCGCGAACAGGATGCGGCTGAGTTCGATGCGGCGGCGCTGTCCACCGGACAGGGTGCGCAGCGGCTGGGTCAGCACCCGTTCCGGCAGGCCGAGGCTCGCGCAGATACGCCCTGCTTCGCTCTCCGCGGCGTACCCACCGAGCGCGGAGAACCGCTCTTCGAGTTCCCCGTAGCGGCGTACCGCCTTGTCGCGCGCGGCGTCGTCGGCGACCTCCGCCATGATCGCCTGCTGCTTCTCCAGGTCGGAGAGCAGCGTGTCGAGTCCGCGCGCCGACAGCACCCGGTCCCGGGCGAGCATGTCGAGATCACCCTCTCTGGGATCCTGTGGCAGATAGCCGATCTCACCAGTGCGGTCGATCGTGCCCGCGTAGGGTTCGCCCTCGCCGGCGAGGATGCGCATCGTGGTGGTCTTGCCAGCGCCGTTGCGGCCGACGAGCCCGATTCGATCGCCAGGCTGGATCCGCAGTGCCGCGCCGTCGATGGACAGCAGCGTGCGCGCTCCGGCGCGGACCTCGAGGTCCGTTGCGGTGATCACGCTGCTCTCCTCATCAGTGGTGGGTCAGGTGGGGTCGGTCGGGTGCTGTCGGTCACTTGTCGTCGGTGAAGACTGCAGGCCGCTTCTCGGCGCGCGCAGCGACCGCTTCCTCGAAGTTGGCGGTGAGTAACCGAACGAAGAGTTGACCCAGGCCCTCGGCCTGCATATGACCCTCCAGGGTACCGGCGTCCAGTCCACTCCAGAGCGTGCGCTTGGTCAACTCGACCCCCGGTCGCGAGAACGAGGCGATGCGCTCGGCCAGCTCGTAGCAGGTGTCGAGCAGGTCCCCGTCCGGCACCGCCCGGGACACCAGCCCGATCCGTTCGGCCTCGGCGGCGTCGATGTCGCGGCCGGTGAGCATCGCCTCGAACGCCCTCGAAGTGCCAATCGCCCGAGGTAGCAGGTACGAGAGCCCGAGTTCGCTCGCCGTCAACCCGTTGTTGATGCCTGCCGCTCGGAAGTACGCAGCCTCGGCCGAGATCCGGATGTCGCACGCCAACGCAAGACACAAACCGCCGCCGATCGCCGCCCCGTTCACGGCCGCGATCACCGGCTGATGCAGCTTGCGTATGGCGAGAATCACGTCGTCGAGCACTTCCATCGACCGCAGCGCGAAGCTTGGCCGGGTCAATCCGTCGACGTGCGGCACCGAGCCTGCCGACTTGTGATCGGCGCCAGACGAGAATCCCCGCCCGGCCCCGGTGAGCACGACCACCCGGGTGTCGTTGTCGAAGTTCAGTTCGTCGAGCACCTTCTTGAGCGGCACCATGACGTCGAACGCCATCGAGTTCATCCGGTCGGGCCGGTTCAGGGTCACCAACGCCACGTGGGGCCGCGGGTGCTCGACCAGTACCAGGGGGTTTTGCTCGCTCACGAAGTGCACGCTATCGCGTGCCGGCCTTTAGACCTGTTCGGACTCTGCCTGCGCTGCGATCGCGGCGTCGACGTCCAAGTCCTTGAGCTGCGAAATGATGCCGTCGAGCTCCTTTGCAGGCAGCATCCCCGAATGCCGAAAGACCATATGGCCCTTCTTGAACGCCATCAGAGTCGGGATCGCCTGGATCTCCGCGGCTGACGCGAGCGCCTGCTCGGCCTCGGTATCCACCTTTGCGTGCACGACGTCGGGATGCTTGTCCGACGACGCCTTGAAGGTCGGTGCGAACGCCTTACATGGGCCGCACCACTCCGCCCAGAAGTCGACCAACACGATCTCGTTGTCGTTGATGGTGTCGTTGAACTGTTCGGCGGTGATGTCTTGCGTAGTCACGTCTCTCCCAACGTTGTGGTTGACCGGGTTGTTCCCTGGATATGGTCAGCTCAACCCAGCAAGTGCGACTTCGGCGTCGAACCCATTGAACCCATCGAGCGCGTCGTCGCGCAGCCGGTTCACCCAAGTTGGGTCGGCGAGCAGGGCTCGTCCGATGGCCACGACGTCGAACTCGCCGGCCTGGAACTGATCGAGCAGCCGGTCGACGGGTGCGGCCGGAATGCGACCGCCCGGACGGCCCGGTGTGAACTCCGTCTCGAGCACGGCGTCGCCGGCGAGTGTCGGAATCTCCGCTGGCC
This sequence comes from Mycobacterium sp., assembly GCA_025966225.1. Lineage (GTDB taxonomy): Bacteria > Actinomycetota > Actinomycetes > Mycobacteriales > Mycobacteriaceae > Mycobacterium. The sequence continues at coordinate 2,021 of JAOPVI010000380.1, read as the reverse complement.
ATCCCGCCTCTGGCTGTGGGAGTCGGATGCCCTCGGTGATGATCAGGCCGACGCCGCCAGCGGCTCGACGTCGGTAGTACTCGGCAACGTCGGCGCCGGGCACTCCGTTCGGCGAGGCCCTTCTAGTCATGGGCGCCATCGCGAACCGGTTGCGCATCGTCAGCGACCTGATCGCCAGCGGCCGGAAGAGCTCGTTCACGCGTTCGTCAGACGTCACATTGCCCTCCAACGCCTGCCGGTGCGCTCCGATTCCGTTCGGATCATCCTGATCGCAGCTGAGCACGGCCGCGCTCGAAGAATGCAGCGATGTCGACGGTCAGCCGGTCGACGTCGTGGGCTGGTTCCAGCGGCTGCACTGCTCCGAAGGGTGCGTTCCAGAATGGCCCGGTCCTCGCCGCCCACGGTCCCACGTAGGCGTACGGCAGAGCGTGGTACGAGTCACCGGCCGACACCCCGTAGTTGACCTCGTCGTCCGTGATCGCCACGTCGAAGTGCTCAGGCCACAAGACTGGATGTCCTTCGGGGAGTACTTGTTTGAGCGCGTACCCGCCTGCGTAACAGCTGCGGTGAATCAGTTCCGCGGCCGCTGGATCGATGCTCAGTACCGTGTCGGCCGCCAGCGGATCGGTGATTTCGTAGACACCGTCCGGCGGGCCGTACTGCAGGGCGGCCGCCTCCGCGAGGTCACCGACTCGGCCCGTGAGGGGCGCCGAGCCATCCAGCCAACTGAATTCGACGCCGTGTACGGCGAGCGGAAGCTCGACACCGACGAACCCGTCCGGCCGAACCGCGAGCCGGATGGTGCCCGTGGTGCGGTGCTGTGGGCCTGCGATGAGGCTTTCTGCGATGCCTCGGAGTTGGCGGCGGGTGCTGACGTAGGCGTCGCTGTCCATTGTCTCCACCCTAGGCCAACCCACCGAACGCCAGGCTTCCATAGCGATCTCACATCGGCGTCAAAGCGCGGGGACAGACCCGGCGCGGACGGTGAAGCCATGGTCATCTCACCTCACGTGTCCCGGTGTGCGGCAGTCGCCCTCGCGGGATTCACCGCACTGTCGCTTGCAGCTTGTGGATCGTCGAGCACGCCCTCGACGTCGTCTTCGTCCGGCAGTAAGTCGACGACCACCACGTCGTCGTCGGCCTCGGCCAGCCCAACACCAGGGGCGGCGGGCAAGGGCGGCAAGGACAACGTGTTCGGACTAGTCGGGTCGGTCTCGGGCGGCACGGTGACGCTGACCGGGCCCAACGGGCCGGCCACCGTCGACGTCACCCCCTCGACCCGTGTCATCGAGCTGGTGCCGGGTCAGCTGACCGACGTCACTGCTGGCGAATGCGTCATGGTGCGGCCCGCCAAGGACAGCAGCGCGCCGCCTTCTGTCACCGCCGCTGCGGTGCTCATCGGCCAGGCGGGCAACGGCCAGTGCGGCGGGCACGGACACCGTCGCGGAGTCACCGGAACCGTGGCTTCGGTCAATGGGAGCTCGATTGTCCTGACGGCGCCCGACAACAATCAGTCGACGGTGACGGTCACGTCGAACACCCGTTACGCCAAACTCAGTAAGGGCGACACCTCGGCCATCGCAGCCGGTCAGTGCCTCGGGGCGCGCGGAACCAAGGACGGCAGCGGCAACCTGCAGGCCACTGCGATCAACCTGCGGCCGGCCCAAAACGGCCAATGCGGCGGCGGTAGGCACCAGGGCGGCTAGCCGATGACTTGTCGTACCCTTCCGCTATTATCGAACATACATTCGAGCATAGGGGGTGCGCGTGGAGGTCGACGAGGAAGCGTTGGCACGGGCAGCGCGGCTGCCTGCGGTGGTGGCCGACCTGGCCGAACTGCCGTGGGCCGAACTGTCGATCGAGGTCGTCGAGTCGCTGCTGTTCACTCTCGAAACCGCCCAGCGCACGCTGACCACGGCCGGCTACGACGGCATCAACGCATTGCGCGCCGCCCGACCCGGCCGCACCCGCCGACTGCGTGATCAGCTGGCCAACCTGCTGCACCTGTCCGCGACCGAAGC
>JAOPVI010000285.1 GCA_025966225.1 Mycobacterium sp. | reverse complement strand
TGCCTCGGTCCGGACATTGGTGCTGGCCATCTCGGAGCGCAATGCGGCGACGACCGACTGTGTGACGGTGGGGCCGAGGTCGGCGACGAGCAATGTGTCTTCGATCGTCTCCCAGGACTCTTCGTCGAGGTCGCCGCCGCCGAGCAAGCCAAGCACGCTGCGGCCCAGCGTGTTCTGCGACTTGGCCAAGCGCCCGCGCAGCCGTTCCAACCGGCCTTCCGCAGGCGCAATGTCCTCGACTTCCGGCACCGTCGGGGCGATCGGGGCGTCTTCGGGTACGACCGGAACCGGCCCGGGCTCGGGTAGCTGCACATCGGAGATCGACCGCTTGGGTGCGTCGCGCGGGATCGTCGCATCGTCCCCGACCGCGGGCAGCCCATCGGTGTCCAACCGTCCGGGCGGACGAGTAGCCGGCTCCGTCGATTTCGTGAAGGAGATGTCGGTCGAGGCCAGGTAGCCGCCGGACCGGTCTATCGACTCGTCGGGCGCCGGCTTGGTCAACCTGACCTGGCGCTGGCGATACCGCACCAACCCGAAGATCAGCGCAGCTACGACCAGGAGGACGACGATCGCAAGCGCGATCCACAAACCTTGCGACACGCTGCCATTGTCTCAGTAGGGGTCGAGGTGACCGTCGGCGCGGTCAGGCGCTAGACACCATCGACTCCCCCCGGTCGCTCCGCTCTCCCCCGCAATCGGCGGGATCCCCAGCCGCCGCAACCTCCTGGCCGCGCATGCGTTGGGATATCACCGTCGTGATGCCGTCGTCGCGCATGGTGACGCCGTACAGCGCGTCGGCGACCTCCATCGTCGGCTTCTGGTGGGTGATCACGATCAGCTGAGAACGTTCCCGCAGCTGCTCGAACAGGCTGATGAGCCTGCGCAGGTTGACGTCGTCCAGCGCGGCCTCGACCTCGTCCATCACGTAGAACGGCGAGGGGCGGGCCCGGAAGATGGCCACCAGCATCGCCACCGCGGTCAGTGACTTCTCGCCACCCGACAGCAGCGACAGCCGCTTGATCTTCTTGCCGGGCGGACGCGCCTCCACCTCGATGCCGGTGGTCAGCATGTCGTCGGGATTGGTGAGCAACAGCCGTCCCTCGCCCCCGGGGAACAGCGTGGAGAAGACCTGAGTGAACTCCCGTTCCACGTCGGCGAAGGCCTCCGCGAACACCTGCAGGATGCGGTCGTCGACGTCGCCGATGACGTCGAGCAGATCCTTGCGGGCCGCCTTGACGTCTTCGAGTTGCGTCGACAGAAAGTTGTAGCGCTCCTCCAGCGCGGCGAACTCCTCGAGGGCCAGCGGGTTGACCCGGCCGAGTTCGTTGAGTTCCCGCTCGGCCTTCTTGGCCCGCCGTTCCTGCGTCGGCCGGTCATACGGCATCGGCGCCGGGGCGGTGACCTGCTCGCCACGCTCCTTGGCCTGCTCGTACTCGGCCAGCTCGAGCTCGGTCGGCGGCAACGGGACGTCGGGTCCGTATTCGGCGACCAGGTCGGCGGCGGCCATGCCGAACTGCTCGAGCGCATGCTGTTCGAGCTGCTCGATGCGAAGTGCCGCTTGGGCTTTCGCGACCTCGTCGCGGTGAAGCGCATCGGTCAGCGCGGTGATCTTGGTGGTCAGTGCGGCGACTTCCTGACGCACCTTGGCCAACGCCTCGGTGCGAACCCGGCGCTCGGCGGCCAGCGCGTCCCGATTACGCGAGGCCACTGCAACGGACGCGCTCACCTTGGCCGCGACGAGCCGCCCCGACTCGGCGACCGCTGCGGCGACGGTGGCAGCGTGCTCGCGGGCTTCCCGCACGCGCTGTGCGCGCATCCGGCGTTCCCGTTCGGCGGCGGCGGCGCGGCGCAGTGAATCCGCCCGGCCCCGAACGGCGTTCGCACGTTCCTCCGCGGTGCGGACGGCCAAGCGGGCCTCCACCTCGGCCGATCGTGCGGCTTCGGCGGCGGTGACCATTTCCTGGCGGTCCGTCGGCTCGGCCTCGAACGTCGGAGACTGTTGCGCGTTGTGCAGCCGGGTCTCGAGTTCGGTCAGCTCCTCGACCGTGCTCGCCCGACTCACCTCGAGTTCGTCACGTTGGCGCATCAGCCGCTGCCATTCGTCTCCGGCAGCGCGGGCGTCCTGCCCCAGTCGGCCCAATTGCTCGTAGATCGAGGAGATCGCGGCGTCGGACTCGTTGAGCGCCGCAAGCGCGTGTTCAGCCGTCTCCCGACGCGCCGCCTGCTCGGTGAGCGCCCCCGACAACGCGGCGGTCATCTCGTTCGCCTGCCGCTCGGAGGCAGCCAACTCCGCGCGCGCCTTCTCGATCTCCGACGTGATCTCCAGCGTGCTCGGCTTGCGATCGGAGCCACCGTTCACCCAGCCTGCGCCGACCAGGTCTCCGTCGACGGTGACGGCCTTCAGCTGTCTGCGCGAGGCCACCAGGTCAAGCGCGGCTGGCAGGTCGCGGACCACCACGACGTTGGCGAGCATCGCGCTCAGCGCTCCGCGCAGCCGGCCGGGAACGTCGACTAGCTCGAACGCCCACAGCGCGCCCTCGGGTAGCGGATCGCGTTGCGTCGCTTCGACTTCCGGCCAATCACCGAGCACGATGGCGGCGCGGCCACCATCCGCGGCCTTGAGCGCTGCCACGGCCGATCGCACCGCACCGAAGTCGTCGGCGGCGAGTGCATCGGCCGCCGAACCCAGCACCGCCGCCACCGCAACCTCGTAGCCCGGCCGGACCCGGACGATCTTCGCGACCGAGCCGAACAGTCCAGTGCCGCCGTGATTCTTCTGCAGCCAGGCGGCCCCGTCTCTGCGGTCGAGGCCGACGGCGAGTGCATCGATCCGAGCCCGAAGGGAGGCCACCTGCCGTTCGGCGTTGCGCTCGCCCGCCTGCAGTTCGGCGACGCGTTCATCGGCCAACCGCAGCGAGGTGACCGTGCGATCGTGATTCTCGTCGAGCCCCGCCTCGCCTGCGTCGAGTTCGCCGACCCGGCTCTGGATCGTCTCGAACTCGGCCTTGGCGTGCTGGGTCCGGGTGGCGGCATCCTCGATGCCGACGGACAAGCGCGCAACGCTCTCGTCGATCGACTCGACGCGGGTACGCATGGTGTCCACCTGGCCCGCCAGTCGGGCCAGGCCTTCGCGCCGATCGGCTTCTGCCCGCACCGCAGCGACGTGCGCGCGTTCCGCTTCGGCCGCGAGCCGTTCCCTTTCGGCCAGCTCAGAGCGGTTGGCCTCCAGCCGTTGCCGCGAGTGGGTCAACTCTGCGATGAGTTCCTGTTCGTGTTCGGCGACCTGCTCGGCCTCCGCCTCCAAGGCCTCCGGATCGGCACCCGGCGACGCATCGGGCTCGGCATCGAAGAGTTGCGCCCGCTCGGTCGCGATGCGAACGGTGGCGCTGACCCGTTCGGCCAACGCGGACAGTCGGAACCACGTCTGCTGGGCGGCCTCCGCGCGTCCCGATAGGCCGGCCACCGCCGTCTCGTGCTCCGTGAGCTCGAGGGCGGCTTCGTCCATGCGGGTGGCGAGCTCATCGTGTTCGCGGCGCAGGGTGGTCTCGGTCTGATTGGTGTCGTTGAACTCCGCCTGGCGGGTCGTCAGGTCGTCGGCGGCCAGTCGTAGCCGAGCGTCGCGCAGATCCGCCTGGATGGTTTGGGCCCGGCGAGCCATCTCGGCCTGACGGCCAAGCGGCTTGAGTTGACGACGCAGTTCGGTGGTGAGGTCGGTGAGCCGGGCGAGATTCGCCGCCATGGAGTCGAGCTTGCGGACCGCCTTCTCCTTGCGCTTGCGGTGCTTGAGCACGCCCGCCGCTTCTTCGATGAACGCGCGCCGGTCCTCTGGCCGGGATTCGAGGATCTCCGAGAGCTTGCCCTGCCCCACGATCACGTGCATCTCGCGGCCGATGCCGGAGTCGCTCAGCAGCTCCTGCACATCCATCAACCGGCAACTGCTGCCGTTGATCTCGTATTCGCTGGCCCCGTCTCGGAACATCCGCCGGGTGATCGAGACCTCGGAGTACTCGATGGGCAGAGCGTTGTCGGAGTTGTCGATCGTGACGGTCACCTCGGCACGGCCGAGCGGCGCACGGGACGACGTCCCGGCAAAGATGACGTCCTCCATCTTGCCGCCGCGCAGCGTCTTGGCGCCCTGCTCGCCCATCACCCAGGACAGCGCATCCACGACGTTGGACTTGCCCGATCCGTTGGGACCGACCACGCACGTGATCCCTGGTTCGAAGCGCAGAGTCGTCGACGAAGCGAAGGACTTGAAGCCCTTCAGCGTCAGACTCTTGAGATACATGACGTCAAACCCTACCGCCGAGGTGGCTACCGTTCGGTGAACCCCTCGATCGGGTCGCCGGCGGTCGTCCAGTCTGCGATCACAGCATCGACGTGGCCCGGGGTTCCGCCGCCTTGCAGCAGGTCGAGCAGGCGCTGACACGCGGCCTGGGAACCCTGGGCGATGACCTGCACCCGGCCGTCCGGTTTGTTCGCGGCGAAGCCACTCAATCCGAGTTCGAGCGCCCGCGCGCGGGTCCACCAGCGGAACCCCACCCCCTGCACGTGTCCGTGCACCCAGGCGCTGAGGCGGACGTCCGGGTCAACCAACATTGGTCACGGTGAGGGTCACCTCCGTGCCCGACTTCAGCGTTCGCCCCACGGTGCATACCTTGTCGATGGACCGCCTCACAATCGTCAGGAGCTTGACCCTGTCCTCCTCGCTAAGGCTGGACATGTCGACCTCGAGGCGCTCCTCGAGGAGGGGGTAGCGCTCTTCTTCGCGGTCGGCGGGTCCGGACACCCTGATGGTGGCCTGGTAGTCGTCACCGAGTCGGCCGCGCAGCGGGTGGTCACTGCTCATTCCGCTGCAGGCCGCCAGCGCGATCTTCAGGAGTTCACCTGGCGTGAAGACGCCCTCGACGTCCTCCGAACCGACCAAGACCTCGGCGCCACGTGCACTGTGACCGGTGTACCGGCGCACCCCAGTGCGCTCGACCCAGAGTTCTGTCATGTCTCTGTTCATACCTTGTCGAAGTCGCGAAACTCATGTGTCGCCCCGTACAACCCGCAATACGAGAACCCGCGTTACGTCGCACCGATTCCCCCGGTCGACCCGTGGGCCCGTCCGCACTATGCCGGTTACTCGCCGCGGCCGACGCAGCTGATGCCGCCGCAGAGCTTCGCGCGGGAGTTCGACTTCCGTCCCACACTTCGACAGGTCGAGCCCGCTGATCGGCGTAGAGGTAACCGGCAAGCGCGCCCGCGGTGAGCTCAACGGCAGCGCGATCAAGTTCGGCGAGGAGTCCCTCGACTGGAAGTTCTGCATGACGGCGTGGCACACGTCCTTGATACGTACCCGTGACACGACGCAGGACCCGCTCGAAGCGCTTTCACACACGGCCGAGGTACGTTTCACAAGAAGCACAATGCACAGGAGCACATGCGAATGACCTACCTTCCACCCGACTCGGGTGTCCCCGGCGGCCAGCCCTGGCCGCCGCAGCAGCCGCCCCCCGGACCCGGTGAGCCACAGGGCTACCCGCAACAAGTTCCGGGGTACGCGTCGCAATACCCGCAATATCCGCAATATCCGCAATATCCTCAGGGACCCGCATACGGACAGCCGGGTTACGGCTACCCGCAGCCGGGATACGGGTACCCCCCGCAGCAGCCACCCGGCTTTGGGTACCAGCCCCAACAGCCGCAGGGCTTCGGTTATCCGCCCCAGGGTTACCCGCCACCCAAGTCGGGCGGATCGGGAAAGTGGTGGCTGATCGGTGGGGTGGCCGTGCTCGCCATCATCGGCGTGGTTCTGACCATCGTGTTGGCCACCAGCTCGGACAGCAACGACTCGACCACGGCCGGGCGCTCCGGCAGCTCCGGATCTTCGGATGAGGACCAGATCCGCAGCTTGCTGACCGAGTCGCCGGGCAGCACCGACCCACAGCAGCTGCTGGAAAAACACTTCTGCCAGAACGATCAAGAGGTGTTCAAGAAGCTGGGCGGCCTCGGTGCGCTCGACGTGCCTGGCGGCGCGGACGGCAAGCCCGCCCCTTCGGTTTCGATCTCCGACATCAAGGTCACCGGTTCCAAGGCCACGGCCGATCTGACGGTGACCGGCAGTCAGAACCCCGGAGTTCCGAACAGCACGATCTACTTCCGCAAGGAATCCGGCGAGTGGAAGTTCTGCATGACCGATTCGCCTGCGCTCGCCGGGCTACCGGGGCTGGGCGGTCACTGATCACCCAGGTCCGGACCGCGGCCGTGGTTGGCAGCGTGGGCAGTAATACGACGAGCGGGTCATGAACTTGTCGCGCCGCATGACCGCACCGCACCGGTGGCACGGAAGCCCTTCGCGGCCGTAGGCATCGAGCGAGCGGTCGAAGTAGCCCGACTCTCCGTTGACGTTGATGTAGAGCGAGTCGAACGACGTCCCGCCGTGGCCAAGGGCATCGGTCATCACGGCCGCAGCGTGGTCGAGGATCGACGCCAGCTTCGGCTTCGTCAACGTCTCGGCGATCCTGGCCCCGTGTACCTTCGCGCGCCACAGCGACTCGTCGGCGTAGATGTTGCCGATTCCCGACACCACGGTCTGGTCGAGGAGTTGCCTCTTGATCTCGGAGTGCTTCCGCTGCAACACCTTCACCACCGCGTCCCGATCGAAGCGGGGGTCGAGCGGGTCGCGGGCAATGTGCGCGACGGGCGCAGGCACCTCGCTGCCGTCGACGGTGACCAGGTCGGTCAGCATCCACCCGCCGAACGTGCGCTGATCGACGAAGCTCATCGCGGTGCCGTCATCGAGCAGGGTGGCGATGCGAAGGTGCTCGGTCTTCGTGACGGGCCCGAGCAGCATCTGCCCGCTCATTCCGAGGTGGACGACCAGGGCGTCGCCGCTGTCGAGCGTCATCCACAGGTACTTTCCGCGCCTGCCTGTGCCGATTATGCGGGTGCCGAGCAGGCGTGCAGTGAGGTCGGCCGCCCCGGCCTCGTGGCGGCGCACCGCGCGTGGGTGGTGCACCCGTACGGCGGTGATCTCGTGGTCGGTGACGTGATCGGCGAGACCACGCCGCACGACCTCGACTTCGGGGAGTTCGGGCATCCCGTCAGTCGCCCGAGTCCGGTAGAGCGTCCAACGCCTTGTACGCGGCCTCGGCCGCGTGCTGCTCGGCCGCTTTCTTGGTGCGCCCCGCGCCCGCGCCGTAGCCGACGTCGTTGACGACCGCCCGCGCGGTGAAGTGCTTGTCGTGCTCGGGTCCGGTCGAACTCACCACGTACGACGGGACGCCCAACCGACGCACGGCGGCCAGTTCCTGGAGGCTCGTCTTCCAATCCAGTCCGGCGCCGAGACTCGCCGCAGTTTCCAGCACGTCACCGAAGAGCCGGATGATGACCTCGTGCGCGACCTCGTGTCCGTGTTGGACGTAGATCGCCCCAAGCAGCGATTCCAGGCCGTCGGCAAGCAGGCTGGACTTCTGCGCTCCTCCGCTGCCTACTTCGCCGCGTCCGAGCAGGAGATACGCCCCAAGCCCGTCGTCTGCGAGTTCGCGGGCGATCCGCGCCAACGCCTGGGTGTTGACGACGGCTGACTTGAGCTTGGCCAGCTCACCTTCGCTGCGCTCGGGGTACTTGGTGAAGATCTCGGCCGTCACGACCAGGCCTAGCACCGCGTCGCCGAGGAACTCGAGCCGCTCGTTGGTCGGGAGGCCTCCGGCCTCATAGGCAAAGCTGCGATGCGTCAGCGCGATGGTCAGCAGGTCGTCGGGCAAGTCCACCCCCAATGCCTCGAGCAGGGGCGCACGGTCAACGGTCACGAAGGAGCTCCCGATCCGTCGGGCTCCTGTTCGATGGGCGTGATCGTGGACAGCTTGGCCCACCGGGGGTCGATCGCGTCGTGGTGATGGTCGGGTCCGGCGCTGGCCAGGGGTGTACCGCACTCGGGGCAGAGTCCGGGGCAGTCGTCGCCGCACACCGGCGAGAATGGCAGCAGCAATCCGACGGCGTCGACGATCGTCTGCTCGAGGTCGATGGTGTCGATCCCTCGTGTACTGACGACGTGTCCGACCTCGTCGTCCTCGGTGGTGGCCTCGGTCTGACTGCCCGGGTAGGCGAACAGCTCGGTGATGTCGACTTCGATGTCGCCGGTAATCGGCGTCAGGCAGCGTGCGCACTCCCCCGTCGTCGGCGCCGAAACGGTTCCCGTGACGAGGACGCCCTCCGACACCGACTGGAGCCGAAGATCGAGCTCGAGCGGTGCCCCCTGCTCGATGGCGAGGAGTTCCACGCCCATGCGGGCCGGCGAAGGCACCGTTTCTTGGAGGGTGTTCATCGAACCGGGTCGCCGACCGAGCCGAGCGATGTCGATGACGAGGGGCGATCGCGGGCCCCGATGTACGCCGTGGGTCGCCATGGCGGTCATCCTACGACCGACGTGAAACGACCCAAGCGTCATCCCGGGTCGCTTCGCTCCCACCCTCCGAAGGCGTCATCCCGGGTCGCTTCGCTCCCACCCTCCGAAAGCGTTAGCGCTGCGCGTAGTCGTGTGTGCCCGCCGCGGTGCGTAGCTGGTGTCGGCCACGACCGACCGAGCGCAGCGTGCCGTTGAGGTAGTCCTCGAACTCCGCGAGCTTGCTGTCGACGTAGATGTCGCACTCTCCGCGCAGTCGGTCGGCCTCGGCATGAGCCGAGTCGATGAGGCGGGTGGCCTCGGCGGTGGCCGTCTGGACGATTTCCGTCTGGGCGACGAGCCGCTGCTGTTCCTTGATGCCTTCTTGAACGGCCTTCTCGTAGGACAGGTTTCCGTTCTCGATCAGGCGGTCGGCCTCGCCCTTCGCGCGCCCGGTGCTGGCGTCGTACTCGCGCTTCGCCGTCGCCGCGATCCGGACGGCCTCGTCGCGGGCCTCGCCGACCATGCGTTCGCTGTGCTGGCGTGCCTCGCCGACCATCCGGTCGGCCTGACCCTTGGCGTCGGCCAGGATGCGATCGGCTTCGGCTCGCGAGTGGTTGATCAGAGAATCCGCCTCGGTGGTCGCGGTGGACACCATGTGGTCGGCGTGTTCCTTGGCTTCCCGCAGCATTCCGTCGCGGGCATCCAACACGTCCTGGGCGTCGTCGAGCTCGCCGGGGATCGCGTCCTTGATGTCGTCGATCAACTCGAGCACGTCGCCGCGGGGCACCATGCACCCCGCCGTCATCGGCACACCGCGGGCTTCTTCGACGATCGCGCCGAGTTCGTCGAGCGCCTCAAATACTCGGTACACGGCAACACCCTCCAGGCCTAGTTAGTTGTTACTAGTGTGCCTGGTGATACCCCTGTGACTCGGTTTGCCACGCCGGTGTGTCGTGGATGACCTCTTCGGGGGCCGTGCCATCGCCCAACGTGCAGTCAGGGCGATACACCGGCGGATTTCCCGCCATGGCCGCACGCTCGGCGGGCATCGCGGCGGAAGTCGACCGGCGGGATTAGCGCCGTCAACCCTCGAGCTTGTCGCCGATCCGCCTGTTGACCGAATCCGGCAAAAGCGCGGCGACGTCACCACCCAGCGTCGCGACCTCCTTGGCGAGCGACGACGACACGAAGGAATAGCGGGGCGTGGTCGCCACGAAGAACGTGTCGATGCCCGCGATGTGCTTGTTCATCTGCGCCATCCGCACTTCGTATTCGAAGTCGGTGCCCGTGCGAAGCCCCTTGACGATCGCGGTAAGGCCGCGGGCCTTCACGAAGTCGACGACCAACCCCGAGCCGGATTCGACGCGGAGGTTCGGCAGATGCGCGCACGACTCCTCGATCATGGCGATGCGCTCCTCGGGCGTGAACATGCCCTGCTTGCTCGGGTTGACCAGCACGGCGACCACTACTTCGTCGAATTGAGCGGCGGCACGCTCGAAGACGTCGATGTGGCCGAGGGTCACGGGGTCGAACGAACCGGGGCATACGGCGCCACTCATGGTGGACGACGCTACGCGATCTCGCCGAATTCGAGGCGGGTGTCACCGTAGCGGCGGTCTCGATCCGGCGTCCATCCGGCGGGCCATGCCAACGGCAGAGCGGAAGTGGGGCGTTCGACCACCGCAATGGCCCCCGCATTCACCCAGCCGTCCGCGATGAGCGCCGAGAGCACCGCCTCGACGTCGGCGGACGGCACCTCGTACGGAGGGTCGGCGAACACCACGTCGGCGGGACGGTGGGTACCCGATGCGAGCACGGAGGCGACGCTGCCGCAGCGCACGACCGCGCCGGTGGCGCCGAGCGCAGCAACGTTGTCCTCGATGACGCCGGCAGCGCGGCGGTCGGACTCCACGAACATCGCGGAAACGGCACCGCGCGAAAGTGCCTCCAGCCCAAGTGCACCCGATCCGGCATAGAGATCGAGCACCGAGGCGCCCGCCAGGTCGATGCGAGCGGTCAGGACGTTGAACAGCGACTCGCGGACCCGGTCCGTCGTGGGTCGGGTGCCTGAACCGGGCCCACCTCGAGAGCGGCCCTGCGGCACCGAGATTCGGCGACCCCCGAACTGACCGCCGACGATGCGGGTCAGACCGATCCCCCGGTCGCTTCGCTCTCCCCCGCAAGCGGGGGGACCCCCAGCGCCGGACCGATCACCACCAGCAGGTCACCGCCTTCGACCTGCGCGGTCGCCTGCACCGCCACGCGGGCCACCTTGCCCGCCTTGGGCGCGGTGATCGCAGCCTCCATCTTCATGGCCTCGATGGTGGCGATGGTCGCGCCGGCCTCGACGACGTCGTTTGCGGAAACGTTCACGGTCACGACACCGGCGAACGGCGCGGCCACGTGGTCGGGATTGGTGCGATCGGACTTCTCTGCGGTTGGGATGTCGACGGCGACGCTCTGATCGCGCACCACCACGGGCCGGAGTTGGCCGTTGATGATGCACATCACGGTGCGCATGCCGCGTTCGTCGGCTTCGGAAATCGCCTCGAGCCCGATGATGAGGTCGACGCCCTTGTCGATCTGGATGCGGTGTTCGTCGCCATGACGCAGCCCGTACCAGAACTGGTTGGCCGACAGCCGCGAGGTGTCACCGTAGATCTCCCGGTGTGCCTCGAATTCCTTTGTCGGACCGGGAAAGAGCAGTCGGTTGAGGGCGGCTTGGCGCTTGAGGCCCGGCGTTGCCAGCACGGCTTCGTCCTCGGCGGTGAGTTCCTGGGTCGGCTTGGCAGGCGGGCGGCCCTCTAGGGCCTTGGTGCGCAGCGGTTCGGGCCAGCCGCCTGGCGGGTCTCCGAGTTCGCCGCGCAGGAACCCGATGACCGAGTCCGGGATGTCGAATCGTGCCGGATCGGCGGCGAACTCGTCGGCGCTCACCCCGGCCCCGACGAGGGCGAGTGCAAGATCGCCGACGACCTTCGACGACGGCGTCACCTTCACCAGATGCCCGAGCACCCGGTCGGCCGCGGCGTAGTTCTCCTCGATCTGCTCGAAGCGGTCCCCGAGGCCGAGCGCGATCGCCTGCTGGCGCAGGTTCGACAGCTGGCCGCCGGGAATCTCGTGCTCGTACACCCGACCCGTTGGCGCAGGCATAGCGGATGTCCCAACATCAAAGGGTGCGTACACCTTTCGCAGCGCTTCCCAGTACGGCTCCAGATCGCAGATGGCCCGCAGCGACAGTCCGGTGTCGTATCGGGTGTGCGCAGCGGCGGCCACGATGGAGCTCAGCGCGGGCTGGCTGGTGGTCCCGGCCAACGGGGCGGCTGCGCCGTCGACCGCACTGGCGCCCGCCTGCCACGCCGCGGTGTAGGTGGCCAGCTGTCCGCCGGGAGTGTCGTGGGTGTGCACGTGCACGGGCAGGTCGAATCGGCTGCGCAGCGCCGCAACGAGTGTCGTCGCGGCGGGTGCCCGCAGTAGCCCGGCCATGTCCTTGATCGCCAGTACGTGCGCACCTGCGTCGACGATCTGCTCGGCGAGCTTGAGGTAGTAGTCCAACGTGTAGAGCGTCTCGGCGGGGTCGGAAAGATCGCCGGTGTAGCTCATGGCGACTTCGGCTACCGCAGAACCGGTTTCGCGGACCGCGTCGATGGCCGGCCGCATCGACTAGACGTTGTTGAGCGCATCGAAGATCCGGTAGATGTCGATGCCCGTCGCGGTGGCCTCCTCGACGAACGCCGACGTGACGACCTCCGGGTACGGCGTGTAGCCGACCGTGTTGCGGCCCCGCAGCAGCATCTGCAGACAGATGTTGGGCACCGCCTCACGCAGCGCAGCCAACCGTTCCCACGGGTCTTCCTTCAGGAACCGAAGGGCGACATCGTAAGTCGCGCCGCCCCAGCACTCGAGGGACAGCAACTCGGGGGTCATCCTTGCGATGTACGGCGCGATCGCGAGCAGTCCGGACGTGCGCACCCGGGTGGCGAGCAGCGACTGATGTGCGTCGCGGAACGTCGTGTCGGTGACGCCCACCGCGGGCGAGTCCCGCATCCAGGCCGCGAAACCGTCCGGTCCCAGTTCGATCAACCGCTGCCTGCTCCCCGGTGGCGGCGTCGATGCGACGTCTTCAACGTCCAAGTCCGGCAGCTTGTCCTGCGGGTACACCCGCGTCCGGCCCCCGTACGGCGAGTTGACCGTGACCTCGGCGAGGTAGTTGAGCATCTTGGTGCCGCGGTCGGCGGGGATGTGCGCAGTGAGCAGATGCGGCCGCTCGTCGATGAACGACGTGGTGACCCGGCCCGCCCGAAAGTCCGGGTCGTCGACCACGGCCTGCAGGAACGGGATGTTCGTCGACACCCCACGGATCCGGAACTCGGCCAAACCGCGACGGGCGCGCGTCACCGCGGTCGAGAAGTCACGGCCGCGGGTCGTCATCTTGACCAGCATCGAGTCGAAGTGCGCACCGATCTCGGCACCCAGGTTCGTGCCGCCGTCCAGCCGGACGCCCGCGCCGCCCGGCGACCGGTAGCCGGTGATTCGGCCGGTGTCTGGCCGGAAGCCGTTGCCCGGGTCCTCGGTGGTGATGCGGCACTGCATCGCCGCGCCGCGCACGTAGACCGAATCCTGGCTCAGGCCAAGGTCGGCCAGCGTCTCCCCCGCGGCGATCCGCAGCTGACTGGCCACCAGGTCGATGTCGGTGATCTCTTCGGTGACGGTGTGCTCGACCTGGATGCGGGGGTTCATCTCGATGAACACGTGGTGCCCGCGCTCGTCGAGGAGGAACTCCACGGTGCCCGCGCAGGTGTAGTCGATCTGCCTGGCGAACGCGATGGCGTCGGCGCAGATCTTGTCGCGCAGCTCCGGCGCCAGATTGGGCGCCGGTGCCAGCTCGATCACCTTCTGGTGGCGGCGCTGCACACTGCAGTCCCGCTCGAAGAGGTGAATGACGTTGCCCTGCCCGTCGGCCAGGATCTGGACCTCAATGTGGCGCGGGTTGAGCACGGCCTGCTCGAGGTAGACCATCGGATCGCCGAACGCCGACTCGGCCTCCCGGCTGGCGGCTTCGATCGCCTCCGCCAACGCGTCGGCAACGACGACGCGGCGCATCCCGCGTCCGCCGCCGCCCGACACGGCCTTGACGAACAGCGGGAAGTGCATGCCTGGGTTGTTCGTGGCCACCGCGATGAGCTCGTCGACGGACGCCGACGGTTCCGACGACGTAAGCACCGGCAGGCCCGCGTCACGGGCGGCCGCGATCGCACGGGCCTTGTTGCCCGTCAGCTCCAAGACGTGGGCGCTTGGGCCGACGAACGCGATACCCGCCTCGGCGCACGCTGCGGCGAGTTCGGGGTTTTCGGACAGGAAGCCGTACCCGGGATAGATGGCGTCGGCACCGGCATGCCGAGCGACGCGGATGATTTCGTCGACCGACAGATAGGCGCGCACGGGGTGCCCGACCTCGCCGATCTGATAGGACTCGTCGGCCTTGAGGCGATGCGAGGAATTGCGATCCTCGTACGCGTATACCGCGACGGTCGCGATGCCCATTTCATACGCCGCGCGAAACGCACGGATCGCGATCTCCCCGCGGTTGGCGACCAGGAGTTTAGATATCACCGTTGATCACGCGTAACCCTAACCGCTCGGCTCGACCGAGCACGCTCACATCAGCGTCGACCAGTAATTCCAGAACCGCACCAAAATCATCAGAATCAAGGCCACGAACCACAGCGTGACCAGCGACCATCGCCACTGATGGACCACTCTGGCCACCTTGTTGTCCGCCAGCGGCGCCAATGCGATCGACGCCACCACCACGAGCAGCGGAATCGAGACGGTCCACACCACCATGCAGTACGGGCACAGCGCCCCGATCTGATAGAGGCTCTGCACGATCAGCCAGTGGATGAAGACGACACCGAGCAACGTCCCTGCGGCCAGTCCGGCCCAATACCACCGCGGCAGAGCCACTTTCGCAACCGCCAACACGCCGGTGACCACGACCACCGAGAACGCGACGATGCCGAGGAGTGAGTTGGGGAAGCCGAACGCGGACGCCTGCGGGGTGGCCATCACCGACCCACACGACAGCACCGGATTGATGCTGCACGACGGGACGTAACTCGGGTCGATGAGCAGCTCGATCTTCTCGACCGTCAACGTGATGGCTGCGGTGAGCCCGAGCACGCCGGCAATCAGAACCCAGATGGCGCTGGCGGTGCCCACCCGAACCGGAGTCTTGGTGTCCGACTCCGACCCCGACTCCGACTCTGCGGCGTCCGTGCTTGGCGCAGACACGGTTACGGAGCGGCCGGAGCGGCCGGAGCGGCCGGAGCGGCCGGAGCGGCTGGCGGCGCCGGTGCGGCCGGGGCGGCGGTCAGGCCCGGCACGTCACCGACGATCGCCTTGACCTTGGCGACCAGGTCCGCGGGCTTCGCCGGGCCATTCGGGCCGGAGATGGGGAAGTCGTCGCCGTTGATCCGGATGGTCGGAGTTCCAGTGACATTGGTCGCGGCCGCGAGACCCTCAGCCAATGGCAGGTAGCGGCCACTGTTGATGCAGTCGGGCACGTTGCCCCCGGCCCCGGCCTGGCGCGCCGTCTCGATCAGCGCCTTGTTGTCGGGGAACGACGAGCCCGTCTCGCTGGGCTGCTGGGCGTACAACGCGGCGTGGAATCGGGAGAACACTTCCTTGTTGGGGGTCGTGTCCGCGTCGGCCACGCAGTAGGCGGCCGCGCTGGCTCGAGACGAGTAGTTCTTGGTCGCCGAGGAGTCGAGGATTGCGACCATGTAGTAGTCGGTAGCGACGGCACCACTGTCGATCAGCTGTTTCACCGTCGGGCCGAAGGCCGCCTCGAAACCGCGGCACACCGGGCACAGGAAGTCCTCGTAGAGCCCCAACACGACCTTCGGTTGCTTGTCCTCTTTGGTAATGAGGCTGCTCGACGCGACGCGGACCGCCTTCGCCTCGCCCGACGCGGGCTTCGACTTGCCGCTCATCACGATGTAGCCCACCAGGACCACGGCGATGATCGCCACGATCGCGGTGAGTCCGACCCGGACGAGCATGTCGCGTCTGCGGTCGGCGGCCTTCAGGTCGTAGCTGGCGGTCTTCTTGGGTTTCGTGGCCACGGCACTAGGGTACCGGCGCGTTCGAGTGGGTGGTCAGGCGCTCTCGCCGCGGTCCAGATGGGCCCGAAGTGCGGAAACCAGTTCGGCGGTGGCACTCGCGCTTGCCCCGCCGAGCGGGAAGAAGTTCGCAAACCCATGGACGAGCGATCCGAACTGCCGATGGTCGACCGGCACGCCTGCGGCGGCCAAGGCCTCGGCGTACTGGGCGCCCTCGTCGCGCAACGGGTCGAAGCCACCCGTCAACACCAAGGCCGGGGGAAGCCCCGAGAGGTCGTCGGCAAGCAACGGCGAGATGCGCGGATCTGAGTCGTCGATCGCAGCGCCTCCGAGATAGTGCGCGCGGAACCAGTCCATGTCCTTCTTGGTGAGGAAGAACCCGTCGGCGAACAGGGTCGTCGAACGCGTTTCGCCGCTGAAGTAGTTGGTGACCGGGTAGATGAGCAGCTGAAGCGCGGGCAATGGGGCCCCGTCCTCGAGCGCCAGCTGCGACACCACGGCGGCCAGGTTCCCACCGGCGCTATCGCCGCCGACCGCGATGCGAGCGGTATCGGCGCCAAGTTCACCAACGTGGTCAACGGCCCACCGGTACGCGGCGTATGCGTCCTCGACCGCCGCAGGCGCCTTGTGCTCCGGTGCCAGCCGGTAGTCGATCGACAGCACGTGCACCTCGGCGTCGCGGCAGATCAGCCGGCATAGCGCGTCGTGGGTCTCGATGTCGCCGATCACGAATCCGCCTCCGTGGAAGAAGACGAGCAACGGTCGCAATCCTGCTGCGCCGACGGGCTCACCCGGGGCGTAGTGACGCGCCCGGAGTGGACCCGCGGCTCCCGTCACCGTCAGGTCCTTGACGCCGACGGCGATGTCGGCGGTGACGACCCTGGCCAGTTTGCGTAGCTGGACCCGTGCCACGCCGACGTCACTGCTTGCGACCAACCCGCTGACTCCTGAGGACTTTTGTAGGGTGAGCATGAATTGCAGGGTGGTGTCGAGGGTGTTGCCGTCGATCGTGATGGTCTTTCCGCCGAGCAGCAGCTTCTTCACGGAATCGGGAATCCGCGGCATGAGTCGCAGCATGCCTGCGCTGGCGGCGTTGAGCACCGCAAGGCGGCTGCGGCCGGGATGCCCCGCGGCCTGATGAAGCACCGAACCTGCGAATGCCGACTTTGCCGGCGAACTCGTCGCCATGCCACCTGGATCGCTCACGTCCACTGACGCTAATTCACCTCGGCCAGCGGGTCGACGGTTTGGCCACACCAAAGGCGACGCACTGGATTGGCTGGCCGTAAGTAGCCCGTAATATCCTCATTCAAGTCGGTGAACCCCGAGCGGTGTTCCCGATCCACGTTCAACATCACAGAGCAGGTGACATGACCTCGGCGGCAGCGATTCCCAACGTGGCTCTCAACGACGAGAACGCGATCCCAGCGCTCGGCATCGGCGTCGGTGAGCTCTCGGACGCAGATACCGAGCGCGCGGTATCCGCCGCGCTCGAAATCGGCGTGCGGCTCATCGATACGGCTGCGGCCTACGGCAACGAAGCAGCGGTGGGCAAGGCGATCGCAGCATCGGGCATCCCGCGCGCCGAGATCTTCGTCACCACCAAGCTGGCCACCGAAGACCAGGGCTACACGACGGGGCAGGAAGCGTTGAAGGCCAGCCTGAAGCGGCTCGGCATGGACTACGTCGACCTCTATCTCATCCACTGGCCCGCTGGCGATACCGGCAGATACGTGCACAGCTACGGCGGCATGCTGAAGGCAAAGGACGTCGGCGACACGAAGTCGGTAGGAGTCTGCAACTTCATGCCCGACGATCTGACGAACGTGATGGACCTGTGCTTTTCGGTGCCTACGGTCAACCAGATCGAGCTGCATCCCCTGCTGAACCAGGCCTCGATGCGCGCCTTCCACGCCGAGCACGGCATCGCCACCGAGGCCTACGGTCCCTTGGGCGTGGGCAAGCTGCTCGACAACCCGACGGTCACCTCGATCGCCGCCGAGTACGGCAAGTCCCCTTCGCAGGCGCTGATCCGGTGGAGCCTGCAGCTGGGCAACGTCGTGATCCCTCGGTCGTCTTCACCCGAGCGGATCGCCGAGAACACCGACGTCTTCGAATTCGAGTTAGCCTCCGAGCACATGGACGCCCTCAACGCACTGGACGACGGCACCCGGTTCCGACCCGACCCGGAGACCTACACGGGTACGTAGGACCGGCGGGGGTGGCTGGCGTGTCGGGCAATCTCCCGACTGCAGTCCGGCACACCGCATGCGGATGGCGTGGCATATGCCAAAGAAGTTGCACCGCAAGGGTATTGGAACTCCTCACTGTTCCTCGACATCAACCATGCGATCTCGGCGGTGTGGGCCGCCGCGTTCACCGCGTCGGCGGTCATCGGCTTCAGCATGATCCTCCAAGACCGCTGTCCCGCCGAACTGTCGCTGCCCTGCCAGCCTCGAGGAAATCGTCGGTGTTGCGACTTTGACTAGAACTCACGCGGGTGAATTTTGACCCCCGTCGTCTGAGTCTCGGCTCGTGCGCCGAAAGGGGAAGGGTAGTTGTTGTCAGTGGAGGATTGCTCGTCGCCGCGCAACGTTCAGGCGCGGTGCGACCCGATGTCACGGTCGCCGAAGTCAACGCACCCCGGGTCGACTGCCAGGCCATGCAGGGCTACAACGCTGATGTGGCCGAACGTGTCACCGATGTCGTCTTCGACGGGTTACGGGCGGGAGTAGCGTCGGGCGAATGTGTGTCGGTGAGCATTCGGGTGAAAGGCGTTGCGTCAGACTGTGTTTGCAGGGAGCACAATACCGCGTCCGCGCCACCTTATCCAACGAGGAACCCAGGTGGGGTTTGTCATCGGGGTCGGGGAGTGCGCCGCTCGAGGCGGTTTCGTTCGGTCTTGACCAACCACATGGCGGCGAACTCCTCGTGCCGCCGCAGGCCCAGCCGGATGCACAGCAGGTGGCTCGCGCTTTGCAGCACGTTGGGCGTCATCACCGCGTCGCGCTGGGCCGAGTCGGCCCAGAACTCGCGCAGGGCGGCGGCCAGGTCGTTGTTCGCATCGACTTGCGGATGTTGTTGGCGCAGCGTGGTTTTGATCCCGTGCACCGTCGCGCCGAGCTCCCGGCTGTAGTTCTCGACCGCGACGTCGATCACCTCGCCGGCGTTCACCCGGCTCGGGTCGAGACCGTCGAGCCATTGGGTCAGGACACCAGCGGCGGCCTCGACGCCTGGCCTGATGAGCGGGGCGGAAGTGGCCGGGGTCGGCGGGTTGGGGTCGATGATCGGGAGCATGGCGACGATGTGCGCGGTCTCGCGACAGAACAGCCGTTCGTAGCACGGGAAGCTTCGGGGTCCGCCGTAGCGTTCGAGTTCGCGGTGGTAGACGGGGATCGTGTAGTCGCCGACGCGCCCGGCCAGGCGAGCCTCGGCCAGCCACGCCAAGACGCCGGTGAGCTCGGCAACCGGGCGGCGCACCCGCAGGCGTAACTGGTCTTGATCGTTTTCTCGGTAGCGCACGAAGTACCAGTCGCCGACGAGGTCGGGGAAGGCGTCGGCGAAGGCCCGCAGGAAGCGGTCGTGGGAGTGGCTCGCTGCAGTGATGACAAATGCGGTCCAGGCGCCCCCCGGCACCAGCAGCCGGAGTTGATCGTCGGCGGGGTCGTGTAGCGGCCAGCCCGTCAGGTCGGGCTCGGCTAGCGAGGTTGTGGGGGCGGCGACGGTGACCACCGCCTCGACGGGGTGCGTTGCCGCCCGGTGGTCGCCCACGACACCCATCTGGTCCGGCTCCGGGGCGCGGAACACCCATTGGTTGCCCGCGGTGATTTCGTCGAGCAGCAGGTCCAGGTGCGCCGGGTGTTTGGTGTCGAGGTGCAGCCGCGTGTCGTGTGGCCCGACAAGAACGTAGCGGCTGATATCGGTCTCGGTGATCCAGTCGCGCAGCGCGGCCCGGGTTCGGTCCGCGGTCGCCGGGTAGCGCCACCGCTGCTCGGACAGGG
>JAOPVI010000272.1 GCA_025966225.1 Mycobacterium sp. | reverse complement strand
CCGGTCAGAAGTTATTGCAGGTGTTGAACGCCTGTTCGACCGTTGGGAGGTACGGCGCAAACGCTGGCGCGGTCGCCATATTCTGGGCCATCTGCTGTCGTTTAGCCGGCCCCGATGCCAGGAACTGCTGCAAACCGGCCTGCAGCACTGGCGATTGATTGAACATCGCGCCAGCCGCCGGACCTGATGCGTTCAGCGCCGACACCAGTTGCGGGTAAGTGCATGTCGTGTTGACGGCTGGGCCCAGATCGGGGGCTGCGGCCGCAACCCCGGTTCCAGCCGCCAGGGACAACGCGAGACCGCCAGCCGCGGCAGCCAGTCTGGTCAACGATGGTTTGATCACGTGTGGGTTCCTCCCCTAATTAATTGCATCACTCTAATCGTCCATTCGAAACTCGGTCCGAGATTGCCGATCATCGGGCTGAGTTACCCACCATCCCGCCGAACTCAAAACCATCGCGAGGTGTATCTCCCCTATCGGCCCGCGTTCCGCCGATGTTACGCGCGGCTACCGCGGGGCAGTTCGACTCACCGACATCGTGTCAGCCTGCTAGCCGGAACGGATCGGGATCGGGGCGGTAGCCGGGTCCTCGTCGCCGCGGCGCTGCTCCCCTAACAAGTAGCGCCGTGCCGCCCAACGGGGCCCCACCGGCTCAAGTAGGGCACTGGCGGGGCGGGGGCGAACTCGTTGAGGCCACCAGAACCAGCGCCCAAGCAGCGCGGCGATGGACGGCGTCATGAACGATCGCACGATCAAGGTGTCGAACAACAGGCCCAGACCGATCGTGGTGCCGATCTGCCCGATGATGCGCAGATCGCTGACCACCATAGAGGCCATTGTCAGCGCGAACACCAACCCGGCCGTCGTGACGACCTTGCCAGTGCCACCCATTGCGCGAATGATGCCCGTGTTGATGCCAGCGCCGATTTCCTCTTTCATCCTCGATACGAGCAGCAAGTTGTAATCAGATCCCACGGCCAAAAGGATGATCACCGACATTGCGAGCACCATCCAGTGCAGATTGATGCCCAGGATGTACTGCCAGAGCAATACAGACACTCCAAACGATGCGCCCAGCGAAAGTGCAACCGTGCCGACGATTACCAACGAAGCTACAAGACTACGGGTGATGATGAGCATGATGATGAAAATAAGGCAGAGCGCCGCGACTCCTGCAATCCACAGGTCGTATTTGGAGCCGTCCTGCCAATCCTTCGCGGTTGATGCAGCGCCAGCCATATAAGTCTTGGCGTTGACGAGAGGGGTACCTTTTAGCGCCTCCTCGGCCGTCGTCTTTATCTGATTGATCCGGGCAATGCCCTCGGGCGACGCGGGGTCGCCGCGATGCGAAATGATGAATCGGGCTGCCTTCCCATCTGGAGAGAGGAAAGAAGCCATTGCTCGTTTGAAATCCGCGTTTTCGAAAGTCTCCGGCGGCAAATAGAAGGAGTCATCATTTCGGCTGTCGTCGAACGCTTGACCCATGGCGGACGCGTTCTGACTCGATTCGTTCATCGATTCGATGAAGCCCGACATGGTGCTGTGCATCGTGAGCAGCATGTTCCGCACGCTCTGCAAACTCGCAATCAACGGCGGGAACTGGGCGGACAGCTGCGGCATGATCAAATCCAGTTGGTCGAGGTTGTCAACCAAGACCTGCAATTTATCATCGAGCTGGTCGACTCCGTCGATTGTGTCAAATATCGCTCTAAACGAATTGCAGATGGGGATGTCGAAGCAATGCGGCTCCCAATATAGATAATTGCGGATCGGCCGGAAGAAGTCGTCGAAATCGGCGATGCGATCCCGCGTTTCTTCTATTGATGTCTTCAGCTCGTGCGTTGTCCCAATCAAATGATGAGTCACGTCATTCATCTCTTGCATCAGGCGGTACTGATCCTGCATTATTCCAATCATCGTACCCATATCATCGGCTTGTTTGAGCAGATCGTCCATACGTGCTTCTTGGAACTTCATGGTTTGTACCTGATTGGCGTTTTGCAGGCTAAGCAGAAACGGAATCGAGGTGTGGCCGATTGGTGTTCCCTCAGGTCTGGTTATGCCCTGCACCCGAGAAATGCCTTTGACCTTGAAAACCGCTTTTGCCAGTTTGTTCAACACCAGGAAATCGGCTGGATTGCGCATATCGTGATCAGCTTCGATCAGCAGAATATCCGGCATCAACCGCGCCTGGGAGAAGTGGCGCTCGGCCGCGGCATAGCCCTGATTGGCGGGAATGTCGTTGGATATGTACAGGCGATCGTTGTAGCTCGTTTTGTAACCCGGAAGTGTCGCTAAACCGAGCAGTGCAAGCGCGAGCGAAGCAACCAGGATGGGGACGGGCCAACGCACGATCGCCGTGCCGATCCCGCGCCATCTATGCCCGCGCAAACTGCGCTTGGGTTCTAGCAACCCAAACCGACTGGCGACGACTACTCCTGCCGGAACGAGCGTCACCGCGACTGCGACTGAGACGAGCATGCCAACTGCGCACGGGATGGCCATGCTGTGGAAGTAGGGTAGCCGGGCAAAGCTCAGACAAAAGATCGCGCCGGCGATGGTCAGACCGGACGCCAACACCACAGGGACGACACCGCGATACATGCTGTAGTAGGCCGTTTTGCGGTCCTCGCCGGCCTGGCGTGACTCTTGGTATCGACCGAAGAAGAAGATCCCGTAGTCGGTTCCGGCCGCGATGCTCAGAAACACCAGCATGTTGACGGCAAACGTCGAGAGCACTAAAACGTCGGTATGGCCGAGGAAGGCGACGACTCCGCGGGCAGCCGCTAATTCGACGCCAACCATGACCAGCAGCACGATCACCGTGACGACCGACCGGTACACGAACAGAAGCATTGTAAAGATGAGCGCGACGGTCACCGCAGTGATCTTCAGAATGGATTTGTTCCCACTGTGCTGCATATCCGAAGCCAGCGGTGCCGCACCGGTCACATAAGCCTTGACCCCGGCCGATGGCGGCGTCCGATCCACGATATTGCGGACCGCGGCCACCGATTGGTCTCCCGAG
The DNA here is from genome assembly GCA_025966225.1 of Mycobacterium sp. Lineage (GTDB taxonomy): Bacteria > Actinomycetota > Actinomycetes > Mycobacteriales > Mycobacteriaceae > Mycobacterium. Next base: position 6,481 of record JAOPVI010000272.1, on the reverse strand, counting down.
GGTGTCCCCTGGTTGCCGACCAGATTGACTTGCACATACGCAGCCTTGCCATCGGGGCTTTGCACGCTCGACGACGTAAGGCGATCCCCCCACAAATCCTGCACGTGCTCAACATGCTGAGGATCGTTTCGCAACTCACGAATCAACCCGGCGTAGTACTGGTGCGCATCCTCGCCAAGCGGCTGCTGCCCCTCCAGCACGATCATCGCGGAACTGTCCGAGTTGGATTCCTTGAAGTCTTGGCCGATGCGCATCAGGCCCTTGACCGATGGCGCATCCTGCGGCATCAGTGAGACGGAATGCTGCTCCGCAACGTGCTCCAGTGATGGGATTGCCGAAGCCCAGCTCCAGCCGACCGAGGCCAGATTCGAAATCAGCGTCACTGCCACCCACGCCAGGACGATGAGCAGCGAGAAACTGCGTATGGTCCGCGGTATCAGAGGCGGCCGGGGGTTTTCCGTGCTCATACTGAGTCGCTAGTCCCTCAGCAATAAGGAACGCACGAGTGGTCGCGGCCCTACCGACCGAAGTAGTGCACTGGCGGGGCGGGGGCGCACTCGTTGCGGCCACCAGAACCAGCGCCCCAGCAGCGCGGCGATCGCAGGTGTCATGAACGCGCGCACGACCAAGGTGTCAAACAGCAACCCCATGCCGATGGTGGACCCGAGTTGACCAAGCGTGAGCAGGTCGCTTACCAGCATTGACGCCATTGTGGCTGCGAACACGAGACCCGCGGCTGTGACGATCTTGCCGGTGCCGCCCATTGCGCGGATGATGCCCGTGTTGATGCCTGCGCCTAATTCCTCTTTCATCCGCGATACCAGCAGAAGGTTGTAGTCAGAACCGACGGCCAAAAGCACCATCAGGGCCATCGCCAGGACCATCCAGTGTATTTGTAAGCCGAGCAGATCCTGCCAGACGAGAACCGACAGACCGAAGGACGCGCCCAGCGAAAGCACCACTGTACCGACGATCACCAGTGCCGCGACGAAGCTTCGGGTCATGAGCAGCATGATGATGAAAATAAGGCAGAGTGCGGAGACCCCCGCGATCAAGAGGTCGTATTTGGATCCGTCCACGATGTCTTTTACGGAGGCCGCACTGCCAGCGAGGAAAATGGCGCTGTCTTCTAGCGGAGTGCCCTTGACCGCTTCCTCAGCCGCATCCTTGATCGGATCGACCCGCGAAACGCCCTCAGGCGTTGAGGGATCGCCCCTTTGGGAAATCAGCATCCGCGCGGCCTTCCCGTCCGGTGACAGGAAGACCTTCAGGACGCGCTTGAAGTCCTCGTTCTTGAAAACCTCCGGCCCCAGATAAAAGGAATCGTCATTATTGGCGGTGTCGAATGCCTTCCCCATGGCAGTCGCGTTGTCGCTCGATGCCTCCATCGCGCTGATGGTGCCGGCCATGGTGCTGTGCATGGTCAGCATCATTGAGCGGGTGCTCTCCAGAGTCGCAATCATCTGAGGGAATGAGACGAGAATCTGTGGTAGCAGCACATCCAATTGATCAAGGTTTTTGATGAGCTTGTCCATTGTTTCAGTGATCTGGTCGATGGAGTCCAGCGCGTCGGCTACCGACCTGATCGCCCAGCAAACCGGAATGTCATAGCAATGCGGCTCCCAGTAGAGGTAATTGAAGAGCGGTCGAAAAAAATCTTGGAAATCCGCAAGATGATCTCTTATCTCGTTCGTAGTGTCCTGTAGTTCATGCGTGCTCTCCACCATGCGATGAGTCGTGGCGACCAGTTGTTGCAACAAGGTGTACATGCGCTGCAAGGTGTCGATGGTCGTCCCCATCTCATCGGCCTGCTTTAGCATGTCCTCCATGCGATCCTTTTGAAACGGCATGCCTAAAAGTTGACCGGCAGATTGTGCACTCATCATGAATGGGATCGTCGTATGCGGGATCTGGGTTCCCTCGGGACGAGTAATCGACTGCACGTTGGCAATGCCTGGAACAGCGAAGACGGCCTTGGCCAATTTGTTCAAAACGAGGAGGTCGGCAGAGTTCCGCATATCATGGTCGGACTCGATCATCAGTAGGTCAGGCGGAGCCAATCGCGATTCTGGAAAATGTCGCTTTGCCGCCGCATAGCCCATGTTGGCCGGGATATCTTGCGGGAGATACTTCTGGTCGTTGTAGCTCGGCCGGTATCCCGGCAGGGTCAACAGTCCGATCAGCGAGAGTGCAACTGTGGCGATGAGGATGGGCGCGGGCCACCGGACGATCGCCGTGCCCACTCGTCGCCATCGACGGGAGTTGATCCGCTGTTTGGGGTCGAACAAGCCAAAGCGGCTGCCAGCAGCCACAATGGCGGGAACCAGCGTAAGGGCCACCGCGACCGCGACCAAGATCCCCAATGCGGCGGGGACGCCCAAGGGTTGGAAGAAGGGCAGCCGCGTAAAGCTCATGCAGAAGATCGCGCCGGCAATCGTGACACCAGAGGCCAAGACGACTTTAGCGACCCCGCGGTAGGTAGTGTAGAAAGCCGTTTCACGGTCCTCGCCGGCCGCGCGCGCCTCTTTATACCGTCCGAAGAAGAATATCCCGTAATCTGTTCCAGCTGCGATCCCGATGGCCACCAAAAGGTTCACGACGAACGTGGTAAGTCCAACGACCCCGTGAAGCCCGAGAAACGCGATGATGCCACGGGCCACCTGCAGTTCTATCCCGACACTCAGCAGTATGACGATAGTGGTGGTAATCGAACGAAAGGTCATTAGCAGCATCACGAAAATTACGGTGAGGCTGACCAACGTGATCAGAACGACCGTGCTGTTACCGCTCTCGCCCATGTCGGCGACGATCGGCGCGGGTCCGGTGACGTACGCCTTGACTCCGGGAGGCGCGGGAGTGCGCGCCACGATGTCCTGGACGGCTTTAACCGAGTTGTTACCCACGGTCTGGCCGACTTGACCGACGAGGTTCAGTTGAACGTATGCGGCTTTGCCGTCGTCGCTTTGCGCGGCACCCGCGGTGAGCGGATCCCCCCAAAAATCCTGGATGTGCTGCACATGCGTCGGATCGTCTTTCAACTGACGAATCAGATCGTCGTAGTACCGGTGGGCAACGTCACCCATGGGTTGCTCACCCTCTAGGACGATCACCGCCAAAGCGCTGGAAGTGGGTTCGTGGAAAGCTTCACCGATTCGCTGCGCCGCCTTGAAAGACGGCGCATCCAAGGCAGTCAGCGGTACCGAGTGCTCTCTCTCGACCTGCTCCAAAGGCGGGACGGCGATAGTCAATCCAACGGTGATTGCCAACCACGCCAGTATGATGAGCAGCGAAAATCGATGGATCGTGCGCGCTATTCTCGGTCGCTCGATGCGCTCTTCGGTCTTGTTGCTCATGCGGCCTTCAGCAAACACGATGTGAAGGCATTGTATTCATTCGAGATCTTCTCTGCTTTGACGTCGTCGTCCACCAGAATGCGGCAACCGATGCTGTCGCTATCGCCTTGCGCCAAGATGCTTCCCAAGGCCGACGTTCCGGTCATCTCGAATTTCAGCGACCAGGGCAAACTCGCTCCCTTGACAAATGTTGGCTCAGAGTTTGCGTCAAAGTAGCTGATATTCGCCACGGCCCCTGACGGCCCGAACACCTCGTACGTCAGATGTTTGGGATTGAAGGGTTTGCTGTCGTTGACCTTCGTGTCGGCATAGGCTGGACGATTGTCAGTGCCGAAAATGCCATGCAGCCGTGACACGGTGAACGCTCCAGCGCAGACAACTACCAGCACCAGGAGTGGAATCCACAGCCGCCTCAGAACCCTGAAAATGGTCGAACCCCTCCCCTAAATTCCGCGCCTGGCGACATACGGTCCGCCGGACGTGGCCACCTTGGCCATCGCACGACAGACTGCAGGTCAGCTCGAACGCAACAAAGCCTCGGTGAGTGCAATCTGAGGTCAGAGTAAACCATGCGATTGGCCTCCCATCTCGGCTCGTTTCCAAGGTGATACGGGATAGCAACGCATATCCCGAGGTTGGAGGCGCGGAACAATTATTCGGCACCAGTTCAATCACAGCTTTGTGGTCCGGCTTCGGACCGGCGGTAGTGTAACTTCCACGCCTCGCGCACAACAGTGGTGGCTCGAATTACAGCTTTCCGATTTGTTTTCGTTCATCCCGACATCAGCGCAAAGAAATCGAGGATTGCCGAGTTCACCGCATGTGGCCGTTCGAGAAAGCCCAGATGGCCGGTGTCAGCGATTTCCAGGTACCGCCCATTCGGAAGGGCGTCGGCAACCTCGGCGCCGAGGTGCGGGGGCATCACGACGTCATCGGCGAACCCGATCACCAACACGGGTGTGGTGATCGCCCGGTAGGCGGGTAGCCGGTCGCTCTCCGGCGCGATGCCAAACTGGGCGCGGATTCCGGCAGTCGACTTCGTAGGCCACATCGTAAATGTGTCGATCCAGTCCTGAACGGCCTTGTCATCGTTCAAGGTCTTCGGCGAGAATCCCTCGAGCAAGCGCAGTTTCGCCTCGTACGTGGGTGGTAGTTCAACGCCGGCATTGGCGAAATCCCGTTCGGCCCTGCGAAAGAAGTCGCGTGCACGGTCGTGGCGTCCACGTGTGGCCATCAACGCTGCCTGGCTCACCAACTCAGGACGAGCCAACATCAACTCTTGGGCGATGTATGAGCCCATGGAGGTGGCCACGAGTCGAACACGACCGGCGTCGAGCTTCTCGATCAACTCCGCGGTGTCAGCCACCATCGTTGCCGTCGTGAAACCGTCAGCATTCGCCGTTGCGCCCACTCCCCTGTTGTCAAACGTGACGACGCGGTAACCGCTCGCAAGGAATGCGGGCCCCTGATGCAGCTGCCACGTCCGTCCAACCCCGCCCTGACCGGCAATGAACAGCACCGGCTCCCCGTCGCCGCGGTCATCGCAGGCCAAGTTCACCACGCGTGGACGGTACTACGGACGGCAACTTGAGATCGACGTGCGCGTACGCATCGGCCGAAGCCGCCGTTTGACCCGGCGCAGAGCGCGAGGTAGTACGGTCCCGGGCGCACGGCGACTGATGTGGGGAGATGGTGTGACAGAGGAGAAACCTGCGGCGGCCTCATCGGTCCTGGAGCGGTTACCGGTCAGCAGGTGGCACTGGCGGCTGGTGGTGCTGGTCGGGCTCGGCTCCTTCTTCGACCTCTACGAGGTCTTCCTCGGCGGCGTGCTCGCGCCGGTGCTTGCCAAGGAGTTCGCCCTCGGTTCGACGGGCAAGGCGATGGTGCTGGCGGCCGGATTCGCAGGCATGTTCGTCGGGGCCAACGTGCTGTCGATCGCCGCGGACCGGCTCGGACGGCGGCGGGTCTTCATCTTGAATCTCCTTATATATTCCCTCTTCTCGCTCGCGGCCGCTTTCTCGCCCAACATCGAGACGTTCCTGGTGCTGCGCTTCCTCGCAGGCATCGGGCTCGGCGCGGAACTGGTCCTCGTCGACACCTACCTGGCTGAGTTCATGCCCAGTCGCGTACGCGGACGGATGATTGCGTGGGCCTACACGATCGGCTTCCTCGGGGTGCCGTTGGCGGCGTTACTCGGCGGCAGGCTCGTCGCGCGTCAGGAGCTGTTTGGTATCGACGGGTGGCGCTGGCTTTTGGTTTTCGGCGGACTCGGCGCGGTTTTCGTATTGGTGATCCGCACCCAGCTGCCGGAGTCACCGCGCTGGCTGGAGAGCCGCGGCCGCGGCGCCGAGGCGCGCGCGGTCGTCGCATCAGTCGTGCGCACCGTCGCCCCAGGCCCGACCACGCCCTCGGCTGCGCCCGAATCCTCCACGGGCTCCGTCGATTCGGCCGACGATGCGCCGAGTGTCGGCGAGGTCCTCCGGATCGCGTTCCGGGACTACCGGTCGCGCAGCGTGATGCTGGTGATCTTCCAGGTCCTGCAGACCGTGGCCTATTACGGCTTCGCCACGCTCGCCCCATTGGTTCTGGTGAGCAAGGGTTTCACCGTGACGGAGTCGCTTGGCTACGCAGCGCTGACCTTCGCGGGCTACCCACTGGGCTCGCTCGCATCGGTGCCGCTCGTGGAACGGGTCGAGCGCAAGTACCTCATCATCGCCTCGGCGCTCGGCATCGCCGTCTGCGGCATCGTGTTCGCCGCGGCCGAACAGGTCGCGGTGATCGTCACCGCCGGCTTCCTACTAACTGCAGTGTCGAACGTGTTCTCCAACGCGTTTCACATCTACCAGGCCGAAATCTTTCCGACTGCGATCCGTAGCACCGCAAGCGGCATCGCCTATTCACTGTCGCGCGCGACGTCCACCGTGCTGCCCTTCATCGCCGTTCCGGCGCTGGCGGCCCTCGGGCCGGTGGCCGTCTTCTCCGGCGCAGCGGTGCTGATCGTCCTGCTCTGCCTCAACGTAGGCCTGCTCGGCCCACGCAGTACGGGGCTTGAGTTGGAGCAGGTGCAACGCATTTCCTAGGCCGTATCACCTTGAACTGCAGGCACTTCGGCTCGGAAGGCAATTCGC
>JAOPVI010000265.1 GCA_025966225.1 Mycobacterium sp. | reverse complement strand
CTGGTCGACTTCGCCGACAAGATCAACGCCAACCCGGCCGCGCTCGTGCAGGCGCTGTTCAACCTCGGCGAAATGGTCACTGCCACCCAGTCCGTGGGTGACGAGACCCTGGAGCTGCTCGGCAGCGAGATGAACTACGTCGTGCAGGTCGTCAGCCCCGAGGACGAGGACCGCGAACTGCTGCAGTCCTTCGATCTCACCTACGGCGAGGACGAGGGCGGCGAGGACGATCTCGAGTTCCGGCCACCCGTCGTCACGGTCATGGGTCACGTCGACCACGGCAAGACCCGACTGTTGGATACGATCCGCCAGGCGAAGGTCCGCGAGGGCGAGGCCGGCGGCATCACCCAGCACATCGGCGCGTACCAGGTGCTCACCGAACTGGACGGCAACGAGCGGCTCGTCACCTTCATCGACACCCCGGGCCACGAGGCGTTCACCGCCATGCGTGCCCGTGGTGCGAAGGCCACCGACATCGCGATCCTGGTGGTCGCCGCCGACGACGGCGTCATGCCGCAGACGGTGGAGGCCATCAACCACGCGCAGGCGGCCGACGTGCCGATCGTGGTGGCGGTCAACAAGATCGACAAGGAAGGCGCGGATCCCCAGCGGATCCGGTCGCAGCTGACCGAATACGGACTGGTGGCCGAGGACTTCGGTGGCGAGACCATGTTCGTCGACATCTCGGCCAAGCAGGGCACCAACATCGATGCACTGCTCGAAGCGGTGCTGCTGACCGCGGACGCCACTCTGGACCTGCGGGCAAACCCCGACATGGAGGCCCAGGGCGTCGCGATCGAGGCACACCTGGACCGCGGTCGCGGCCCGGTGGCCACCGTGCTGATTCAGCGCGGCACGCTGCGGGTCGGCGACTCGATCGTGGCAGGCGATGCCTATGGTCGCGTCCGTCGCATGGTCGACGAACACGGCGAGGACGTCCACGACGCCCTGCCGTCGCGGCCCGTCCAGGTCATCGGCTTCACGTCGGTGCCAGGTGCTGGTGACAACCTGTTGGTCGTCGACGAGGATCGGACCGCCCGCCAGATCGCCGACCGGCGCAGCGCGCGCAAGCGCAACGCACTGGCCGCGCGCACCCGCAAGCGCATCAGCCTGGACGATCTCGATGCAGCGCTGAAGGAAACCAGCCAGCTGAACCTGATCCTGAAGGGCGACAACTCCGGCACCGTCGAGGCGCTGGAGGAGGCCCTGCTCGGCATCGACATCGGCGACGAGGTCGAACTGCGCGTCATCGACCGCGGCGTCGGTGGTGTCACCGAGACCAACGTCAACCTGGCGTCGGCCTCCAATGCCATCATCATCGGGTTCAACGTCCGGGCCGAGGGCAAGGCGACCGAGCTGGCCAACCGCGAGGGTGTCGACATTCGGTACTACTCGGTGATCTACCAGGCCATCGACGAGATCCAGGCCGCGCTGAAGGGCATGCTGAAGCCGATCTACGAGGAGAAGGAGCTCGGCCGCGCCGAGATCCGGGCGATCTTCCGGTCGTCCAAGGTCGGCAACATCGCCGGCTGCCTCGTGACGTCGGGCATCCTTCGGCGCAACGCGAAGGCCCGCCTCATCCGCGACAACGTCGTGGTGGCCGAGACCGTCACCATCTCATCGCTGAAGCGTGAGAAGGACGACGCCACCGAGGTCCGCGACGGCTACGAGTGTGGTCTGACACTGACGTACAACGACATCAAGGAAGGCGACGTCATCGAGGCGTACGAACTCGTCGAGAAGGCTCGCACCTAAGTGGTCGACCAGCGCTTGCGCGGCGATGAGCCTCTCGGGCGAAGAGCAGACGGGGAGGAGCATCGTGGTTGACGTCGGACGGGCCCGCAGGCTCTCCAAGCGCATCGGCACCATCGTCGCTTCGGCCATCGAGTTCGAGATCAAGGATCCGCCCCTGGCCTTCGTGACCATCACGGACACGAAGGTCACGGGCGACCTGCACGACGCGACGGTGTACTACACGGTGCGCGGCGACACGCTGCAGGACGAGCCCGACTACGAAGGTGCCGCGGCGGCGCTGGAGCGCGCCAAGGGCACGCTGCGCAGCAAGGTTGGCGCGGGCACCGGAGTGCGCTTTACGCCGACGTTGTCGTTCGTGCTGGACAAGGTGCCCGACACTGCTGCACACATGGAAGAGCTACTGGCCCGTGCCCGTCAGGCGGATGCCGACGTGGCACGGATTCGGCAGGGTGCCACACCGGCGGGGGAGGTCGACCCGTACCGTGTGTCTGGGGTGGAGGACAACAGCGGGGGACCGGACGACGGCACGGCCGTGCTTGACGCTGAGGAAACCAGTGACAGCGATCGACCCGAACACTGAGCTGGCGACCGAACTACGCGTCCGCGTCGATGCCCGCGGTGCCGCTGACCTGCTCAACGCCTCGCAGACGATCAGCGTCGTGTGCCACGTCCACCCCGACGCCGACACATTGGGTGCGGGGCTGGCGCTGGCCCTGGTGCTCGAGCGGGCGGGCAAGGCCGTCGAGGTCGGTTTCGCCGCACCGTCGACGCTGCCCGAATCGTTGCAGTCGCTGCCTGGTGTCGAACTGCTGGTGCCGCCCCAGGACATGCGCGGCGATCCCGACCTGGTGGTGACGGTCGACATCCCAAGCGTGAATCGACTGGGTGCGTTGCAGGTACTCGCCGATGCCGGCCGCGAGGTGCTGGTGATCGATCACCACGCGTCCAACGAACTCTTCGGCACGGCCAACTACGTCGATCCGTCGGCCGACTCCACCACGATGCTCGTCGCCGATCTGCTCGACGCGTGGGACAAGCCCATCGACCTGCGCGTTGCGCATTGCCTCTACGCCGGGCTGACGACGGACACCGGATCGTTCCGGTGGGCCACCCCCCGTGCTCATCGACTCGCAGCGCGGCTCGTCGAACTCGGCGTCGACAACGCTGCCGTCAGCCGCGCACTGATGGACAGTCATCCGTTCTCGTGGTTGCCCATGCTGGCTCGGGTGCTGTCCTCGGCGCAATTGTCACGCGATGCGGTCGGCGGCCGCGGGTTGGTGTATGCCGTTGTCGGACATGAGGAGTGGGCCAACGCGCGGCCCGAAGAGGTCGAGAGCATCGTCGACATCGTGCGCACCACGCAGCAAGCGGAGGTGGCCGCGGTGTTCAAGGAGATCGAACCGCAGCGCTGGTCGGTCTCGATGCGCGCCAGGTCCTTCGACCTTGCGACGGTCGCGAGTTCCTTCGGGGGCGGCGGACACAAACTCGCCGCCGGGTACTCGGCAAGCGGTCCGGCCGACGTCGTCGTGAAGGCGCTGGCGGATGCTCTTGGCTGACTCCGTCAGCGGCGACTTGGCTGACCACGTCAGCGGGCGCCTTGGCTGAGCCGGGCGATCAGCCTGCGCCAGCGGCCACCACTCGACGCATCGCCGGGCTGGCATTTCCCGCCCTCGGTGTGCTGGCCGCCGAACCCGTGTACCTGCTGTTCGACATCGCCGTCGTGGGTCGACTCGGCGCCGTCAGCCTGGCCGGGTTGGCCATCGGCGGGTTGATCCTGTCGGTGGTGTCATCGCAAATGACGTTCCTCTCGTACGGCACGACCGCGCGGGCCGCCCGATTCTTCGGGGCGGGGAACCTTCGGTCGGCCGTCGGTGAGGGCGTGCAGGCCACCTGGCTCGCCGTCGGGATCGGGGCGCTGGTCGTGGTCGTCGTCGAGGTGGCCGCGGTGCCGCTGCTCCGCGTGATCGCGGGTGGCGGTGAGATTGCCGACATGGCCCTGCCGTGGCTGCGGATCGCCATCTTGGGTGCCCCGGCCATCCTTGTCTCGTTGGCCGGCAACGGATGGATGCGCGGAGTGCAGGACACCGCCAGGCCGTTGCGCTACGTCATCCTCGGGTTTGCTCTGTCCGCGGCGCTTTGCCCGACGCTGGTCTACGGCTGGCTGGGGATGCCGCGCCTTGGATTGACCGGTTCGGCGGTGGCCAATCTGGTCGGACAGTGGTTGGCGGCGCTGTTCTTCTGTCGGGCGCTGCTCGTCGAGCGGGTGCCGCTGCGGATCGACATGGCGGTGCTGCGGGCTCAGGCGGTGATGGGCCGCGATCTGTTGTTGCGCACCATGGCCTTTCAGGCCTGCTTCGTCTCGGCCGCCGCGGTGGCGGCCCGATTCGGGGCGGCCGCCGTCGCCGCACACCAGGTGGTCCTGCAGCTGTGGAGTTTCCTTGCGCTGGTGCTGGATTCGCTGGCGATCGCAGCGCAGTCGCTCGTCGGCGCAGCGCTCGGCGCGGGCCAATTGGCGCACGCCAAGTCCGTGGCCTGGCGCGTGACGATCTTCTCGACGGTCGCCGCGGCAGTGCTTGCTGCGGTGTTCGCCCTCGGTGCGTCGGTGTTTCCTGCGCTGTTCACCACGGACCGGTCGGTGCTCGACGTCATCGGCGTGCCATGGTGGTTCCTGGTCGCCCAATTGCCGATCGCGGGAATCGTGTTCGCGCTCGACGGCGTCCTGCTGGGCGCCGGCGATGCCCGTTTCATGCGCAACGCCACCCTCGTCAGCGCGCTTGTCGGGTTCCTCCCGCTGATCTGGCTGTCCCTCGCGTTCGGCTGGGGTCTGGTCGGCATCTGGTCGGGGCTGACCACGTTCATGGTGCTACGCCTGGCGTTCGTGGGCTGGCGGGCGTGGTCGGGCCGTTGGCTGGTGGCCGGGACGGGTTGATCCCGGTTCAGCCTCCGACGCCGACGTTGAGCACGAAACCACCGATGACCATTCCGACGACGAAGATCACCAGGCCCGCCACGGGCCAGATCCACATCGGCAAGCGCTTGATCGCGGCGAGGACGATGCCGATGATCGTGACCACCACGGCAAGGCCGATACCGCCCCAGGCCACGACGTAGGCGGTCCCGATGAGTCCGTCGTTGCACTTGTCGGGCGTGCCTCCGCAGCCGTCGGTGGCCATGCCCGCGAACAGCGAGAAGTAGAACCCGACGATGCACGCGAACAGCAGCAGTCCCGAGAGCAGCGGCGTCAGGACCAGATCGACTGTCGAGAAGGGCTTCTTCGGTGGCATCGGCTGGCCGAAGGGATACGGGTACGGCTGTGCCATGTGGTCCAGTTTGCCGCGCCGCCGTGTCGCGCGCGTGACTAGAGCTGAGTAGAGGGCTAGGCAGCGCTCGTCTTCGCGATCACGGCCCACCCGTACGGATTCGTCCGCACCTCGACGTCGGCGAACCCGGCTGCCGCCAACCGATTCGGCAACGACGCCGGGTCGACGGGGTGGTAGGTGTCGTCCTCGTGGTGGGCCGCGAGTTCATCGTTGCCAAGGCTGTCGCTCGCCACCAGTGCGCCACCCGGCCGAAGGACGCGCGCGAGCTCGCTGAAGAGCCGGTTCTGCAGATCGTCGGTCGGTACGTGATGCAGCATCGTGAAACATGCTGCCCCGGTGAAGCTTCCGTCGGAGTAAGTCAGCGTGGTGGCGTCGGCGTTGACGATCTCGACGGAGGGCACGTCGGCGAACCGCTCGCGCAGCATGGCAGCCAGCTCGGGGTCGAGCTCCACCGACGTCAGCTTCGGCACGGCCTGGCTCAACACGTCGGTCGTGGCCCCGTAGCCAGGGCCGACCTCGAGCACGTCGTCGCCAAGGTCGGTTTCACCCAACGCCCACGGCAGGATGACCTCGCGGATGGCCTGGCGCCACTCGTCGCTGCCACACATCTCGTGCGCCTTGTTCATGTCAGCGCACCTGCGCCCGTCCTCGTTCCAGGACCGCGGAGCTGTTGGCCGCGATGTCGTCGCCGGTGGCCACGCGCATCCACTGGGTCGCCGACGTCGCCTCGATCCACAGTCCCGCGCTGGTTTGTTGGTCGTCGATGCGGTGGTAGGACTCCAGCAGCGCACGGACGGCCAGTTGGTTGTTCCCGACGATCGAGGCGGCGACGTTGCGCGCAGTCGGCATCAGCTCGTCGTGGGCGACGACCTCGGTGACCAAGCCGGCACGCAGGGCGTCCTGGGCGGACACGTAGTCGCCGGTCATGCTCATCCGTCGAGCGAGTCCGACGCCCACCTTCTGCGGTAGTCGCACGCTGAGCCCCCAGGTCGGCAACAGGCCGACGCGGGCATGGGTGTCGGCGAACCGAGCGTGCTCCGAGGCGATCAGAATGTCGCAGTACAGCGCCAGTTCGAGCCCGCCGGTGACCGCGGCTCCGTTGATCGCCCCGATGACCGGTTTGGTCATCGCGGGCCACTTGGGGGAGATGTCGGGCAGCGCGGTGGCGTCACCGAGCTCCTTGAGGTCCAGCCCCGCACAGAACACCGGATCGGCGCCGGTCACGATCACCACGTCGGTGTTGTCGTCCGCCTGCGCGTGGCGGAGTGCGGCGTAGAACTGCGTGCGCAGCGCCGAGGACAAGGCGTTGCGGGCCCGTGGCCGGTTCAACGTCAGCGTGCAGACGCGGTCTGTGATGTCGATCAGTAGGACGTCGGTGTCTTGGGGCTCGGCGCTCGGCATACCCCCACCGTATCGACTCGACCTATGGTTGAAGCATGTGCCGCAACATCACGGAGCTGCGCGGGCTCGAGCCCCGCGCGACCGCAGAAGAGATCGAGGCCGCATCGCGTCAGTACGTCAGGAAGGTCAGCGGGATCACCCGTCCGACCGGAGCCAACGTCGACGCGTTCGAAGCCGCCGTCGCCGAGGTCACCGCGACCACCACGCGACTGCTGGACGAACTGGCACCGCGTCGTCAGCCGCCCAAGACGGTGCCGCCGCTGCGCCGCCCCGAGGTCCGGGCGCGACTCGCGGCGAAGTGAGTACACCCGCGCTCAAGGAGTGGAGCGCGGCCGTGCACGCGATGCTCGACGGCAGGCAGTCGGTGCTCCTGCGCAAGGGCGGTATTCACGAGAAGCGTTTCGCGGTGGCCGCACCGGAGTTCGTGTTCTTCCCGACGGTCGCACACGGACACCGTGAGCGAGTGCGCCCCGAACACCGCGAGCTGCTCGACGTCGCCGCGGCCGACAGCACCGAGGAAGCGGTCACGGTGAGGGCAGGCGCGAAAGTGATTGCCGCCATTGCGGTGAACCGCCCGGACGGGCTGGGGGAGCTCGCAGATCTGCACATCTGGACTCCCGAATCCGTGCAGGCCGACCGGCTGGACTTCCGGCCGCGGCATCGTCTGACCGTGCTGGTGGTGCAGGCCATTCCGCTCACCGAGCCGGTGCGGTTGCCACGCACGCCGGTGTACGCAGGCTGCGTCAGCTGGGTCGATCTGCCATTGCGTCCGCGGTGGGCCACGCCGGTCCGCGACGACCAAGCGCTCGCCGAACTCGCCGAACGGGTGCTGAGCTCAGTGGGCTGACGGCGGCTGTGCTCCGGCGGGCAGGCGCAGGCTCGACACGCCGCCTTCGCCGTGATGGACGGTGTGGGTCGCAGACTTCATCGACCGACCGCTGATGACGGCTTCCCCGGTGCCCAGGTTTCTGGCGAAGCGGGGATGCGATCCGCCTGCGATCATCACCCGGATGCGCGAGCCGGCCCGGAACCGATATGCGACGGGGTCGAGCTCCAATCGCAGCGGATCCTCGGAATTGTCTGTCAGCCTTCGGAATCCGTCCGCGACGTTGTGCGAGTCACCCTTCGCGTCGACCTCGCTGACTCGGACGAATACGTCGTGGTTCGGGTTGTCGCACGAGTGCGACAGTGCTACGAGCGGTGTGCCGACCACGTAGAGGTCGGCGGGTAGTGGATCGCCGGTGAAGTCGAGCACGTCCGCGCGCTTCGCCAGTGCGCCGTCGTCGCGGTAGCCACCTTCGTTGGACAGCAACCGACCGCCGATGGTGGGTGTCGGGTCGGCCGGGTCGTAAGTGAAGGTCGACGGCGGGGCGCCATCGTCCGGTCGGGTCGCCGAAAGTCGGTGGGCGGGTTGCAGATACAGCACTCGCTCCGTCATGGGCGGCGGCCAGGCGGGTAGGTCGATCCAGTCGCCGTTGGTGACGTGGACCCGGACCGGGCTGCGTGGCGGGGCGGGTTGCCCGCGCAGGTGAGTGTCGAGCCACGCCAGGGTTTCGCGGGTCGCGGTCGGTGCACCCACCGACATCAACTGAGCGTGCATCCACGATCCGACGGTCAGCGCCGTGGTGATGTTGCGGGCCCGCAAGTGGCGGTACTGCTCGAGGGTCTGTTGCAGGAACAGATCCTGCCAGCCGCTGATTAGCAACACGGGCACCTCGACGCGGTCCAGCGCCTCGGGTACCCGTAGCGCGTCCCAGAACGGGTCGTCCGCGTCGGGGTGCTCCAGCCAGGATTCGTACCAGGTGGCACCGGTGCCCAGCAGGGTCCGGCCCGTAACCCCAAGGGGCAGTTGATAAGACGTGCGGTTCACGGTGCGCGGGGCGGTGAATTGCCGGACGGCCGCGCGGATTCGAATGGGGTCCTCCTGGTGGGCGGCCATGTCGCTCCACCCGAGGAAGTCGTTCAGCGAGAACGAGCCGGTGCCCCAAGAGGAGGCGTTGAAGTCGTGTGGCCCGACGCTGATGATCGCGGCCTTCAGTTCCGGTGGTGGGTCCTTCAGCAATGCCCACTGGGTGAATCCGAGGTAGGACAGCCCCATGGTGGCGAAGGATCCGGTGAACCACCGTTGGGTGCGCAGCCAGGCCACGGTGTCGGCGCCGTCGGCGACCTCGTTGACCATCGGGACGAAATCGCCGCCCGAACCGAATGTGCCGCGGACGCTCTGAAGCACCACGTGGTACCCGCGCGCTGCGTAGACGGTCCCGAAGAGGGTGGCGAACGGAAACCCCCGGCCGTAGGGACACCGCACCAGCAGCGTGCCCGCCGGACCGGCGGTGTCGGGGGCGCGCGTTTCGGGAATGTAGTGGGTGGCCAGGAGTTCGACGCCGTCGCGCATCGGGATTCGGACGCCGCGCCGGACGGTGAAGTCCGACGTCGGGGGAGGCAGGTGGGAGAACCGGGCCAGTGCGTGGGCGACGAGCCGCGTGGGGCGCTTGCGGGAGGGCACGTCTGCAGATTACGCACGCGGCGGTCCGTCGTGTTCGGTGCTCTTGACGACCCCGCATATTAGGGGCAGGGTACTGTCTCGAATGTTCGAGGGGTGTCATGCGACGACACCCCGAAATCGACGAAGAGCCCATCGCTGCACCCGTTTTCGGGCTCGGCCTGCCGCGAACCGGTTCCACCGCGTTGTCGTTCCGGCTAGCCCAGGACCCCGACATCCGTTACCTGCGCAGCTGGGAGGCTGCCGAGCCCTGTCCACCGCCGTCGACCGTGCCGGGCGACGACCCGCGTATTCCTGCTGGCGTCGTCGAGTTGTGGGCGGAACTGGTCATTCCCGCGCTGCAGAGGCCGGGGTGCGCTACACGTGGGATGGCGAGCAGTCGATCGGCATGCTCGAACGGTCGATCCCAACGGATCAGCTGGTCAGCGACTAGAACTTGTAATAGGGGGCGAGTTCGTTGGCCCGCTGCAGGTTGGTCTGAAGGCAGTCGGGATTGTCGGCGGACTCGATCGGCGAGTAGAACAGCGACTGCTGCAACACGCCGTAACTGGTCTTGAAGGCGATCATGCAGGTGACCCACCAGCGGTCGTTCCAATCGGTGGGCTTCATGATCCAGTACTGCGCTGCGCGATGGCCTGCGATGTCCAACTCGACCGCGTCGGCAGGCAGGGTGGCCTCATAGGTGCGCCACACGAACGCCTCGACGGCCATCTGGTAGTTGCCCGCGTCGTAGTGGCACCGCAACCCGTCCTCGTGCTCCGGTGGGGTGAACATCAATCCGACCCGCTGGATTACGTCGAGCGGGATGTCCTCGCACGGGTCGAACGGGCGCGGGTTCACCGTCTCGATGACCGGCCACTTGATGGAGGTGGAGACGTTGCTCATGGGTGCCGACGTGGACCGCAGGTCGATCCGATCCGACCCGGGTGCACCGAGGGGATTGGTCTGCCAGACGACGATCACCGCCGCAATCAGCGCACACGCCGCCGACAGCAGGCGCAGCTTGGCGGCCATCAATTCCCCCTGCCGTCATAGCGGCTGCGCCGCATCCGTACTAGTCCATCTTTGAAGGCCATCGCGTGGGAGTGTACAAGTCCGGCGTCGTCGGACCTACCCGAAATGAGAACATGTTCTAGTTGCCGGGCGCACCGATCCGCGGGACGCAAGTAGGCTGAGTTGTTGTGTCTGCTCCGTCGCGCGAACATCGCCACCCGACGCTCTGGGCGATCAGTGACCTCCACATCGGGCACACCGGCAACAAGCCGGTCACCGAGTCTCTGCATCCGGCCACTCCGGACGACTGGTTGATCGTCGCCGGAGACGTCGCCGAGCGCACGGATGAGATCCGATGGTCCCTCGATCTGCTACGCAAGCGCTTCGCCAAGGTGATCTGGGTGCCTGGAAACCACGAACTGTGGACCACGACCAAGGACCCGATGCAGATCTTCGGCCGCGCACGCTACGACTATCTGGTCAACATGTGCGACGAGCTGGGCATCATCACCCCCGAGCACCCCTTTCCGGTGTGGACGGAGGAGGGCGGGCCCGCGACCATCGTCCCGATGTTCCTGCTCTACGACTACACGTTCCTGCCGGAGGGCACGGCCACCAAGGCCGAAGGACTCGCAGTCGCGCGGGAGCGCAACGTCGTGGGCACCGACGAGTTCCTGCTGTCTGCGGAGCCGTACGCCACCCGCGATGCGTGGTGCCGCGACCGCGTCAAGCACACGCGCGAGAAGCTCGAGGACCTGGACTGGTTGACGCCGTCGATCCTGGTGAACCACTTCCCCCTGGTGCGGGAACCCTGCGACGCGATGTTCTATCCCGAGTTCTCGTTGTGGTGCGGTACCACCGCGACCAAGGAATGGCACACCCGCTACAACGCGATCTGCTCGGTGTACGGCCACCTGCACATCCCGCGCACCACGTGGTACGACGGCGTGCGGTTCGAGGAAGTCTCGGTCGGCTATCCGCGAGAGTGGCGGCGCCGCAAGCCCTATCGCTGGTTGCGTCAGATCCTGCCCGACCCGAAGTATGCGCCGGGCTACCTCAACGATTTCGGCGGCCACTTCGAGATCACGTCGGAGATGCGGACCAACGCGGAGAAGATGCAGGAGCGCATCCGCGACCGGCGGCAGCGATGACGTCGCTGTTGCGTGGTGTGGTGAGCGAACCCGTCGCTGCCGTCGAGCTCTATGCGGACCCGCCCGAACTCGTGCCGCTGCCCGAGGAGGAGCCGCTGATCGCCAGGTCGGTGGCCAAGCGCCGCAATGAGTTCGTCACCGTGCGGTATTGCGCACGCCAGGCACTCGGAGAGCTCGGGCTGCCGCCAGTCCCGATTCTCAAGGGGGACAAGGGCGAACCCTGCTGGCCCGACGGTGTCGTGGGCAGCCTGACCCACTGTGAGGGCTTCCGTGGCGCCGTCGTGGCCAGGCGCAGCGACGTCCGTACGGTCGGCATCGACGCAGAACCCCACGACGTGCTGCCCAAGGGGGTGCTGGACGCCATCAGCCTGCCCGGCGAGCGCGCCGAACTGGGCGCATTGCCGGCGGGCCTGCACTGGGACCGAATCCTGTTCTGCGCCAAGGAGGCAACGTACAAGGCGTGGTTCCCGTTGACCCATCGTTGGCTCGGGTTCGAGGATGCGCAGATAACGTTCACGGTCGACGGCTCCGGTGACACCGGGACCTTCGAATCGAGGATTTTGATCGATCCTGCCGCCGAGTCGGGTGCCCCGCTGAGCGCGCTGTCGGGCCGCTGGACGGTGCGGGCCGGGCTGGCGCTGACGGCGATCGTGTTGTGAGCGCCGTCGAGCCGGGCCTCGTCATCGTTGACAAGTCTCCCGGCATGACGAGTCACGACGTGGTCGCCCGCTGCAGGCGCATCTTCGGCACCAGGAAGGTGGGGCACGCTGGCACGCTGGACCCCATGGCGACCGGGGTGCTGGTCATCGGGATAGAGCGCGCCACCAAGCTGCTCGGGCTGCTGATCGCGACCGACAAATCGTATGCGGGCACCATTCGGCTTGGTCTGACCACCTCGACCGAAGATGCAGAAGGTGAAGTCCTGCAGTCGATTCCGGCCGATCATGTGTCCGCTTCCGAGCTCGAGTCGGCAGTGGCCGCGCTGCGCGGTGACATCGATCAGGTTCCGTCAGCCGTCAGCGCGATCAAGGTTGACGGCCAGCGCGCCTACAAACTCGCCAGGGAGGGCAAGCCGTTCAAGCTCGCCTCACGCCGGGTGCGCATCGCACGCTTCGAGGTTGGCGCGGTCCGGCGCGACGGTCCGTTCGTCGACGTCGACGTAGAGGTGGACTGCTCTTCGGGCACCTACATCCGGGCGCTGGCACGTGACGTTGGCGGCGCGCTCGGCGTTGGTGGCCATCTGACGACGTTGCGGCGCACCAGGGTCGGCAGTTTCGGGCTTGACGAGGCGCGCACGCTCGACGAGCTAGCCGAAACACCCCAGCTGAGCTACTCGCTCGACGAGGCCTGCTTGCTGGGGTTTCCCCGGCGCGACCTGTCGGCCGAGGAAGCCGAGGGGGCGCGCCACGGCCGGACCCTGCGATCGGCGGGCATCAGCGGGGTGTACGCGGCCACGGGGCCCGATGGGCTGGTGATTGCGCTGCTCAGCGACGACGGACCCCGCACGCGCTCGGTCACGGTGCTACGGCCCGCGACGTTGTGACTCCGGCCCATTCGGTGGCCTAGCAAATTCCCGGTGAGCCGGGGAATCGCATGCCGCTTGGGCGGTAGGCTCGGTTGGGATGACCCAGCCAGGCAACGGAAGCGCAGTCAGTGACCCTGACAATCTCGACGCGCGCGGCGTGCGGCGAACACAAGCCGAACGCACCGCCGCGATGCGGCAACGTCTGCTCGACGCCACTGTCGATTGCCTGGCGGCCTACGGATACGCAGGCACCACCACGTTGCGCGTCGCCGAAATGGCAGGCGTCACCCGAGGCGCTCAGATTCATCACTTCCGGTCGAAGGAAGATCTGGTCGTCGCGGCGATCGAGCATCTAGCGCATCAGCGGGCCAGGAAGGCGATCAAAGACCTCGGGTTGATCGACCAGAACCCAGATACTGCGAACGCGATCTTGGACTTTCTGTGGTCCCTCCACGAGGGACCGTTATTCGTCGCAACCATCGAACTGTGGATCGCATCCCGGACCGACAGAGTGCTGGCCGCTCAGATCGAGCGAGTGGAGCCCGTGGTCAACGCAGGCGTGTTTGCCGCCGTCGCGCAGTTCATGCCGGACGAGAGTGCCAGACGGGACCTGCGCCATGCGACCTACACGGCCATGGACGCGATCCGCGGGCTGCGGATTTCTAGCTTCGCAGACGGCGACGACGACCGGTTACGGCGACGCTGGGAACGGGCGCGCGCCCGGCTGCGGAGCGACATCGAACGGGCGCTGAACAGCTGACGCGTTGCTTAGATTCAATCCTGAAGGTATGTTAACCACGTGGCTTTGGGGAGGTGCCACCCCTGTTCGGGGGCGCCGTCCATAGCGGCGCCCCCGAACTCTGGGGTCGCGGGTGACGCGGCGTAGCTACACCTCGCCAAGCGCCCGTTCGGATTCAGTAGCCGGAAGCCAGAAAGATTGTCCAGACGTCGTCGCCGAGCCGCGCGATGTCCCGCTGATGTCGCTGCACGTCGACGAGGGCTGTGGTCAGTCTCGCTGCCGAGGCGCTCCAGCGTCGCCGCGTCGCGGACGGTCAACTAATTCGTAGCCAGAAAGTGATGCGCGTCGCGAACTTGTTCAGCGGCCGACCTGGTCGCAGCGATTAGGCGACGACCCAGATCGCTTGTGCCGCAGGGCTTCCCAGGTCCACCGTGGTCGTGTTGACGTCACCACCGGACGCCGCCGGATTTGCTGGGCTTTCTATGGCCACGGAGATCATGCCCGCGAAGTCGCGGCGGGCGAGCACCTTCAGCCGCGAATCCAGGCTGATGCCCACACTGTCGAAATACCGCAGCATCTCCGGGTCGGAGTCGGAGATGCGTGCCACGGTCCCGGTGTCGCCGTCTCGGCACACCGAGAGTTGCCGCGCGTCAGGAGTCGGCACCCGTCCGTCCGCGGCTGGGATCGGATCGCCATGTGGATCGCGGGTGGGGAAGCCCAGCTTGGCGTCGATGCGGTCGAGCATCCGGTCGGACACCGCGTGTTCGAGCACCTCGGCCTCGTCGTGTACCTCGTCCCAGCTGTACCCGAGTTCGCGCACCAGGAAGGTCTCCATCAGGCGATGCCTGCGGACCATGGCCAGCGCGGCGCTGCGACCCGCGTCGGTGAGCGTGACCGCGCCGTACTTCTCGTGGTCGACCAGACCCTGATCCGCGAGCTTGCGGATCGACTCCGATGCGGTGCTGGCGGACACCCCGATGCGCTCGGCCAGCATCTTGGTGCTGACCTTTTCGAGCGACCATTCCTGGGCGGTCCAGATCACCTTCAGATAGTCCTGGGCCACCGTCGAAAGGTCGTTCTGGTTACCGTCAGGACTCACACTCGCCAAGTTTAGGCAATCATTACCCCATCTGGGGATCTCGCGCCGCCGTGGCGACTGTCGCGTCGTAGGCTTGCGGTCGTGCAGCGCTGGCGGGGTCAGGATGAGATCCCCACGGACTGGGGCAGATGCGTCGTTACCATCGGCGTGTTCGACGGGGTGCACCGTGGACACGCCGAGTTGATCAACCACGCCGTCAAGGCGGGACGATCACGCGGCGTCCCGACGGTCCTGATGACGTTCGACCCCCATCCCATGGAAGTCGTCTTCCCCGGTAGCCATCCCGCACAGCTGACCACGCTGACGCGGCGCGCCGAGTTGGTCGAGGAGATGGGCGTCGACGTCTTCCTGGTCGTGCCCTTCACCTCGGACTTCATGAAGCTGACCCCCGATCGATACATCCACGAACTGCTGGTCGAACGACTGCACGTCGTCGAGGTGGTCGTGGGGGAGAACTTCACGTTCGGCAAGAAGGCCGCGGGCAACGTCGCCATGCTGCGCAAGGCCGGGGAACGCTTCGGCTTCGCCGTCGAGAGCATGTCGCTTGTCGCTGAGCATCACCGCGACGAGACCGTCACCTTCTCGTCGACCTACATCCGGTCCTGCGTCGACGCCGGCGACGTGGTGGCGGCCACCGAAGCGCTTGGCCGCCCGCATCGCGTCGAGGGCGTCGTGGTTCGTGGCGACGGACGTGGCAAGGGGTTGGGCTTCCCCACCGCCAACGTGGCGCCCCCGATGTTCTCCGCGATCCCCGCAGACGGCGTGTACGCCGCCTGGTTCACGGTGTTGGGCCACGGACCGGTGGTGGGTACCGTCATCCCTGGTGAGCGCTATCAGGCCGCGGTGTCAGTCGGCACCAACCCGACGTTCTCCGGTCGCACCCGCACGGTCGAGGCGTTCGTCCTCGACACCGACGCCGACCTCTACGGCCAGCACGTCGCAGTCGACTTCGTTGCCCGGATCCGCGGCCAGGAGAAGTTCGATTCCGTCGACGACCTCGTCGTGGCGATGGACAAGGACACCGCCAAGGCCCGCACGATTCTTTCTGCGCACTAAAGTCTTTCGCACTGAAGTCTTTCTGCGCCTGACGCGGGATTCGCGGCTCGCGGCGGTGCGCTGTTAAGCTCTTCTGCGACCAGGCCCGTGCTGCAGTTCGCGGCGGCCGTGCCCAGCTCATCCTCGCGGACCTATTGATGGAGTTGTTTCGTGGCGCTTACCACCGAACAGAAGAAGGAAATCCTCGGCCAGTACGGCCTTCACGACAGCGATACCGGGTCTCCCGAGGCTCAGATCGCGATGCTTTCCAAGCGCATCTCCGATCTGACGGAGCACCTCAAGGTGCACCGGCACGATCACCACTCGCGTCGTGGACTGCTGCTCCTCGTCGGGCGCCGCAAGCGCCTGCTGAAGTACATCGAGAAGGTCGACGTGGAGCGCTACCGCACGCTCATCGGCCGGCTCGGCCTGCGCCGCTGACGCAGGCTGGGTGAGCAAGCCGTCCGCGGTCGCGGTCATCTCGACCGTGGCTCTGGCGTTTGCCGGTTCGACTGGCTGCTCGTCTGCCGCCGCCGCGGACCTGCAGGTTGGGGATTGTGTCAAGGTCGGCGGCCCAGTCGATCGCCCGGACGCCGCCAAGGCCGTATGCGGCAGCCCCGAGTCGAACTTCAAGGTCGTCAGCACCGTCGAGAACACCGATCAGTGCCCCGCGGACGTCGATTCGTCCTACTCGACGCGCACGTTCGGTCGCCCCGGCACGACGGTGTGCATGGACGTCGACTGGGTGATCGGCGGCTGCATGAGCGTCGATCCCGACCACGCCCGCGACCCCGTCCGGGTGGACTGCACCGACACCTCGGCATCCAACCGGCAGAAGGCCACGCAGATACTGCACAACGTGGCCAATCCCGACCTGTGCATCAGCGGCATCGGCTATCCGTACGACGAACGCCAGTTCACGGTGTGCGTCGATGCGGTGTCCTAGATCGGGCAGGTCTCTGGGAGGGCCGATGCGCGCTTCCATGTACAGTGAATCTGTTCTGAGCCGGTTAAACGGCTCGAACATCCGGTGCGGTCCGCGCAATCCGCGTGCACCGTCCCAGAGCGTCACCTCGAGACCCGTCTTCGAATGGGCGGTCTTCGGTAGTGGCGGTCGGAGACTACAGAGGTCCGGCCGCTTCGATCGATGGCCGTCAAGTTTCCCCGGTTTCGCGTGTGACGACGAAAGACAGTTGAACACGAGAACAAAGAGGATTGACGTACGTCATGGCTGCAACACGAAATGAAGACGGTGCCTTCGAGGCGACTGCCGTCATCGACAACGGGAGCTTCGGCACCCGCACCATCCGCTTCGAAACCGGCCGGCTCGCGCAGCAGGCCGCCGGCTCGGCCGTCGCCTACCTGGACGACGAGACCATGCTGCTATCGGCCACCACGGCCAGCAAGCAACCCAAGGATCACTTCGACTTCTTCCCGCTGACGGTTGACGTCGAGGAGCGCATGTACGCCGCGGGTCGCATCCCCGGCTCGTTCTTCCGCCGCGAGGGCAGGCCGTCCACGGACGCGATCCTGACCTGCCGCCTGATCGACCGTCCGCTGCGTCCGTCGTTCGTCGCCGGGCTGCGCAACGAGATCCAGGTCGTCGTGACGGTGCTGAGCCTGAATCCGCAGGACGTCTACGACGCCGTGGCCATCAACGCCGCGTCCGCGTCCACGCAACTTGCCGGCCTGCCGTTCTCCGGCCCCGTCGGGGGCGTGCGCGTCGCACTGATCTCCACTCCTGAAAACAAGGAAGGCCAGTGGGTGGCCTTCCCGAAGATCGACCAGCTGGAGCACGCCGTGTTCGACATGGTCGTCGCGGGCCGCGTGGTCGGGTCGGGTGACGATGCCGACGTCGCGATCATGATGGTCGAGGCCGAGGCCACGGCGAACGTCATCGAGCTCATCGCAGGCGGCGCGACCGCCCCGACCGAGACGGTGGTAGCCGAGGGGCTGGAGGCCGCAAAGCCGTTCATCGCGGTGCTGTGCAAGGCACAGCAGGAGCTGGCCGACGCGGCCGCCAAGGAGACCGCCGACTATCCGGTGTTCCCGGACTACGGCGACGACGTCTACTACTCCGTGGCCGCAGTGGCCACCGATGAACTGACCAAGGCGCTCACCATCGCAGGCAAGGAAGAGCGCGACGATCGCACCAACGAGCTCAAGGTCGAGGTGCTCGATCGGTTGGCCGAGACTTACGCCGGGCGTGAGAAGGAGATCGGTGGGGCGTTCCGCGCGCTGACCAAGAAGCTGGTCCGTCAGCGCATCCTGACCGACCACTTCCGCATCGACGGCCGCGGCATCCGCGACATTCGCGAGCTCAAGGCGGAGACCAACTGGGTGCCACGCGCCCACGGCAGCGCACTGTTCGAGCGCGGCGAGACGCAGATCCTCGGCGTCACCACGTTGGACATGGTCAAGATGGCTCAGCAGATCGACTCGCTCGGGCCCGAGACCTCCAAGCGCTACATGCACCACTACAACTTCCCGCCGTTCTCGACCGGTGAGACCGGTCGCGTCGGATCGCCGAAGCGCCGCGAGATCGGACACGGCGCCCTGGCTGAGCGGGCCCTGGTGCCAGTGCTGCCAAGCATCGAGGAATTCCCCTACGCCATCCGCCAGGTGTCGGAGGCGTTGAGCTCCAACGGTTCGACGTCAATGGGCTCGGTGTGTGCGTCGACGCTGTCGCTGCTGAGCGCCGGTGTGCCTTTGAAGGCGCCGGTGGCGGGCATTGCGATGGGGCTTGTTTCCGATGACATCGAAGTTGAGGGTGGTGGCGTCGAGCGCCGCTTCGTGACGCTGACCGACATCCTCGGCGCCGAGGACTCGTTCGGCGACATGGACTTCAAGTGCGCAGGCACCTAGGAGTTCGTCACCGCCCTGCAGCTCGTCACCAAGCTCGACGGCATCCCGTCGCACGTGCTCGCGGACGCGCTGGCGCAGGCCAAGGCGGCCCGGCTGATCATCCTGGACATCATGGCCGAGGCCATCGACGAGCCCGACGAGATGAGCCCGTACGCGCCGCGCATCACCACGATCAAGGTGCCGATCGACAAGATCGGCGAGGTCATCGGGCCGAAGGGCAAGATGATCAACTCGATCACGGAGCAGACCGGTGCATCGATCTCGATCGAGGACGACGGCACGGTCTTCGTCGGCGCTAGCAACGGTGAAGCAGCCCAGGCCGCGATCGACATGATCAATGGGATTGCCAACCCGCAGCTGCCCAAGATCGGTGAGCGTTTCCTCGGAACCGTGGTCAAGACAACCGATTTCGGTGCATTCGTGTCGCTGCTGCCTGGCCGTGACGGCTTGGTGCACATCAGCAAGCTGGGCAAGGGCAAGCGCATCGCCAAGGTCGAGGACGTGGTGAAGGTCAGTGACAAGCTCCGCGTGGAGATCGCCGACATCGACAACCGCGGCAAGATCTCGCTGATCCTGGTCGCCGACGACGAGTCTGCGAACGGGGCTGCTGCCCCGACGGATCCCGCCACGGAATCGGATGTAGCACCTGCCGATGCCGCGACCGCCAGCAGCTAAGTCGGTCCGGCGCACCACTCTGCCGGGTGGCCTGCGCGTCGTCACCGAATTCGTTCCGTCGGTGCGTTCGGCGTCGGTAGGAGTGTGGGTCGGCGTCGGCTCGCGGGACGAAGGTCCCAGCGTCGCCGGCGCCGCGCACTTCCTCGAACACCTGCTGTTCAAGTCGACGCCGACGCGCTCCGCGGTCGAGATCGCGCAGTCGGTCGACGCCGTCGGCGGTGAGTTGAACGCGTTCACTGCGCGGGAGCACACCTGCTACTACGCCCACGTGCTCGACACCGACCTGGAGTTGGCCGTCGACCTGGTGGCCGACGTCGTGCTGCGTGGCCGCTGCGCGGTCGAAGACGTCGAGGTCGAACGCGACGTCGTGCTCGAGGAGATCGCGATGCGCGATGACGACCCGGAGGACACGTTGGGCGACGTGTTCCTGTCGGCGATGTTCGGTGAACATCCCGTCGGCAGACCCGTGATCGGCAGTGTCGCGTCGGTCTCGGCGATGACGCGAGCGCAGATTCACTCGTTCCATCTCCGCCGCTACACCCCCGAGCGGATGGTCGTTGCGGTGGCCGGAAACATCGACCACGACCACGTGGTCGCCCTGGTGCGTCAGCACTTCGGGCCGCGGCTGGTGCGCGGCCGTCATCCGATCGAGCCCCGCAAGGGCACCGGCCGGGTGCCGGGGCAACCGACGCTGCAACTCGTCAATCGCGACGGCGAGCAGACCCACGTGTTCATGGGGGTGCGCACACCCGGGCGGAACTGGGAACACCGGTGGGCGCTTTCGGTGTTGAATGGTGCTCTGGGTGGTGGCCTGAGTTCCCGGCTCTTCCAACAGATTCGGGAGACCCGAGGGTTGGCGTACTCGGTGTACTCGACCGTCGACACGTTCTCCGATACCGGCGCATTATCGGTATATGCGGCCTGCCTGCCCGAACGGTTCGACGAAGTGATCCGGGTGACCACCGACGTGCTGGCCGACGTGGTGCGCGACGGGATCACCGAGGCCGAGTGCCGAATTGCGAAGGGCGCCATGCGTGGCGGCCTGGTGTTGGGGTTGGAGGACTCCGGGTCGCGGATGCACCGGATCGGTCGCAGCGAGCTCAACTACGGCGAGCACCGCAGCGTCTCGAGCAGCCTCGAGCACATCGAAGCGGTGACGGTCGACGAGGTCAACGCGGTGGCGCGACAACTGTTGAGCAAGCCGATGGGCGCGGCCGTGCTTGGTCCGCACCGATCCAAGCGGTCGCTTCCGAAACCCCTTCGGGCGGTAGCCGGCTGATGCGGGCGTCGCGGCGTCAGTTCTTCGTGGGCGGGATCACGCTCGCGGCGGTGACGGCCTGCGGCTCGCCAAAACCCACGCTCGTCGACCCGGCCGAGCCGCTGCCGCCGTTCGAAGACCGGGTCACCGCCCTGGAGACGCGGCACAACGCGTATGCGGGGTTGTACGCCGTCGACGTCCACACGGGACGGTCGGTGTCACATCGGGCCGACGACCCGTTCGCGATGTGCTCGACGTTCAAGACCTACGCAGCCTCACGGGTGCTTCAAAAGTCGGCAGCGGGCGAGCTGAAGCTGAACGACGCGGTAAGCATTTCACCCGAAGACATCGTGGCGAACTCGCCGGTGACGGGGGCCCACGTGGATCAGAGCATGACGATCGGCGAGTTGTGCCAGGCCGCGCTGCAGCAGAGCGATAACGCTGCGGGCAACTGGCTGCTGCGGATCATCGGAGGGCCCTCGCGCATAACCGATTTCGCGCGCAGCATCGGTGACGAGCGGACTCGGCTCGAGCGTTGGGAGACCGAACTCAACACGGCGATCCCGGGCGATCCGCGGGATACCAGCACGCCACGCGCACTCGGTGAGGGCTACCGCAAGTTGCTCACCGGTGACGCGCTCGGGGCCGTCGAGCGGACGCAGCTCGAGGATTGGATGCGGGGCAACGCAACTTCGAGCATGCGGGCGGGACTGCTCCCGCGCTGGACGAGTGCCGACAAGACCGGCAGTGGTGATTACGGCAGCACCAACGACGTCGGCGTGGCCTACTCGCCCAACGGTCAGCGTGCGTTGTTGTCGTTCATGACGCGTTCGCAGACGGACGACCCGAAGGCGCAGGGCCTGCGGCCGCTGATCGGCGAACTCACGACGCTGGTGCTGCCGTATCTCACCGGTCAGATGTAGGTCGGCTGTCGATCATCGGCATCAGGTAGTCACGGACGTATGCTCGGGTGTCGTCGATGTCGGCGAGGTTGATGCTGGTGTGCGGGGTGACGATGAAAGACAACGTGAGTCGGGTTTGGAGCTCGGCGACGGTATGCAGGTGGCGCTCTTGGGCGGGGGTAGTGGCCGTCGCGCCATAGATGTCGGCCCGTAGCAGCGCGGCAGAGTGCCCGGTGGCGAAATCGAGGATGGCACCTGCATCGATGGTCAGGCTGGGCAGGATCGTCTCCGGTTCGGTCCGCAGCAGCTTCCGTAGTAGGGAGTGTTCACGCAGGAACGTCACGGTGAACACCGTGCCGTAGACCAGGCTGTCTTCGACTGTGTCCGCCTGGGCGTGGGCGAGCGCGCTGCCCTCCATGAATCGACGCGCTTCGGCGAGCACCACGGCATCGATGAGTACCGCCTTGGTGGGGAAGCGTCGGTAGAGGGTGGCGCGGCCAACGCCGCTGCGGCGGGCGACGTCCTCCATCGTGGTGCGGCGAATGCCTACGAGCTTGGCCTGTTCGAGCGTGGCCCGCAGGATGCGGGACGTGAATTCGTCGGGGTCGACCAGTTGGGCGAGCACGGCAGGGTCGGGCTCTGCGAGTCGGCGCACGAACTCCGCTGTCCGATTCGACGCCATTCGATTCCTCCTTGCCGACTCCGCGGTGCCGCCGTATGGTGGCGTCCAGAGCGAGCGAGACATTTGTCGTCTCTTTGTCTCGCTCGTCTCATGGTAGCTGTTGCCCTTCTGGGAGGGATGGATATGGGCCTCGGACTTTGGTCACGGTGGGTGGCAATGCACGGCGTGCCGCGGGCCTTCATGGCGGTACAGGCGCGGCGGGGTGATCCGCTGGCCCGGGTGATCGCCAATCATGGGCGCGGGCAGGACCCGTATCCGCTGATGGAGGCGCTCAGGGCGCAGGGGCCCATAGTGCGGACGCCTTTCGTGTGGGCCAGCGTCGACCATGGAGTCTGCCGAGAGGTGCTGCGAGACAAGCGCTTCGGTGTCACTGCGCCTGCGGATGTCGAGTTGCCGCGACCGCTGCGGTCGGTAATCTCTAGGACTGATCCCGGGGTGGCCAATCCCGTCGAGCCGCCCGCGATGGTGATCGTGAACCCGCCCGATCACACCCGCTACCGACAGCTGGTGGCCCAAAGCTTCACGCCGCGTGCCACCGACACGCTCAGTACCCGCGTGACGGAGGTGACCAGCGCGCTGATCGACAGGCTGGCCCGCACCCCGAGTCCCGATCTGATCGCCGACTTCGCGGCGGGGCTCCCGATCGCGATCATCGCCGAGCTGCTCGACTTGCCTGCCGACATGCACCCCAACATGCTGGCTTGGGGTCACAGCGGTGCCCCGCTGTTGGACATCGGGATCGGATGGAAGACGTATCGAGGTGCCATCGACGGGTTGCGCGGCCTCGACGAGTACCTCCTCGAGCACTTCCGCCTCATCCGCGCCGCCGGTCCAAGCGCAAATCCCTTCAGCAACATGGCCGCTGACGGCAACCTCACCGATCGGGAACTCACCGCGAATGCAGCGCTCATCATCGGCGCAGGCTTCGAGACCACCGTCAACCTGATCGGCAACGGGATCGTCCTCTTGCTTCGGCATCCCGAGCAGATCGCCCGTCTCCGCGAGGACCCTGCGCTGTGGCCCTCGGCCGTCGAGGAGATCCTGCGGTTCGACAGCCCTGTCCAGATGACCGCACGCACCGCGCGCTGCGACGTCGACGTCGCCGGCCACGAGGTTGCCGCGGGAGACATGGTGGCGCTGTTGCTCGGTGGGGCCAACCGCGACCCGCGCGTGTTCACGAACCCCGGAAGATTCGACATCGCGCGCCCCAACGCCCGCGATCATCTCGCGTTCGCCTCGGGCGTGCACGCCTGCCTCGGCGCTGCGCTGGCTCGGATCGAGGGTGTCACGGCGCTGCGGGCGCTCTTCGAGGCATTTCCCGACCTGCGCCTGACCGAAGCGCCACCTCGGCGGGGACTGGTCAACCTGCGCGGATTCTCGCGGCTTCCAGCGCAATTGGGCAGCGCGCGGCCCGTGGCGCAGTCCATCCACTGATCGGGAAGGACGTGGCGCAAAGAGCAGTCGCTCACCGAATCGCAGCGGCAAGCGCTACCGAACCCCCGTCATGGCTTTCGTGGAGGACGGCGAATTCATCGTCGTCCTGAACTACGGTACCCAGTCGGACCGGGTTCGCAACGTCGAGGCTGCCGGTTCGGCCGAGTCTTGCATCGTGGCAAGCGCTTTCGGCTGACCCAGCCGCGCGTCATTCCCGTCGATTCCGCTAGGCTCGCCGCGGTGCTCGCACCGGTAAGACGCGGAGCGCCCTTCAGGGCACGCTGGTCCCGGCCTAGCCGCGTCAGGCAAGCACAGTCGCAGGGTCGGTGAACGGCAGCGCGAGGTCCGCGGCCACCTGCTCCGACAGCAGCGCGCCCTCGTGCGTCGAAAGGCCCTTCGCCAGCGCAGGATCCGCCACGCACGCAGCCTGCCAACCCTTGTCGGCCAGCTTGAGCACGTAGGGCATGGTGGCGTTGGTCAACGCGAAGGTCGACGTGCGCGGCACCGCGCCTGGCATGTTGGCCACGCAGTAGAACACGGTGTCGTGCACGGCGAACGTCGGGTCGTCGTGAGTCGTCGGCCGGGAGTCCTCGAAGCAACCACCCTGGTCGATGGCGATGTCCACCAGGACCGCGCCCGACTTCATGTGCGCCACCATCGAATTGGTGACCAGCTTGGGGGCCTTGGCGCCCGGGACCAGCACCGCACCGATCACCAGGTCGGCCTGCTTGACCGCGTCCTCGAGTTCCAACGTCGACGAGTAGCGGGTCTCGATGCTGCCGCCGTACTCGGCGTCGATCTTCCGCAGCGTGTTGATATTCAGGTCGAAGACCGTGACGCGAGCGCCCATACCCTTGGCGACGGCGGCGGCGTTGTCGCCTGCCATTCCGCCGCCGATCACCACGACGTTGGCAGGCGCGACGCCGGGGACGCCGCCCATGAGGACGCCGCGGCCGCCATGGCTGCGCATCAGGTGGTAGGCGCCGACCTGGGCGGCGAGCCGGCCCGCGACCTCGCTCATCGGGGCCAAGAGCGGAAGCGCGGTTGATCCGTCTGGGTTGGCCGTCTGCACGGTCTCGTAGGCGATCGAGGTGGTGCCGGACGCCATCAGTGCGTCCGTACACGGCTTGGACGCGGCGAGGTGGAGGTAGGTGAAGAGCGTCTGGCCCTTGCGCATCCGGCCGTACTCGGCCTCGATGGGCTCCTTCACCTTCAGCAGCAGGTCGGCCTCGGCCCAGACCTCGTCGGCGGTGTCGACGACCTGTGCGCCCGCGGCCTTGAAGTCGCGGTCGGAGATCGCCGAACCGTCGCCCGCGCCGGCCTGGATGAGCACCTCGTGACCGCGACGGGTCAACTCGGCGACACCCGCGGGGGTGATGGCGACGCGGTATTCGTTGTTCTTGATCTCGGTGGGGACTCCGACGCGCATTTCTGCTCCTAAGGTGGCGGTGCGACTCCATAAAGTGTGAAGAAGATTCGACAGTATCGCAATTACTACGAGGAAAATTCGGTATCCTCATGTCATGTCATTGCAATCATCGGATCTGGTGTCGACCACGGCGACACCGCCGAAGAATGTTCGACCCGCCGACCTCGACCACGTCGACCGGCGCATTCTGACTGCCCTCCACGGGGACGCCCGCATGTCCAACAGCGCCCTCGCCGACCTGGTGGGCATCGCCGCATCGACCTGTCACGGGCGCGTACGACGGCTGCAGGATCTCGGCGTGATCAGGGGCTTCTACGCGGACATCGACCCGTCTGCCATCGGGCTGTCGCTGCAGGCGATGATCTCGGTCAGTCTGCAATCGAACGCGCGCGGCAGAATCGGAACCTTCATCGAGCACATCCGCACCCGGCCGCAGGTGATGGACGTGTACTTCCTCGCCGGGGCCGACGACTTCATCCTGCACGTGGCGGCACGCGACACCGACGATCTGCGGTCGTTCGTGGTGGAGAACCTCAACGCCGATGCCGACGTGGCAGGCACGCAGACGTCTTTGATCTTCGAGCATCTGCGCGGGGCTTCTCCGCTGTGAGGCCGCTGTGACGGCCGAAGCGGACATCGACACGCTCTACGGCGTGCCGCCCGAAGAGTTCATGGCACTTCGTAAGGAGCTGGTCGCAGCGGCGAAGAAGCGTGGTGACGCGGATGCCGCCAAGCTGATCGGCGCAGCGCGTAGACCGACGGCGGCGGCCTGGGTGGTGAACCTGTTGGTGCGCCACGACCTGACCGCAAAGCCAAGGCTGAGCGAACTGACCGAGGCCCTGCGCGCCGCACATTCGGCGATGGACGGGTCGCGCATCCGGGAACTGACCGCGGTGCAACGCAAGTTGCTCGACGCGTTGGTTCGGTCCGGTTTCGCCGCTGCCGGTTATGCCGACGCGACCGCCGCATTGCGCAACGACGTGACGGACACGCTGCAGGCCGCGATCGCCGATCCCGACGTCGCCGCGCGGCTGGGTCGATTGGAGAAGGCCGAACGCTGGTCGGGCTTCGGCGATTTCGGCGAAGCATCAGCGGTGGTGACGCTTTCGATCCGGAAAC
Organism: Mycobacterium sp.; assembly: GCA_025966225.1. Taxonomy (GTDB): domain Bacteria; phylum Actinomycetota; class Actinomycetes; order Mycobacteriales; family Mycobacteriaceae; genus Mycobacterium. Next base: position 11,692 of record JAOPVI010000265.1, on the reverse strand, counting down.
CCAAGGCTCCCGCACAGGTCGTCGAGCCCGCGCCGACAGATGCCGACGCATCCGCCGCGCGTGAGCGCGTTGCGGCGGCGCGACGTGATGTCGAGACCGCCGAGCGGGCGCATGCCGTCACCGCTGACGTGCTCGCCGAACGCACTACCGAGCTCACAACGGCGCGGCGACGTTACGAGAAGCTGCTCGAGAGCCTCAACGCGGCCGAGCGGGTACTGAGCTCGGCCGCCGGCGACCACGCCGCCGCCGCGGAAGCGGTCGAGGTGGCGTCGGATGAGGTGGAGTCGGCGAAATCGCTTCTTGCCGAGGCAGAATCAGACCTTCAGCGGTTGGCGGCCAAGACCGACAGAAGTTCGTAGCCGACGTGCGCTGCCGCGATGCCGGTGAGCTCTGCGTGGTCGTAGGGGGGTGACACCTCGACGATGTCGGCACCGATCACGTTGAGCCCGACGAGTCCGCGCAGCGTGTTGAGCAGCTCACGCGACGTCATGCCGCCCGCCTCGGGTGTGCCGGTGCCGGGCGCGTGCGCGGGATCGAGCACGTCGATGTCGACCGAGACGTACACCGGACCGCCGTCGAGCCTTGCTCGCATCCGCTCGACGATGCTGGCGACGCCGTCGAATTCATAGTCGTCGGAACGGATCACCTGGAAGCCGAGCACAGCGTCGTCCTCGAGGTCCTGCTTGCTGTAGAGCGGCCCCCGAATGCCGACGTGTTGCGAACGCTCCATGTCGATCAGGCCCTCTTCACTGGCCCGCCGGAACGGGGTGCCGTGGGTGTACGGCGCGCCGAAATAGGTGTCCCACGTGTCTAGATGGGCGTCGAAGTGCAGCACGGCGATGGGTCCGTGGTCGCGGGCGAGCGAGCGCAGGATCGGCAGCGCGATGGTGTGGTCACCGCCGATGGTGAGCACCGTCGACCCGTCCTTGCGGATGTCGGTGATCGACGAATCGATGGTGCTGATCGCATCTTCGATGTCGAAGGGATTCACCGCGATGTCGCCGCAGTCGGCGACCTGCTGAGCCGAGAACGGCTCCACGTTCAACGCCGGGTTGTACGGCCGCAACAGCTTTGACGCCGCACGGACGTGCCCGGGCCCGAACCGGGCGCCAGGGCGGTAGGAGACACCGCTGTCGAACGGAATGCCGACGATGCAGACGTCGGCGCTCGCGACCTGATCGATGCGGGGCAGTCGGGCGAACGTCGCCGGCTCGGTGAAGCGTGGAACCCTACTGGCGTCCGGTGGCCCGATGATGGTCGAGTCGGTCATCAGTTCTCCTCGGCGGTAACGGTTGTCGCGATGTCCTTGGCGCTGCTCGGGTCGGCGACCGAGGGATTGGAGCCGATGAACTCCAGTTCGCCCGACACGTCCAGAGAGCGGGTCAGCACGATGTAGACCACACCGGACACCAGGAGCCCCACCATGAACGCGATGTCGACCTCGCCGAGCGCCTTCGCCGCGGGCCCGACGAAGAATGGCAGGTCGACGAACGGGATCTCGGCCAAGACGCCTGCGATGAAGGCGGTCAGCCCGCGCCATGACCACGCTCCGTAGATTCCCTTGGGCGTGAAGAGATCTGCGATCGCGTAGTGGCCGCGGCGGACGAAGAAGTAGTCGGTGAGGTTGACCGCGGTCCACGGCGCCAGTAGGTACAGCATGATCAGCAGCGTCGTGTTGAGCGCCGTCGTCGCGTTGGACAGCAGCAGGCTCATCACCAGCCACGCGACCGAAAGCACCACGATGGTCAACACCCGCAGATTGCGGGTTGGGTGGACTGACTTCAGAGAATCGAGCCCGGTGACGACGGTGAGCATTCCGCTGTACGCGTTGAGGCCCATCGTGGCGACCAGCACCAGTGCCGACACGATCGCCAACACGCTGCCCAGATGTGGAAGGGTGCCGTTGCCAGTTTGATTGATCCCGGCCAGCGCGTCGGTGGCGCCGAGGTAGGTGGCCATCCAGGCGCCGAGCGGGATCAACCACGCCGGGGAGGCGGACGCACCGAGGAACACCGACGTGATGATGGCCGAGGGCTTCGTGTCCCGTGGCAGGTACCGGCTGTAGTCGGAGACGTAGGGCGCGTAGGTGATGTTGTAGGACGCGGCGACGCTGAACTGCACCAGGAACGCGACGACCGTGAAACCGCCGGGGGCGGCGGCGGTCCCGGTGACGCCGCCGAAGAACACACCGCAGGTCAGGATGATCCACAGCGGCAGCGAGACGCAGAAGAGCACCCGAAATGACTTGTGCAGCAGGTCGTGCCCGAAGATCGCGACGAGCGCGGCGACGACTGTGATGACGACTGCCACGACGACGGGGTTCCAGCCGAAGATCGACTCGAGGCCGGACTTGATGATGACGACGTCGACGACGTTGAAGCCGACGAAGGTGAACAACGTGCCGATCAACGGCAACAGCACTCCGCGATAGCCGAACTGCGCTCTGGACTGAATCATCTGTGGCAGTCCGAGCACGGGGCCCTGCGTCGCGTGGAACGCCATGAAGAGCGTGCCGAACGCGATCCCGGAGATTCCGGCAACGATGGTCCACCAGAGGGATAGGCCGAGGCTGGGTCCGACGAAGCCCAGCGCGAGCGTGAACGGCTGGAAGTTGCCGACGAACCAGAACGGCCCCTGGTGGGAGACCTTCCCGTGGCGTTCGTCGTCGGGGACGTAGTCGATCGAGCGGGTCTCGATCATCGAACCGGCGCGGCCTTCGGTGGCCACGGGCGTGGTGGATGTCATGGGGCTCCTGCGACGGTGGGTGTGTTGGGTATCACCATGCGCCGCGAGCCGACGAGTCACCATGGCCGAAATGTTCAATTCATCTATTAAGGTTGGGCGAAATGTACAGTCTCGGCGGCGCAGGATGATCACGATTGGCGACGTCGTGGCTGACCGGTCGCTGAATCTGCAGGTCACAGCTGGTGCTGGCGGGCTAGCCAACCAGGTCACCTCCGCCCACGTCTCCGAGCTGACGTCGCCAGGAGATTGGTTGCGCGGCGGCGAATTGCTCATGACCGTGGGCCTGCTGTTGCCGATGAAGCTGCCCGAGTGCCGGGCGTACATCTCCGAATGCGCGGCCGCCGGGGTGGCTGGGATCGCTCTCGGGCTGGGGCACGGCCTGCCGTATCAGGAGTGCCCCGATGCCTTGCGGACCGCCGCCGAGGAGCTCGCCGTGCCGCTGCTGATGGTGCCCGACGAAACGCCGTTCATCGCGATCACCAAGTGGGTCTTCGCCACCATCGCCGCCGAGGAGCGCGAGGATCTGCAGACCGCGATGGAGATCAATCGCCGACTCACGGCCGTGGCGACCAGTTCTGCACCGCTGCCCGCACTGCTGTCGGCGTGGTCGGAATCCAGCGGCACCCCGTGCGTGGTCTGCGACGGTCGCGGACGCCTGATGGCGGCCACGCCGGGCACCGACGTCGAGGTGGTTGAGCGGGCCTGCCGGACTCCGTTCCATTCGCCGACGGTGTCCGGTGGGTGGTCGATGGTGGGTGACTTCGAGGTGCACACGGTGGGGGCCCAGGTGCCGCTGGCCTACGTCGTGCTCGGTGCCGACATGGACACGACGTCCCGTAGTTCGTCGACCGTGCTGGTTTCCCTCATTGCGCTGGACATCGAACGGCGCAATCTGTCCGATCAACCCGAGCGCAGGCGACGCGGCCAGGTTCTTGCGCAGTTGTTGCGTCCTGGCATAAAACGTGAACGCGCACAACACCTTGCGGACAGCGTCGGGATGACCGAAGAGCACTACCAGGTGGCCGTCGTGGCGTCCGATGACGTGGACCTGCTGGCGTTCCGCCTGCACCTGGGACTCGATGGTGCCCTGCTTCGGGTGCACGGCGCAACGGTCGAACTCGCGCACTCCGATCTGAAGGCGCTGACTGACGCCCTGCGGACACACGCAGCAGGCCTGCCGGCGGGCGTCGGTGCCCCCACCGCACCCGAGACGCTGGCCGTCTCGGCGATGCAGGCCCACTCACTGCTCCCGATCAGCGAGCACCTCGGCCGGATCGTCACGGCGAGCGAGGGCGAGACGGTCTCGTTGCTGCTGTCCCTGGGTACGCCCGACGTGGTTCGCGGCTTCGCCGACGCGGTGCTGGCCCCGCTCGATCAGCTCGATCCAAGAGACCGGTTGGAATTGCTTCGCACGCTGGATCAGTGGCTGCGAGCCAACGGGGCGTGGGAGCCCGCGGCGCACCGACTGTCCCTACACCGCAACACCGTCCGGAACCGCATCGACCGGATTGCCGCGTTGACCGGACGGCGACTCGATGACGGCGACGACCGAATGGAGCTGTGGTTGGCGCTCAAGGCCAGGGCCGCGCTTCCGCAGTGACGGATCGCGCCGTGCAATGCAGACGTCGATCGGTGGCAGTGGTCGAGAAGTAGGCTGAACACCATGCGAGTCGGAGTGCTTGGCGCAAAGGGCAAGGTCGGCGGCACGATCGTCGACGCGATCGAGGCCGCGGACGACCTGACGTTCACCGCGGGGGTGGACGCGGGCGACCCGCTGAGCGCGTTGACGGACAGTGACACCCACGTCGTCGTCGACTTCACCCACCCAAGTGTCGTGATGGACAACCTGAAGTTCCTCATCGACAACGGCATCAACGCGGTGGTGGGCACCACGGGGTTCACCGACGGACGCATCGAGCAGGTGAAATCCTGGCTTGCCGACAAGCCCGACGTCGCGGTGCTCATCGCACCGAACTTCGCGATCGGCGCCGTGCTTTCGATGCAGTTCGCCAAGCAGGCCGCACGGTTCTTCGAGTCGGTGGAAGTCATCGAACTGCACCATCCGCACAAGGCCGATGCGCCGTCGGGTACCGCCGCGCGGACCGCCAGGATGATCGCCGAGGCGCGAAAGGGCTTGCCGCCCAATCCCGATGCCACCAGCACCGGGCTCGACGGGGCGCGCGGCGCCGACGTCGACGGCATCCCGGTGCACTCGATTCGGCTCGCGGGGCTCGTCGCGCATCAGGAGATCCTGTTCGGCACCCAGGGAGAGACGTTGACCATCCGCCACGACAGCCTGGACCGCACGTCGTTCGTGCCAGGGGTGCTCCTCGGGGTGCGCAACGTGGCCGAGCATCCCGGCCTGACGATCGGGATCGAACCGCTCATGGGATTGTGACGAGCGCTCGCGCGAGGAACCGATGGCGCTGAACAGGGACGAGGGTTCGCGCGCGCTGCGCATCCAGGTACTGATCGCTTTCATGTGCCTGGCGCTCGTCGGTTACTTCGTCCTGCTCGGCCGCGCTGGTGTCATCCTGGTGAGCTCCGGCAGGCCCGCGGCGATCGGCCTCGGCCTGGCCGTGTTCCTGCTTCCGATCGTCGGACTGTGGGCGATGATCGCCACGCTGCGTGCAGGTTTCACCCACCAACGGCTCGCACGCGAGGCGCGTGAGCAAGGCCTGGAACTCGACGTCAGCGCACTCCCGAGGACGCCGTCGGGCCGCATCCAACGCGACGCCGCCGACGCGTTGTTCCAGACGGTGAAGGCCGAGCTCGACCACGACCCCGACGACTGGCGTCGCTGGTATCGGCTGGCCCGGGCGTATGACTACGCCGGGGATCGCAGCCGGGCACGAGAGACGATGAAGACGGCGGTGCAGATGGAAGAGGGGAGCCGTTCGACATGAGCAAGACGCTGTTGATCGTCCACCACACCCCGTCACCTCACACTCAGGAAATGTTCGAGGCGGTGCTGGCCGGTGCGACCGACCCCGAGATCGAGGGCGTCGAGGTCGTGCGGCGGCCTGCGCTTGTGGTGTCGCCGACGGAGATGCTGGAGGCCGACGGCTATCTGCTGGGCACTCCGGCGAATCTCGGCTACATGAGCGGCGCGCTCAAGCACGCATTCGACGTCTGCTACTACCCGTGTCTGGATACGACGCGTGGACGACCCTTCGGGCTATACCTCCACGGCAATGAGGGCACCGAAGGAGCCGAACGGGGCGTCACCGCCATCACGACCGGACTCGGCTGGGTGCAAGCTGTCGCGCACGTTGTCGTGTCGGGCAAGCCAAGCAAAGGTGACCTTGAATCGTGCTGGGAACTCGGTGCGACGGTCGCGGCGCAGCTCATGGAATGACGCGAATTGAGCTGCGCGTAGCGGCCTTTCGGATTTGAGGATTCGTTGAGAGGCTCCACATAACTTGCTGTGATGAATTACGGAAGGCATTGCCACACGATTGTCGCGGCCATCACCGTCGCGGTTGCGGTGGGATGCGCTGCGCAGCAACCGGCGATCCCGACGGCGGGGCCGACCTCGTCCACCGTCGCCGCTGCACCGGCCACCGTCGTCCAGTTCGACCCGCAGTGGATGGGCCTAGTCGCCAACCAGCCGCAGGGCTGGGAAGAACTCAACCGGAGGATCACGTCAGACTTCCAGCAGTTCAACCTCCGCCCGGCCGATGAGCTCGACAATCCCTTCGGTTGCAACGGCTGTGCGCCGTGGACCGCGACCTTGACCGCGTACGCCCCGGGCCAATTCGATCCCACGGTCGCGAGCACCGGGCAGCCGATCAGCGTGAACTCCGATGGTGACGGCTTCCTGCTCGAAGATCCCGCCAAGCATGCAGCGACGCTTGCCTGGCAGTACGCGGATGACGCGTGGGCGACGGTACGGGGCCTGACGGACAAGACCGTCGAACGCGATCGGATGGTCGAGCTAGCCCACGCCCTCCAACCCGCCCAACGCAGCCCCATTCGGCTTCCGCTGAGCATGGCGAACGTTCCCGTCAACTTGCCGCTGGCGGAGCTCAGCGTCGACAGGAGCGAGTACGGCACCCGACTCGAGTTCGCGCCTTGCGGTCGGACCGACGTCAGCGGAACAGAGGACTGCATGGTGAAGTCCGACCACCTGGGCGTGCAGATCTGGCCAACCGACCGCTACTACGGGCACATTCAAGAAGACCGCGCAACTGCCCTGACGATCGACGGGAAGGACGGCCTCTACGACGAACGCGTGAACCAGTTCGCCGTGCAGGTCAGCCCTGGCACGCTCGTGGCGTTCGAACTATCCGGACCGTATCCGGCCAAGCCGACCGTTGAGCTCAAGGACATTCTGACGCGTGTCGAGTGGGCGCCCGATCCCGGCAACGCGGAAACCTGGCCCGCCGTGAGCGACTGGGTGAAATGACGACGTCCTCCTGGAACGGGCACTTCTCCGATACGGTCAATCGGCACGCTCGTGGATCGACGGAGGAGACCCGCAGATGCCTGGTATCGCCGAAATCGCCATGGCCGGCGCGCCCATCGCGGGCGGTGCGCTGCTCGGCATCGCCGCGGGCAACATTCGCGGACCCGACATCCGGGGCCTGATCAAGCAGGACATGGACCTACTCGAACGGCTGCCCGCCGACCAGGTCGAACGCCGGGCCGAACTGCAGCGCGTAATCGACATCCGCGTCGACGATCTGATCGCCGCCGTTGACAAGAACCGATCCCTGCTGGAGGTCGCCCAGTCCTACCGTGGCAACTGGCGTGACATCGTGGTCTTCATCTGCGCCGTGCTCTTCACGATCGTGTGGTGGAACGTCAGCCACAGCCGCAGCAACTGGCTGGTCATGTTCATCGTGATGATCGTGGCGTCGATTGCGGCGGCGATGTACGCAAGCCGGGGAATCGTGCGCGCGCTGCGGTCATTGGGCCGCCACCGCGACGCTCACAATCAGTAGTGGTACGTGTCGGACGGAGCGGGCACGTGATCCGGGTCGTCGCCGAACTGCGACGAGTGGATGCCGTAAGCCTTCGAAAGATCGAGGATCTTGGTCGCGCGGGCGATGCGTGGCAGGTCTGAGCCGTTGCGGATCTCGCCGCCGTCGCGCTGGAACTCGGTGAAGAACTCGTTGGCCCAGGTGATCTCGTCCTGCGAGGGGGACAGCCCTTCGTTCACGGCGGGGCACTGATCGGGCGACAGGCAGATCTTGCCGGTCATGCCGAATTCGACGGAGACGGCGCTGGCCTCGATGAGCTTCAGCGCGCTCGAACCGATGGTCGGCCCGTCGATGGCACTCGGCAGATGGGCCGCCTTGGCCGCGATCGTGAAACGTGACCGCGCATAGGCCAAGGTGGCCGGATTGTCTCCGAAACCCGTGTCGCGGCGGAAGTCGCCGATGCCGAACGCCAGCCGGAAGGTGCCCTTGGTCGCGGCTATCTCGGTGATGCGCTCGAGCCCACGGGCCGTTTCGACGAGGGCGACGATCGGAACGTCCGGAAGTCGCTTGGCGGTTTCGATGACGTGGTCGACGGATTCGACCATGGCGAGCATGACGCCGCCGATCGAGGTGTCGGCGAGCATGTCGAGGTCATCGGCCCACCAACGGGTGCCGAAGCCGTTGATTCGCACCCAGTCGTCGTTGCCCGAGGTGAGCCACCGGCAGACGTTGTCGCGCGCCGCGGACTTGTCCTTCGGCGCGACCGCATCCTCGATGTCGAGCACGACGATGTCGGCGCGCGAGTGGGCCGCAGGTGCGAATCGGTCGGGTTGTGCGCCGTTGACCAGCAGCCAGCTCCTGGCGAGCACCGGGTCGATGCGGGTTCCCGCGTCCTGCGGATCGTCACTGAACTCGGAGTTGCCGCTGCTTTCCTGGTCGTACACGCGTTCATGGTCGCCTACGAGGGCGCGGCGAGGCAAAACGGCCTCGCCTCGACGCGGTCAGCCGAGCTTGGCGCCGAACACCCGTTCCATGGCTTCCCAGTGCCGCTGCGCCGCGGTCGGGTCATAGGGCTCGTTGTCGGGAACGGCGAAACCGTGTGCGGCGGAGTAGAACTCGATCGTGTGCTCGACACCGGCCGCGGTGAGCGCCTTGTCGAGCGTTTCGCCGTGTTCGGCTGTGAAGGAAGCGTCGTTTTCCGCTGCGCCCACGTAGACCGTGGCCTGGATCTTGTCGGCGAGCAGATGCGGGCTGCTGGCGTCGTCCGATACGAGCCCTCCGCCGTGAAAGGACATCGCGGCGGCCACCCGCGCGGGCAGCCGACCAGCCACCAGCAACGAGATGCGCCCGCCCATGCAGTAGCCCGTGGTGCCGAATGCGCTGCCGCTGACCTCGGGGCGCGACTCCAGGTAGTCGAAGTACGCGGCCGCGTCGCTGGCCATGATGTCCGGCGTCACCTTGGAGATCATCTCGAAGAGCCGCTTGCGCTCGTTCTGGTCGGCGAAGACGGTCTTCATGTCGAACGGCGCCCAGTCGCCGTCACGGTAATACACGTCGGGGACCAGCACCGCGTAGCCGTAGTCAGCCAATCGCTGGGCCATGTCGCTGAAGGTCTGGCGTGCTCCGCCGGCGTCGGGGAACATCACGACGGCGGGCCACGGCCCGTCGCCCTCGGGTGTGGCGAGCGTTACGGTACAAGTTCCATCGGCAGTGGTGATGGTGTCGGTGATCGTCGGCATGGCCTCCGTTCTACTCCAGGGCGTGCGACGTAAACTGACCGCGTGCCCATCGCCACGCCTTATGAGGATCTGTTGCGGCTGGTGACGGAGCGGGGCACACCGAAGTCCGACCGGACCGGTACCGGCACCCGCAGCCTGTTCGGCCACCAACTGCGCTACGACCTGTCGGCCGGTTTTCCGCTGATCACCACCAAGAAGGTGCACCTCAAGTCGGTCATCTACGAACTGTTGTGGTTTCTGCGCGGCGATTCCAACGTGGCCTGGCTGCACGAGCACGGCGTCACGATTTGGGACGAATGGGCAAGCGAGACAGGCGAGCTCGGTCCGGTCTACGGGGTGCAGTGGCGGTCGTGGCCGACACCGTCGGGTGAGGCCATCGACCAGATCGCCGCGTCTCTGGAACTGCTCAAGAGCGATCCCGACTCCCGGCGCAACATCGTGTCGGCCTGGAACGTCGGCGAGATCCCGCAGATGGCGCTGCCACCCTGCCACGCGTTCTTCCAGTTCTACGTCGCCGACGGCAAGCTGTCCTGCCAGCTTTATCAGCGCAGCGCCGACCTGTTCCTCGGCGTGCCGTTCAACATCGCGAGTTACGCGCTGTTGACGCACATGATGGCCGCCCAGGCCGGGCTTGGCGTCGGTGAGTTCGTGTGGACGGGCGGGGACTGTCACATCTACGACAATCACGTCGAGCAGGTGGCGCTTCAGCTGAGCCGAGACCCTCGACCCTACCCGGAATTGGTTCTCGCGCCACGGGATTCGATCTTCGACTACACCTTTGACGACGTCGCGATCGTCAACTACGACCCGCATCCGGGAATCAAAGCCCCCGTAGCTGTATGACGGTTGGTCTTATATGGGCCCAGTCCACGTCGGGGGTCATCGGACGTGGAAACGGGATCCCGTGGCGACTGCCAGAGGACCAGACCCGGTTCAAGGAACTCACGATGGGTCACACCGTCGTCATGGGCCGATTGACCTGGGAGTCGTTGCCCGCGAAGGTGCGGCCGCTGCCGGGACGCAGAAATGTCGTAGTGACACGGCAAGCTGACTACGTGGCTGACGGTGCGACGGTGGCGGGCAGTCTCGACGAGGCTGTTAGGGACGACGAGACCTGGGTCATCGGCGGCGCGCAGATCTACGCGCTCGCCCTTCCGCTGGCCACCCGGTGTGAGGTCACCGAGCTCGACGTGAACATGCCGCGGGAGGACGACGACACGGTGGCGCCCCTGCTCGGCGCGGAGTGGGTCGGCACGGAGGGGGACTGGCTGACCAGCGCGTCGGGGTTGCGGTACCGGTTCGTCAGCTACGCGCGGGCATGAAACTGTCATTGGAGCAGGCGCGCCGCGTCGCCGTCGCCGCTCAGGGTTTCGGCGAGCCGAAGCCCGCGGGCGCGGTTTCGCGAGCGCACGTGCGTCGGCTCGTCTCACGCATTCAGGTCTTGCAACTCGACTCGGTGTCGGTTTCGGTGCGAGCCCACTATGCGCCGGTGTTCAGCAGGCTCGGGCCCTACGACCGGGACGTGCTCGACCGGGCGGCCTGGACCCACAGTGCGAAGTCGCCGCGGCTGCTCGTCGAGTACTGGGCGCACGAGGCTGCGCTGATGGCCGTCGACGACTGGCCATTGATGCGGTGGCGCATGCGGGAGTACACCCACGGGCGCTGGGGCACCGAGATCGTCAGGAAGAACGCCAAGCTGGCCGAGGACGTCATCGCCGCGGTCGCGGAGCTCGGTCCGTCGACGGCCGGGCAGATCGAGGCTCACCTGGAGTCCGAGCCTCGGGGGCGCAAGGGGCCGTGGTGGGACCGCAGCGACACCAAATGGGTGGCCGAAGCGCTGTGGGCGTCGGGGGTGCTCACCACGGCGACGCGCGTCGGATTTGCGCGGCACTACGATCTGACCGAATGCGTCCTGCCCGCGGAGGTGGTGACGCGCGAGGTCGATGACGACGAAGCCGTGCGGGAACTCGTGCTGCGGTCCGCCACGGCGCTTGGCGTGGCCACGGAGACCGACATCCGCGACTACTTCCGGCTCGGCGCCAAGCAAGCCAAACCGGCGATCGCGGACCTCGTGGCCGAAGGTGAGCTCGTACCCGTCGAGGTCGACGGCTGGAGTGCGCCGGCCTATCTGCGGGCCGGCCAGACCGTGCCGCGACGCGATCGCGGCACCGCGCTGCTATGCCCATTCGACCCATTGATCTTCTTCCGGCCGCGTGTGGAGCGGCTCTTCGACTTTCACTACCGCATCGAGATATACGTTCCGCAGCCCAAGCGCCAATTCGG
>JAOPVI010000263.1 GCA_025966225.1 Mycobacterium sp. | reverse complement strand
ACTTGTACGCGACGACGAGGGTGGCATGCCCGAGCACGCTGACCAGGCAGCAGAGCGCGCCGATGACCGCCATCCAGATGCACAGCGCGAGCGTGCCCTGGCCGGTGCCGACGAGACGATGCATCGCAACCATCGTCGCCAGCGCTGCCGGCCAAAGGGTGAAGACGTTGAAGCCGAGGTTGCCCAACTGGGCGAGCATCGAGCCCAGATAACGCCCTCGCACTCCAAAGAACGCGCCGCTGCTGACCGTGGAGTTCGTTCCCGTGCGCGGCCCGATCATGCCGACGAGCGACACGGTGGCGCTGCCGATGCCAACACCGAGAACCGTCGCCGCGACGCAAGCCCACCAGGAAAGGCCAGCGGCGACCATCGCCCCGCCGAAGATGTACGTGCCAAGGCTGAACTGCGGGCCCTCGAACGCCCAGAACACCGTCCTGGGTGAGGAGTTTCGCTCTACGTGTGGGATGTAGTCGACGCCACGGGTCTCGATACGGCCCACCGAGTCGCGACCTTCGCCGACCGGTATGTGGGATTCGCCGCTCGTGACGTTGAGGTCGTCGCTGTCTGTAGAAATAGTTGTCATGGTTGCTCCAGGTATCTCGATGACTCGCGTGTCGACGACGTCGTCGAAGGGGTTGCGATCTGCGGGACTCATGGCTTGGGGAGGTGTGGCAATACCTCTTGCGCGATCAGCTCCAACTGGTCCAGGTCGGTCAGGTCGAAGAGCTGCAGGTACACGCGCTCGGCCCCGGCGTGCCAGAACGCGCGCAGCTGGCTGACGACGTCCTCCGGTCGCCCGGAGACGCCGTCCGCGATGACCTGGTCGGGGTCTTTCCAGTCCGACACCGCGGTGCTGATCACTTGTCTGCGCCTGGCGAGGCGGGGGGAGTCCTCGGCGCAGCAGACGGTGACGACGGCCGAGAAGGTGATCTCGGCAGGGTCCCTGTCGATGCGTTCGCAGGCTTGTCGCACCCGGTTGTAGGCCTGGGTGCAGGCGGCCGGTCCGACGCCGTCGATGTTGTATTCGTTGGCGTATCGGGCTGCGAGTGCTGGTGTGCGTTTGAGGCCGTGGCCGCCCAGGATGATGGGCGGATGCGGGGTTTGGGCTGGGCGGACGAGGGCGGGGTAGTCCTGGACGCGGTATTGCTTGCCTTCGTAGCTGTAGAGCTCCCCCAGTGGTGCCGTCCACAGGCCGGTGATGAGTTCGAGTTGCTCCTCGAGGCCGTCGAAGCGTTCGCCGATCGATGGCGAGGGGATGCCGAGCGAGTGGTGTTCGCCGGGGAATGATCCCGCGCCGAGGCCGAATTCGATGCGGCCGTGGCTCATGGCGTCGAGCTGGCCGACGGTGATGGCGAGGTGGGCGGGGTTGCGGAATGTCGAGCAGCTCATCAGGCTGCCCAGCCGGATCCGCGTGGTCTCGCGGGCCAGCCCCGCCAGGGTCACCCACACGTCGGTCGGTCCGGCCTGCCGCGTGAAGCTGCCCTCGCGCATCAGGTGGTCGGCTCGGAAGAAGCCGCCGAAGCCAAGCCGTTCGACCGCTTTGGCGACGGCCAGCTGCTCGTCATAGCTTGCGCCGAGGTGGGGTTCGGCAAAGATTCTGATATCCATATCGGTTCCGGGCTGCCGCGATCTGGCAGGGCCGTGTCCCCTTTCGGGTGCTCGAGGCTTATTGAGGCGGATTCGCCAAAATTGGTCGGTAATTGGTTTATTCGCCATTCAACCTGGGGCCGGAATGGCGCAACTGAAATACGCATGGGAGGCCCCTGTGAATGGCCAATAGCTGTGCATTTCGACGATGCGGAATGGCACACATCACCGTATGGAAATTACGGTGTGAGAGAAATGACAGAGGCGATGCGGCACCTGCCGACACCCTCCGCTGCAACGAACCTGATCAGATGTGAGGGCGAGTCCGCGGGCGCCTAGCCTCCGCGGCCTCGCTGCCCGCAGCGGCGCCGATGCGCGGCGTCCAGGGACGGCGGGCATTCCCGCCGATGACGGCATTCAGGGAGCTGATGTATCGAAACATGCACGCTCCTAAGAGGTATCGATCAGGGCATCGACGCCCCGATCAGCCAACCTCCCGGGTTTTTATCCCGCCGTGGAACACCGAGGCCGACGATCAGCTGATGCTGACGTCAACCGCGATGCCTCGCCTCTCGGACCAGACCCGTTGCCGACGGAACCCTAGGCGCGCCTCGAATACTCGAGTCGCTGCTGAAAGTAGTGACGAAAAGTTTCGGCGATATCAATTCCGATTTCCATTGCATTAAGCCTTCGCGAATCGGGACGCAGTGTGCACCGCATCCGCGGACTTCGAAGGCGGCCTCACTGCACGAGCCTCAGAGGTAGCGGTGTGCGTCGAAGCCGACGGTGCGAACCGTGACCTCGCGATCCTGGACGACGAAATCGGGGGGAGCCAGCATGCCAACCGGTCCGGACTCGCCGGCCTGATCGACGGCAACGAACATCGCGGCGCGGCGTGCCAGCTAGCGGTGGTCACCTTCCCCGAGGCCTGCTGAACCAGCGAGGAGGTCACGAACCGCACCCCCGCTCAGCCCCAACTTCGCCACAAATCCCACAGCCGGACTGGTTGCGATCAAGCCGGCGAGATCCTGCTCGTTGTGGGTGGAGATCATTATCACCGGCGGGGGTGTCGGCAACCCGGACCGGATTTGCTCGGCGAGTTCGAAGCCGTTCTCTTCGCCGAGGTTGACGTCGACCAGTATGACGTCAGGTTGTAGGTCGTGGACGCAACGGAGCGCCTCAGCGCTGGTCGACGCAACCCCGACGACCATGATGCCGTCGTGCTCGAGCAGGCGGCGCGCAGCGTCGATGAAATCCGCGCTGTCATCAACGATTACGCAGCGCATTGTGTACCTCGCAGAATCATGACGCCAGCTTGGCAGTTCACGGCACCGGCGCGCATTCAAACTACCCGGAAACCGCTGTCAATCGGACGGGCATGCTAGCGGCGAACGCCTGGCACCAGGGTATTCGCGGGTGGCCGGTAGGCGAGGGTTCCCCGTTAGCGGGGGCCACCGATTGGCCCCGGGCCAATCGGGCTGCTCGACGAGCCCTCCACGATGACCAACAGATCGACGTCGTAACCCACTCCTCAGTCCGATGAGTGTCGCTAGAGCGGCGTTCGGTGCGGCTACTGCGTCACGAAGACAACCCGGGATTTCCCTGTGTTGGTGTTCCACATCTGGTTGACGTCGCGAC
>JAOPVI010000233.1 GCA_025966225.1 Mycobacterium sp. | reverse complement strand
GCCACGGAACGGTCGATCCACTTCTCGTCACCTCGCCCGCAAGGCAGCTTCGCGTGGCTGGGCGACGATGTCGTGCAATTCACCCCGAGCACATACTGGCCTGCGCATTCCGCGGTCGCGATGTCCGTGGGTGGCATCAAGACCAGCTTCGGCACGGGTTCGGCGGTGGTCGGCGTCGCAGATCTGGACGCACACACGTTCACCGTCAGCATCGACGGCCAGACGGTGCGCACCATGCCCGCCTCGATGGGCAAGCCCAAGCACCCCACGCCGACCGGTTCGTTCACCGCGCTGGAGAAGCAGTCTCCGGTCATCATGGACTCGCGCACCATCGGGATCCCGCTCAGCGATCCCGAGGGCTACAAGCTGACCGTCTACGACGCAGTCCGAGTCACCTGGGGTGGCGTCTACGTGCACTCGGCGCCGTGGTCGGTGGGATCGCAGGGCAACTCGAACGTCAGCCATGGCTGCATCAACCTGAGCCCCGACAACGCGGCCTGGTACTACGACACCGTCCACATCGGTGACCCGATCATCGTGCAGCAGTAGCTGCGTGCAGGTTCTTCGCGGTGGGTGAGGCCGCGACGGTCGCCGCGTCCAGATGGGTACCGAGGACGCGATCGGCCGTGCCTGCGCTCGTCACGGTGAACCAGTAGTGCTCGTTCTTGTAGTGGTGCTGGCGGTGATTCATCCAAATGGCCCGGTATAGCCGCGTTTTCGGCTTGTAGTCGCTGTGAATGAGATAGTGGCACCATTCATAGCCGAGGCCAAAGATCGTGACGAAGACCAGATACGTCAGCCCGAGTCCGGTGCTCGGGAAGGCGAGCAACGCGATCCCGACGTTCACCGGAAGCACCCACAGCAATGCCGGCCAAGGAATGAAGATCAGCGGCACCTCGCGTGGATTCACGTGGTGCTCGCGGTGTTTGCGCGCCAGCAGGGAGTCGATGGTGAGCCGGCCCAGTCGCCTTGGCCGCCAATGCAATACGAAGACGTGGACACTCCACTCGAAGAACGGAAATGCGGCGAGCATCGCGACAGGGACGAGCAGGTCGGCATAGCGCCAGTCACCGACGCAGATGCGAGCGGTCAGCGCCACGATCAATCCGGCACCGATCATCCAAGGCGATGGGTGGCGCCAGAACTCCCGGGCCGCGTCGGGCAACGCGAATGCGCGGCGCTCGGTACGCGACGCCGTCGTGGTGGTCATCGTTGATCCTCCAGCGCGTCAAACGCTGCGAGCAGCGCGGTGGTGGCCGGTTCGAGAAGGTTCCGTGCGGCGCGCTCGGCGAGTTCGCCGTCGGATGCGCGGATGGCCGCAGCAACGTCGCGATAGGCGTCGGGCCGCCCGACTTCGTCGGCCATCATGACGGCCAGCGCGGGGAGCGCGGGCTCGTAGGTTGCGCGAAGGGTGTTGTACATCAAGCGAAATGCGATGGAGTCGGCGCCGTCGACGAGCTGATCCCAGAAGGTCAGGGCGTGGCGCTGGCGTTCGACCGGGTCTTGCTCACCGGCCAGCACGTCGACGGTCGCGTCCAACGCATCGGCGGTCTCGGGGCCGCGGCGTTGCGCCGCGAGTTGGGCCACCTTCGGACCGTTGTGCAGGCGGGTCTCGAGAATGCTGCGCACCACCGACACGTCGACTTCCCCGGCCCTGATGAGCAGCCTGGGCAGTAGGTCGAGTCCGGCGTGGCGGCGGAAGTCGCGCACCGTGGTGGCGTCGCCCTGACGTACCTCGACCAAACCGACTTCGGTCAGGCGCTTGAGCGCCTCCCGCACGGCCGGTCGCGATACGCCGAGCACCTCTGCGAGGCGGCGTTCGCTCGGCAGCGCCTCACCCGGTTGCATGTCGCCGTTGAGCACCTCGGCGACGATCTGTTCGAAGACGTCCTCGGGTACCGACCGACGGTTGACCGGTTGCAATGCCATGGGCCAACCATGACAGGCCATTGGCCAGAGGTCAAGTGGTCTTACCAGTCTATCGCGGAATACCCGTGTACTCGGGATTCGGCGGGACCGAGAGCGCGATACCGATGCGGTTGGTGGCGCCGATGAACGCCGCGATCGAGATGCCCTCCAGGATCTGGTGATCGTCGAGCCCGAGCTCACGCAGCCGGTCGAAGTCGGCCTGCCGAATGGACTGGGCGTGGTTGTTGACGGCGATCGCAAGGTCGGCGAGTGCGCGTTCGCGTTCGGTCAGTTCCGCGACCTGATGATGGTCGATGGCCACGCGCTGACCGAAGGACCAGTCGCCCGTCACCTTGCCGAGCTTGTTGGCATGGTTGGTATGGCAGTACGCGCAACGGTTCTCGCCGGAGACGACGGTGGCGATCACCTCGCGCTCGCGTGAACTGAGCCCACCCCGTCCGTCGGTGCCCAGCAGAGGCAGCAAGTAGGCGTTCAGCCGCTCCAGGTCGCCCTCATTGAGGGAAAGGGCGCGAAACCAGTTGGAAGTCAACCCTTCTTCGCGTTGTTGGCGGGCGAAGAAGCCGCGCACCCCTGGCGTCGAGAGTTCGTCGAGTGGGGGCACCCGCAGCCGGGAGATGTGGTCGGGGGTTGGGGGAGTCGCGTGCGCAGCGGGGGCACCGGCAGTCGTAGTCACGACACCACGATGAGCCGCAGCGCGGCAGGCGCCAAGAGTTGTACACCGGGCGACCGAAACCCTTGCGAGGGCACAGGTTCAGCGCAGTGCCGCGGCGGTCGCCTCATCGGCGGGCAGGAACGCCTCGATGCTCAGCTCGGCCGCCGTCAGATCGAGCGCGGTCCCGAACGTCGTCACGGTGCTCAGGAACGTCAGTGTGACGCCGCCGGGACCGTCCAACTCCAAAGGCACCACGACTCCGCCAAGGTCGGTCCCGTGGTCGAAACCGCCGGGGTAGGAGTCGAGCTCGGCGAGTAGCGCAGCCAACTCACTCGATCCGCTGACCGTCACCTCTCTGCGAAGCCGGCCGATCACGTGGTGACGCCACTGCCCGAGATTGCGGATGCGTGGCGCTAGTCCCTCGGGGTGCAACGAGATGCGCAGCGCGTTGAGCGGATCGAGCAGGTGTGGCGCCACCCCTTCCAGCAGCAGCCCAGCCCCCGCGTTCGCCGCCACGATGTTCCAGCCGCGATCGACCGCCAGGCACGGAAACGGCTCATAGGCCTTGAGCACCTGGTCGATACCGTCCCGCACGGCCCCCATGTCCGGATCCTCCAACGAGCGCTCCGAGTAGACGGGCGCCAGGCCCGCTGCCATCAGGAGTTGGTTCTGCTCTCGCAATGGAACGTCGAGTGCGGTGGCCAGGCGCAGCACCATGGCGCGACTCGGCGCGGATCGTCCGGTCTCGATGAAGCTGACGTGACGCGAGGACACGTCGGCCTCGATGGCCAGGTCGAGTTGGCTGAGTCGGCGCCGCTGCCTCCACTCCTTCATGAGCGAACCGAACGGCGGGTGCTGGGTCTGCAGGCTCGTCATCGGCACAGTCTTGCGCACCGGATCGCACGCGATCCACTACCTGCCAGGTAATTGCTTCAGTTACCCGCCGCGGCAGACGCTGGACGTGTCCGGTCACCAGAGGAGGCGACGATGCAGTTCCGTCAGGCCCAGGCCGCACCATCCATCCCGCGGTGGTTGCGGTTCGTGCTCAGGTCCGATCGCGCAGGCTCGGCCTGGTTCATCGGACTGGGCTTCTTCTTTGCGCCGGTACTCATCGTCGTGTCGCCGTGGCCAGAGCTGACGAAGGCGCTGTGGGTCGTCATCGCCCTCGCCGGACTGTGGCTGGGCCTCCTCGGCATCGCCATGGCGACGGGGTTGGCCATGGTGCTGCGCACGGGCGCGGAGCTTTCCGAGGACTACTGGCGGTCGATCATCGACTACCCGAGCACAGCGAAAACCACTGTGCCGGCGATGAGCGCTCGCGCGAAGAGCAGACGGCGGCAGTCCAATGTCGCCGCCGGAGCGGCTCCGCAGTCCAATGTCGCCGCCGGAGCCGCTCCGCAACTACTTCGCCGCTGAGGCTCCCGTGTAGTCGACCTGCCAGTGCTTGATGCCGTTGAGCCAGCCCGAACGCAGCCGTTCCGGTTTCGCCAGCGAAGTGAGATCCGGCATGGCGTCGGCGATCGCGTTGAACATCAGGTCGATGGTCATCCGGGCCAGGTTGGCGCCGATGCAGAAGTGGGCGCCGGTGCCGCCGAAGCCGACGTGCGGGTTGGGATCTCGCAGGATGTTGAACGAGTACGGATCGTCGAACACGTCCTCGTCGAAGTTGGCCGCGCGGTAGAAGATGACCACCCGCTGGCCCTTCTTGATCGGGACGCCGTCAAGCTCGGTGTCCTCCAGCGCCGTGCGCTGAAAGGACGTGATGGGGCACGCCCAACGGACGATCTCATCGGCGGCCGTGGCGGGCCGCTCGGCCTTGTACAGCTCCCACTGATCGGGGAACTCCGTGAACGCCATCATGCCCTGGGTGATCGAGTTTCTCGTCGTCTCGTTACCCGCCACCGCCAGAATGATGACGAAGAACCCGAACTCGTCGTCGGTGAGTTTGTGACCCTCGACGTCGGCCTGAATCAGCTTGGTGACGAGGTCCTCGGCGGGGCTATCGGCCCGCTCGGCCGCCAACTGCATGCCGTACATCATCAGTTCCGCTGAGGCCGTCATGCCGTCATTGGAGGCGAACTCCGGATCCTGGTCGCCGACAAGCTGGTTGGACCAGTCGAACAGCTTCTTGCGCTCTTCCTGCGGCACGCCCATCAGGCCCGCGATGGCCTGTAGCGGAAGTTCGCACGACACCTGTTCGACGAAGTCTCCGGAGCCTTCGGCCGCCGCCTTGGCCGCGATGTCGCGCGCGCGCTCAGCAAGGTCAGCGCGCAGCAGTTCGATGGCGCGCGGCGTGAACGCCCGCGAGATGATCTTGCGCAAGTGGGTGTGATGCGGTGCGTCCATGTTGAGCAGCACCACCCCCCTGCTCGCGTTGATCTGGTCGATCGACGAACCTTCCGCGTATCGCGGCAGCGCCGTCTTCTCCTGGCTAGAGAACACGTCGCTGCGTCGCGACACCTCCTTGACGTCCTTGTGCTTGGTGACGACCCAGTAGCCGCCGTCGCCGAACCCGCCGACATTCTCTGGCTGTTCGTTCCACCAGATCGGCGCGACTTTGCGCATCTCCGCCAACTCCCCGATGGGCAATCGCTCGGCGTAGATGTCGGGGTCGGTGAAGTCGAACCCGGCGGGGAGGTTCGGAGAAGGCATGGATTCACTCCTGGAGACGACGTGATCTAGTGGCGGTAAGGCATTGCTACACCACAGATGGCGGGCACCGCGGCGGGTTTCCCAAAGTCCGAGGAACTCGCAAGTGAAACCTGTTCCCATTCCAGATTTGTAACGAAATTCTCATGATTGGGGAAAGACCCCAGAGGTACCATCAGTCCCTGGGGCAACAGCGAGAGGCAATCTGCGATGAGTGTCGACCTTCGGAGGTTTCTGACGGCTTTCGCATGCGGCGCATCGGTGCCCGCCGTGGCCCTGTTCGTCGCGGCGAGCGCGTCCGCCGATCCAGCCGTGCCCGCGCCGGTACCGGGTCCCAATCCCGCACCCTTTCAGGTGGCCGCGGCGCCTGCGCCTGGACCGTTGGCGCCGCCCGACGTCGACGCGTCAAGCCCGCCTGCGCCCGACCAAATTCCCACGCCACCCAACGGCATATCGCACCTCGCCAGCCCCGACGCACCGCCGCCAGGTTCGACGATGGACCCCGACGCGGCCGGCCGGGATTCGCCGAACGTCAGCTACCTCAAAGACCTCTGGCAGGCCGTCCAGAACCACGACATCAGCGGAAAGCAAGCGCTGCTCATGGGAGTGGCGCAGCGCGGCATGAATACGCCGTACCCGGATCAGGCGCCCGGCCCGAACGTGCCGAACTCACCGGCAGACCCTGCTTTGGCGCCCCCGTCGCCTGCGCTCCCGGACGCGCCGCCCCCTCCGGCTAGCCCGCTCCCGCCGACTCCGACGCCGTAACGTCTGAGCACCGGTCACTGGCTGCCCGGTCGAGTAGCTCGAGCACCGTCCGCACGTGGGTGCGCTGAATCGCCGCCCACATCGCCCGCGTGGCCGCGGTCCGGTGGTGGACGAACGTGGCGAAGAACAACCCATCTGCACGTAGCGCGAACAGCAGTTCACCCGGCATTCCGACCCGTGAATCCCTGCCGAGCAACACAGCGTCGGCGCTGCAGCGGCGAACGTCCCAGCCCAACACGGACCAGTCGGACTCAGCGCCCTTCAAGCCAAGCGCCGACCAGCCGGCCAGCAGCCCCGCACGCGTCGCCGCGGGCGCCTGCTCCAGCACTGCGACGGCCCAGCGCTCGGCCGTCCAACCCGCATGCGCACTTCTGTCGACGAGAAACGCGTCGACGTAGTCGAGTTCAGGCAACGTGCTCATGTCACGGAGGTCTGCAGGCAACGTCACCTGCCTGGCCGTGCGCCGCCACCGCCGGCCGATGGAGCGAAGCATCAGCGGGTAGACGAAGGCATAGCGGAACGGGGTGATCGCGGCCATGTAGGCGCGCCCGAATCGCCCATTCGGCTTGACGAGCACCGCCATCTGGCCGCGGTGACCGCCTGCTCCATCGGGCACCCAGCCGAGGTGCAGCACCCCGTGCATCGTCTCGTTGGCGATCTCGAAGGCCGCTTCGCGATCGGTCAGATATACGGGTCGAAACGGTGAGTCAGCGGGCATCGCGACGTCGACGTCGCCCCGCAGGTCGGCAGGTAGGCGTTCGCGCAACGAGGGCACGCGAGCGCCAAGACCCGCGTCGCCTCGGTCCAGTCCGAGCCACCCGCCAAGTCGCCAGCGGATCGCGAAGAGTGCGCGGACGACGGGGGAGGACTCTGCGGGGTCGAACGAATCCATCAAGTCCACCAGCCGAGGAAAGTCGTCGGGACCGCCGGGCGTCGGAAGCGCCCAGACGTCCTCGACGCGGAAGTCGTTGGCGATGTCGTGGATTCGCCACGGCATGCGGGTGTGAGCATTGGTGTCGAGCTTGCCGGATCGAAGCATACACAACTGTATGTATCATCGGATCGTATTGTCAACAGGCTGTTCCAACCCAGGAGAAGCAATGCCGGCACCCACCCGGACCACCCGCGAAGCATGGATCGACGCCGGACTGTCGGCGCTGGCCGAAGGGGGCCCCGACGCCGTCCGCGTGGACGCAGTCGCACAGGCGCTAGGCGTCACGCGCGGCGGCTTCTACCACCAATTCGAGGACCGGCAGGCACTGCTCCACGCGCTCCTCGATACCTGGGAGTCCAGGAGCACGGACGAGGTACTCGAGCGGGTCGAACGTGAGGGCGGCGACGCCAGGAGGAAGGTCACAAGGGCAGGCCTGCTGACGTTCTCGGACGAGCTCTTGCCGGTCGACCTCGCGGTCAGGGACTGGGCGCGCCGCGACGCGGGCGTCGCCGAGCGCCTGCGCCGCGTCGACAACCGCAGAATGGACTACCTCAGGACACTGATATCGGACCTGCACGCCGACGCCGACGACGTGGAAGCGGTTGCCCTGATGGCATTTTCGCTATTGATCGGAAACCACTTCATCGCCGCCGACCACGGTCCGCGCGAGCGCGTGGCCGTGCTGCGGCGGGCCGCCAAGCGGCTACTTTCCTAACCGGCGACCCGTTCGACGCGGGCGGGCACGTGCTTGTGCCACGGGGTGCCCGCGAACGCATCGCGCCATTGCGACGACGTGAGCTCATTTGGGGCGACCCCTGGCACGACCGCCCGACCGTCGGAGTCGACGTGGTCGACGCCGAAGCCATTGGGAAGCGACACGTGCCCGGGTTGCATCGCTGCGCTGACCTCGACGGTGGACTCGGCGCTGCCCGCCGCAGTGCTGATACGCACGTGATCACCGTCGACGATGCCGAGCACCGTGGCGTCCTCGACGCTGATGCGCAGCGCTCCGTCCGCATCGCGCTTGCGCCACGACGGATCCCGGAGGATGTCGTTGGCGGTGTAGGCCCTTCGTTCACCCGCCGACAGCACCAATGGAAACTCCGCGCTGGTCAACTCCGCCCGACCGTCGCCCAAGGCCCTTGTCTCCTTGAGCATCTCGGGTATGTCGAGGGCAATCTTCTTGTCGGAGTGCGTGATCAGGGCAAAGTCGTCCTGGTATTCGTGGACGGTGAAGGTGACGCCGGATTGACCAGCCAGAATCGCCTCGAACAGTGCGTTGCCGTCGGCATGGCCGGCTCGCAGAACCGCGTCGGGGTAGGCCATCGCCGTCTTCTGCGCCAGCCCCCACAGCGCTGCGGCGCCCGCCAAGCCCTCGGGCAGCGCGGGACCCAGCGTCTCGTAGAGCACGAACGGCAACACCCGGCCCAACGCCGGGTTCGTGCCGACCGCAGCGAGGAAGGCCGACGTGTACGCATCGAGACCTTCGGCCGCCGCGCGGCGCAGCGGTCGCAACTCCTCGTCGTCGACCACGCCGAGCGCCCTGACCAGTCGAGCCCAGATCTCGGGTTCGGCGAGCGTGCCAGGCAGCGGGTCCATCAGCGGGTGGCGCAGCTGAAAGGTGTTGTGCGGGAACTCCAGGTTGAAGAACGTCGCCTCGGGTTTCTCGAACTGGCTCGCGGCGGGCAGCACGTAGTGGGCCAACCGGGCCGTCTCGGTCATCGCCACGTCGACGACGACGAGCAGGTCCAACGCTTGCAGCGCTTCCCGCACTCGCGCGGAATCCGCCACCGAGTGCGCCGGGTTGCTGCTCTCGACGATCATCGCCCGGAACCGGTCGGGGTGATCGGTGAGGATCTCCTCGGGCACCACGTTCGAGGGCACCAAGCCGGCGATGATCGGAGCACCGGTGACGGGCGTGCGGCCAACCCCACCCACGCTGAACAACGGCGCGAACGACGAATGTAGATGCTGGGCACCGCGTTTGGCGAAGTTGCCGGTGAGGATCCAGAGCAGCTTGTTCAGATACGAGCACAGCGTGCTGTTCGGGGCCTGCTGGATTCCCAGATCCTCGAAGACGGAAACGCTTTCGGCGCATGCGATCCGGCGGGCCGCGTTGCGGAGCAGGTCCGCGTCGACGCCGCAGCGCAGCGCATAGTCCGCGATCGGAACGGTACCCAGCACGGTGCGCACAGCGTCGACCCCGGTGACGTGTGCGACAAGGAACTCCTCGTCGCACAGCTCTTCCTGGACAAGGAGCGCCGCGAGCGCGGCCAGGCACCATGCGTCAGTACCTGGGCGGACACGGAGATGGAAGTCGGCAAGCTTGGCGGTGTCGGTGATCACCGGGTCGATGACGATCATGGAGCGTGCGGGGTCCTTGGCGATCTCGTTGAGCACGACGCGTGCGCGCGGAAAGCTCTGCGACATCCAGGGATTCTTTCCGATGAACACCGAGACCTCGGCATGCTCGAACTCGCCGCGGGTGTGACCGCCGTACAGCTGCGCGTCGACCCAGTGCTCGCCGGTCTTCTCCTGCGCGAGCGCGTTCGATCGATAGCGCGAACCGATCGCCTTCAGGAACGCGCCGCTGTATGCACCGCCGAGGTGGTTACCCTGACCGCCGCCTCCGTAGTAGAAGATCTTGTCCCCGCCATGGTCGTCGCGGATGCGTTCGAACCCTTCGGCGATCTCCGCAATCGCGGTGTCCCAGTCGATTTCCTCATAGCTGCCGTCGCCGCGCCGCCGCAGTGGTGAGGTCAGCCGGTTTCGGTTGTTCTGGTAATGGTCGAGCCGCAGGGCCTTGTTGCAGGTGTAGCCCTGCGACGCCGGATGTTCCTTGTCGCCACGGATCTTCGCAATCCTGCGATCCTCGAGTTGAACGACGATGCCGCAGTTGCATTCACATAGGATGCAGGCCGTTGACTGCCACTCATTGGTCATCGCTGAGTGCTCCGGTTTCCGCCGCCACGATGGCGCGCAGTTGGGTGTGGACGAGCTCGAGCGGACGCGTGGCGCGCATAGTTCGGGCCACGACGATCGCGCCCTCGATCGCCGTCATGACCAACATGGCCAGTTCCTCCGCACGCGCAGAGTCGACGCCGTCGCGCTGAAGCCGCTGACCGATGAGGTCGGCCCACCGGGTGAACGCTGCTGCGGCGCGGTCGATCACCGGTTGGTTGTCCGCCTCGACGGCGACGGCCACGACTGGGCAGCCTGCGCGGTAGTCGGATGCGCTGAGCTGCGTGCGGAATCCCTCGACGATGACGTCGATCGCGGCCACGCTGCTCTCGGCCGTCGCCACCCGGGCCGCGGTGTACTCGGCCGCATGGTCGACGGCTTCGCACAGAAGCTGCGTGCGTCCGCCTGGGAAGTAGTGGTAGGCGGACCCGCGTGGTGCACCGCTGTGTTCGAGAACGTCGGAGATTGCCGTGGAGTGCGCGCCGCGTTCGCGGATCAGCAAGGCGGTGGAGATGACCATTCGTTCACGAGGACTCGCCATTATGTAGAGCAGCATACATAGCGGCGCACCCGCCTGCTCGTTTCGTCGCTATCAGACGGAAGCCGCCTCGTTGAGCTCGTTGAGGGTGTTGGTGGCTTCGAGGTACTCCTGGACCCACCGCTCGATGACAGCGGAGGTCTTCTCGACCTTCTCGAACTGCCCGACCACCTGGCCGACCGGGTTGAACGCCACGTCGACGGTCTCGTCGGGGTACTTGTGCGTGGCGGCCACCGCAAGTCCGGAGACCATGAACTGCAAGGGCATGCCGAGGGGCTTCGGGTTGTCCGGGTTTTCCCAGGCCTCAGTCCAGTCGTTCTTCAACATCCGCGCGGGCTTGCCGGTGAACGACCGACTGCGCACGGTGTCGCGACTGCCCGCCTTCACGTAGGCCGCCTGCTGAACCGGGGTGTTCTCGGCTTCTTCGACCATCAGCCACTGGGAACCGGTCCACGCGCCCTGCGCACCGAGCGCCAGCGCCGCGGCGATCTGCTGACCGCTGCCGATACCACCCGCGGCCAACACCGGCACCGGTGCGACCTCCTTGACCACCTGCGGCCACAACACGATCGAGCCGATCTCGCCGCTGTGCCCGCCGGCCTCGCCGCCCTGGGCGATGACGATGTCGACGCCGGCGTCGGCGTGCTTGCGCGCCTGGCTCGGCGACCCGCACAGTGCGGCGACCTTGCGCCCCTCGGCGTGGATGTGGTCGATCATGTCCTTGGGCGGGGTGCCGAGCGCGTTGGCGATCAGGGTCATCTTCGGATGCTTGAGCGCCACCTCGACCTGCGGCGTGGCCGTGGCCTCGGTCCAACCGAGCAGTTGCAGCGTGCTCTCGTTGTCCTCGGCCGTGAGCGGGACGCCGTGATCGGTGAGGATCTTCTTGGCGAAGTCCAGGTGCTCCTGCGGCACCATGTCGACCAGCATCTTCGCCAGTTCATCGGCGGACAGGTTCGAGTCCATGCCTTCGTACTTGTTGGGGATGACGATGTCGACGCCGTAGGTGTGGCCACCGATGTGCTCGTCGATCCAGTTGAGCTCGACCTCGAGTTGCTCGGGCGTGAAGCCCACCGCGCCGAGCACTCCGAAGCCCCCCGCCTTGCTGACCGCCACCACGACGTCGCGGCAATGCGTAAAAGCAAAGATCGGGAACTCGATGCCCAACGTGTCACAGAGGGAAGTGTGCATGCCTGCTCCTTAACGAGGGCGGTGCGGAATTGGAACGTGTTCTAGTTTAGTACCTGCCCCTCCAGCTTGAGTCAATGGCCAACCTCCCAGCAGGGGAGAATCGCCTCACCGCACCATGCGAATGCGGTTAACATCCGCGATTGTGTCGCCAAAAGGACTGCAGCACGTGACGAGCTGGGTCAATCACTCGCTGGTGCTCGCGTCGGACTATCGCGTGCCGAATCCCGAACGCGTGTGGCCCCTGCTCGAGCGAAGGCAGGACGGGCTCGCCAACCTTGGCGCTCACCACGTACTGGTCTACACGTCGACCACCGATCCTGGCCGGGTGTTGGTGCTGATCGCGATCCGCACCAGGGAAACGGTCATGGAACTGCTGCGCTCGCGGCTCTTCTTCGAATGGTTCGATGCCGTCGGCGTCGAGGACATTCCGGCCGTGTTCGCCGGAGAACTGGTCGAACGTCTCGAGCTCTCCGGAGAGTCCACGCCCGCAGCCCCAGAGGTGATGGTGTCCGTGGTGACCACCGTGGAGGACGTGACCAACCTGATCACCCACGTCAGGGAGACGGCCCACGACCTGCGCGCCGCGGGCGTGCGCCGCTTGTTGATCTTCGACGCGTTCGACAACGCGCGGGAAGTGATGATGCTGTTCCAGATCGACGACGAGAATCACGCTCGCCATTGGCTGCGTGACTCCGAACTGTCCACGGAGTGGATGGGCAAGGCGGGCATCGGCGCATATCCACCGGTGTTCATCGGAAGGCTTCAGCGCACGCTGCGCGTCGACGAGGCGGATCGAACGGACGCCGGCTGATGTACGTGTGCCTCTGCGTCGGGGTCACGAACCAATCGGTCGCCGACGCCGTGGCGGCGGGCGCGTCGACGTCCAAGCAAGTCGCGGAGGCATGCGGCGCCGGTTCGGAGTGCGGGCGCTGCCGCCGCACGGTTCGGGCAATCCTCGACGCTAAGCGCGCCGCCGCAGCGCACGGGCGGCGCCGCGACGCTCGGGACCGCTGACCCGGAGCACCGGCCAGCCTGCGCGAGCGGCCTCGGCAGCCAGCCCCGAACGTGGGTTCACCGGCCGCGGATTACCGACGGCACGCATCAGGAAAACATCCTCGTCGCCGTCGGCGTAGAAGTAACTCCGTTGCAAGTCAACGCCTTTGGCTGCGCTGAACAGCTCGACGGCCGCCGCCTTCCTGGCCCCCCAGACGATCGGCGCGACGATGCCACCAGTCAACGCGCCACGGGCATCGACCTCGAAGTGATTGCAGATGACGTCGGCGACGCCGAGGTGGCGCGCCACGGGTTCGGCGTGGATGGTCAACGCCGACGAGCTGACCACGACGGTGTGGCCCCGCTCCTGATGCGCGCGCACCACCTGTTGCATTCCGGCGAACACGCGGGCTTCGATGTGACGCCGAAACAGCCATTCCCCGAGGGCGTCGAGCTCCGTCAAGGACTCACCGCGCAGATAACCGGCAGCTCGGACGACGAGCCGCTCGAATTCCATGCGACCCAACCGGTAACGCAGCGATGCCTCGAGCACCCCGAGCACTTCGCCGATCCTGGCCTGACGGTTGCGGATGCGGTGGCCGGCGTGCGCCGTCGCCGTGAACCCCGAGACGAGCGTGCCGTCCAGGTCGAAGTAGGCGCCGATGTGCGCGCCGGAGGGACTCGCTGCGAGCTCCGCCAAATGCGGCGCGACGGATGCGTCGGGGTTGGCTCCCGGATCGCTTCGCGCGCCGTCGCGAGCTGGAGGTACCGCCAGCCCTCCGTTGTCCATGTCGACTCCTGTTCCGCGGCGAACCGTGCCCAAGTCTCGCCCAGTTTGCCTGGTGACCACATCTGCATCGACATTCGTAGTGGCGGTAGGGTTGGTTGGTTCGCCGGCACCGGCGACGTCTGGCTGCAGCTTCTGGTAAGCGCGGAGAAGCCAGTCGACCTGCACGGCGGTTGGGCGATCTTGGACGATCACGCAGGCCACCGACCGGGCCATCGGGCGGCCGATCGGCACAATGCGGCAACCATCGGATAGGTTCGACCTCGGCAGTATCGTGTTTGCAAAGGTTTAGCCACAGCCTCGCAATCACGGGTAGTGACGCCGCATCGCCCAGCGAAGACGGCCGAAGTGGGAAGTTGGGCCTTGAACGAACAACGCGAATCATCCACCGACGACGCGACGGCTTCTTCCGGATCGACGTGTGAGGTGACCGACCATTGGGTCGGCGAGGTGGCAATCGTGACCGTATCGGGTGTGATCGACGCGCTCACCGCACCTCAATTCGAGGAAGCGCTGCGGGCCGCGGTGGCCAACAAGCCCGAAGGCCTGATCGTGGACCTGACTGCGGTTGACTTCCTCGCCTCCGCGGGGATGGGCGTCCTGGTTGCCGCGCACGACGAGGCGGACGACGGCACCCGGTTTGGCGTCGTGGCCGACGGACCGGCCACCAGCCGCCCCCTCAAACTGGTCGGAATCGCCGACATCGTGCCCCTCTACGCGACCCTCGACGATGCACTCGCCGCGTTGCGTAGCTAGACACGCTTAAGTCATGCATCAACGGGGTACCTCACTGCTGTCATGATCGATTCAATGCCTGCTGCAGACGTCGCCAACGCCGAACGCTTCGAGCGCCTCGGGCTAGCTGCCACGCTCCAAACCGCCGCGCGCACCCGTGACGAATTCGCCGACTGGCTGCGGCAGTTCTTTGAACTCGACCCCACTCGGTTGAGCGACCTCGTCCTTGCCATCAACGAGGCCCTGGCCAATAGTGCGGAGTTCGCGTACGGAGCGACCGACGGGGTCGGCACCATGGACCTGCTGGCCTGGCATGACCCCGGCGAATCCTCCATCACGGTCCTCGTCGCAGATCACGGCGAGTGGCGAATGGCCGACACCGCGCCGGCGACACGCAGCCGCGGACGCGGAATCCCGTTGATGCGTGCACTTTCGGACCGCACCGCCATCGAAACGTCCACCCACGGGACGCAGGTCAAGCTGGCCTGGGAAAACGTCGGCCGTCGTTCAGGACGGTAGGCCGTATAGCCCCTTGCCCGTCCCCAAGGGGAGGTCCAGGGTTGTCCGGATTCCCGGCGCGGCCGCAATTACGTCAGGGATCGCATTCACGATCCGACCCGCCGCCGCCAGGATGGCCGCGTACGGGGCACCGCCGTTGCGGCTGGTGGGCACGATGTCGACGAAATACGATGGCTCACCCGTGATTTCGACGCGGTAGGACCCGCCGGGGTGTGCGGGTTGCGCCCAGTCTGGACGTAGGTCTGCGCGCAGTCGCGTCACGTGTTCGACCACGATGACGGGTTCGCCGTGGACCATGCCCTCGATAAGGAAGCGCAGCGCAGCCACGGTGCCCTTGGCGATGTGGCCTGCGGCGACGTCCAGGTCTTCGGGCGCAGGCTCCTGTTCGACGGAGTCCCTGATCTCGTCGACCTCGATGCCCAACCCGGCTGCGAGCTGGCGAATCGCGGTGCCCCACGCGATGCTCAGCACGCCGGGTAGGAAGAGCATCGGAAAGTCCCCAATTTGGTTGCCAAAGCCCATCACGTCGAACATCACCGTCTCACCGTCGTAGGTGGCGTAGTCAGCGATCTCCATGGTGCGGATCTGCCGAATGCTCTGGCACGTACTCGCCAGCGCGAACGGCAACAAGTCGGTGGCGAATCCCGGGTCGACGCCGGTGACGAAGACGCTTGAATTCCCTTCTCGGGTAGCTTCCTCGACGCGCTCGATATGCTTGTCGGGGATCACCTGCCACGGGAATTGCAGCACCCCAGGCGCCGAGCCGACGACGTCGATCCCCGCCGCCAGGAGTTGGCGGATGTCGGCCATCGCCTCCTTGAGTCGAACGTCACCCATTGCGCAGTACACGACGGCCTCGGGTTTAGCGGCGAGGATCGCGTCGAGGTCGTTGACGGCCGCGATACCGGTCGTCAGGTCGAGGCCGGCGAGTTCGCCTGCGTCCTTGCCGGTCTTCTCGTCGGAAGACACCCATACCCCGGTGAGTTCGAAGCGGGGATCGTTGATCAGTTGGCGCAGCGCGAGCCTGCCGCAGTTTCCGGTGCCAATGAGCGCGACCCGAATCGCCATCTCGTGTGTCTCCTCCCGACGGATGCCTAGGCAGTATGCGTGCTCGACCCTGGAATTGGAACAGGTTCTAGTTCGGATTCGACGTGCGGTAGCCTGACCCGTCATGGGACGCGTGGATGGAAAAGTGACACTGATCAGCGGCGGGTCACGGGGGATGGGTGCGGCTCACGCCAGGGCCCTCGTCGCCGAGGGCGGAAAAGTGGTCATCGGCGACATCCTCGACGAAGAGGGCAAGGTGCTGGCCGACGAACTCGGCGATTCGGCCCGCTACGTGCACCTCGACGTCACCGACGCCGAGCAGTGGGACGACGCGGTGAAGGTCGCCGTCGACGCGTTCGGCGGCCTGACCGCACTCGTCAACAACGCGGGTGTCGTCGCGCTCGGCAAGATCGGCAAGTTCGACATGGTCAAGTGGCAGCACGTCATCGACGTCAACCTGACTGGCACCTTCCTGGGCATGCAGGCGGTCGTCGAGCAGCTGAAGGCAGCGGGCGGCGGCTCGATCATCAACGTCTCATCGATCGAGGGGCTGCGCGGCGCGCCGATGGTGCATCCGTACGTGGCATCGAAGTGGGCGGTGCGCGGCCTCGCGAAGTCGGCAGCGATCGAACTCGGCCCACAGAACATCCGGGTCAACTCGATTCACCCCGGCTTCATCCGCACCCCGATGACGAAGCACTTTCCCGACGACATGGTCACCGCGCCGCTGCGTCGGCCCGGTCGGGTCGAAGAGGTCGCCTCGTTCGTGGTGTTCCTGGTGAGCGACGAGTCGTCGTTCTCCACCGGCGCCGAGTTCGTGATGGACGGCGGCCTGGTGACCGACGTCCCGCACAAGGACATCTTCTAAGTACGGGCCCCCACGGTCGAGATCGCGTCGACGACGGCCGCGGGGTCGTCTAGCGCGACGAACGTGCGCGCACCCGGCACCTCGACCATCGTCGCGTTCGGGAACAACGCCGCGAGCCGACGGCCGAGCGCCGGGGTGAAGCAGCGGTCGGCCATGCCCCACACGATCGTGACGGGTTTGGCGAATCGGGGGAGTCGGGTCGCCACGTCGTTGAGATCCATTGCGCCGACGGCGCGCAACAGCGTGGCGAGATTCTGCGCAATCCGACGGTCGGTGCTCATGGGTTGAACCCACGACGCGGTCAGCGCATCGTCGCCGGGGTGCAGCAGCAGTCCGAATCCAAGTGGCGATCGCCGCAGCGCGGCGACCTTCATCAGCTTCGACAACAGGCTGATCGACCTGGGTCCACGCATCGTCGCGAACACGACGTTGAACGGGAATGGTGGGAACTTCTCGAAGGCATCGCAGTTGGTCAGCACGAGCCGGCCCACACTGTCGGGGTGGGCGTCGACCAGAAGCTGGCAGAGCCCGCCTCCGGTGTCGTTGCCGACGAGGGTGACGTCGTGCAAGTCCAGCTTGGTTATGAATTCGTGCACCATTTCGGCAACGGTCATTGGGGAGAGTGCAACCGATTCGTCGACCGGAATCGTGTGGGAGCCCAGCGGCAGGTCAGGCAATATGCAGCGGAATCCATTGCGCGCCAGGTCTTCTGCCACCTTCATCCAGAGCCTGTGGTCGACGAGGATGCCATGAACGAAGAGCACCGGGGGATGGGGCGAGTCGTCGGGACCCAACACGCGGTACTCGATCGTCGCTTGTTCCAACCTGACCTGCGGCATGTGGACTACCCTCCTGATCAACTCAACTTACGAACACTCGGTATGAAAGTTACGTGCAGTCTGTATGAAAGTCAACGGCAAGCCGGAATCGCGTCGGACGCAGGCGGAACGCACCGCCGCTACCCGGGCGCGCCTGCTCGAGGCGGGCCGCGCGCTGTTCGCCACCGACGGGTATGCGGCCGTGTCGACCCAGGCGATCGTCGACGCGGCGGGCGTCACCCGGGGGGCGCTCTACCACCAGTTCGGCGACAAGGCGGGCTTGTTCGACGCCGTCTACGAGGAGGTCGAACGCGACGTGGTCGCCGCGATCATGACTCGCATCGCGGCGGCCGCCCCTGCCACGCAACTGGAGGCCATGCGCATCGGCGCCAGGCTGTTCCTCGAGGAGTGCTCGTCGCCGAAGGTCCAAAGGATCGTGCTCATCGACGCGCCGTCGGTACTCGGCTGGGACCGCTGGCGCGAGGTCGGGATGAGGTACGGGCTCGGA
Source organism: Mycobacterium sp. (assembly GCA_025966225.1). GTDB lineage: Bacteria > Actinomycetota > Actinomycetes > Mycobacteriales > Mycobacteriaceae > Mycobacterium. Next base: position 4,606 of record JAOPVI010000233.1, on the reverse strand, counting down.
ATCGTCGAGGCGATGTTGATGCAGGCCATCGCCGACGGCGCGATTCCCGACCAGCCCACGCGCCCGGCGGCCCACGTCCTGCTCGGCGCGCTCGACGAAGCGGCGCTCTACGTGTCGCGTGCCGCCGATGCCGCGAAGGCCCTGGAGCAGATGTTCCTCGTCTGCGACCGCCTGATCACCGGGATCGCCGCCAGCTGAGCACGCCCAGGGGGGCGACAGGCACAATGCTTGTCTACGCACTGGGCGCGGCAGGGCGCCACCATCACCGGAGGAGGTACGGCAATAGCGACCGCGCTGCGCCGAACCTTTGGTTTGGGCACCGTCGCCACGCTCCTGATCCTGCTCGCCGTGTGCACGGGAGACCTTCCACGCTTCGCGCAACCGGAACGTCCCGCGGCTCAAGTCGAGCTGTCGAACGGCTGGACGCTCGCGTCGGCCAGGGACGCCAAGGTCGCCGGTGCGGTCATCTCGACACCGGAGTACCGGGATTCGGACTGGCACCAGGTGCGCTCGATGCCCGCGACCGTGCTGGAGGCACTTCGGGCCGACGGCACCTTCCCGAATCCGTACTACGGCACGAACATGCTCGAAGACGTCCCTCAGGACCTGTATCTGCAGGACTGGTGGTACCGCACGACCTTCGAGGCGCCCGCGGGCCACAGCACCTACCAACTGAACTTCCCCGGCATCAACTACCGCGCCGAGGTCTGGCTGAACGGCCACCTCGTCGCCGGACCCGCACAGGTCGTCGGCATGTACGTCGATCACGAACTCGACGTGACCCCTTGGATCAAGCCAGGACAACCCAACGTGCTTGCGGTCAAGGTGACCCCCGAGCGGTCCCTTCAGGACATCAACGGCGTCGAGCTGGCCGACAGCTGGTTCGACTGGATCAACTGGAACTACCTGGGCTACCAAGGCCCCGGGAAGAACCCCTCCAACGGCAACTCGTTCGTCCCCGATCGCAACGCGGGAATCTGGAAACCGGTGTACCTGCGCATGTCGGGCGCCGTCGCGATCGGCTCCTCGACCGTGAACTCCGAACTGCCGCTGCCGAATACCGACAGCGCTCGACTGACCATTCACAGCGGCCTTCACAACTTCTCACAACGACAGGTGCGCGGGGTGCTGCGGGCCACCATCACCCGCCACGGCAAACCCGACGTGCTCGTCGAGCAGGGGGTCACGCTCGGGCCCGGCGAGCAGCGTGAGCTCAGCTTCGCTCCAAGCGATTACAGCGCGCTCACCCTCAACCAGCCCGACCTGTGGTGGCCGTACACGATGGGCGCTCCGAACCTCTACGACCTGCACTTGGAGTTCCGGCAGTTCGACCAGGCCGTCGACGAGACCCGGTTGCGTTTCGGGGTGCGCACCATCACGCAGGGCCGCGACGACGACGAGCGCTTCCCCGAAATCGGCAAGGGCGGAAGCTTCTACCTGCAGGTGAACGGTCGGAACTTCCTGGTCCGAGGCGCTACCTATACGCCCGACCTGCTCTTCAGGTACGACCCCGACCGCGAGGACGCGATCCTCGCCTACGTCAGAGACCTCGGACTGAACATGCTGAGGCTTGAATCGAAGATTCCCAACGAGGAATTCGTCGAGCAGGCCGACGAACTGGGCATCCCACTCATGGTCGGCTGGATGTGCTGCAACCAGTGGGAGTAGTGGCCGCAGTGGGACGACGAGGACATGCAGGTGGCCCAGGACAGCATGCGATCGCAGTTGGAGATGCTGCGCTCACACGCCTCGGCCTTCGTATGGGCCAATGCCAGTGACGGCCACCCGCCCCCTCTAGTGCTGGAGAAGTACCGGGCCATCCTGCGCGACGTGCACTGGCCGAACGCGGTCGTCGACACCGTGTCGTCGTACACCACGACACCCGACGGCGACCGTGTGTGGGACGGCATCCAGATGGCAGGCCCGTATACCTGGCGTCCGCCGTCCTACTGGTTCTCCGGTCGCTACCGTGCGGCCAGGGGCGCATCGGCCGAGCAGGGCGACAACGAACACATTCCGCCCTTCGCCAGCCTGGTGAAGTTCATCCCGCCGGACAAGCTGTGGCCGATCAACGACGCCTGGTCATTCCACGCCGGGTCCAATCCGGGAAACGCCGCACTGACGAGCATCCAGCGCGTGATCAATCGACGTTACGGTCCATCCAGCGGCGCTGAGGAGTTCACCCGCAAGGCGCAACTCGCGCACTACGAATCGACGAGGGCCCAGTTCGAAGCCTTCGCCGCGCTCGGCTGGGCGGGCCACAAGATGTCGATCTACTGGATGCTCAACAGTCATTGGCCGTCCTTCTTCGGCAACATCTTCGACTACTACCTGCGGCCCGGAGGGGCCTACTACGGCGCCAAGAAGGGTCTGCGCCCGCTGTCTGCCGTGTTCGATTCGTACGCGACGGGGGACGGCAGCCAGGCAGCGGTCAGCGTCGTCAATCAAAGTCCGGACGAGGCCACGAACGTCAAGGTCCGGGTACGTGTGTACGACCTGCAGGGGAAGGTGCGGGACGACCGCACCACGAAACCGATCACCGTCCCGTCCGGTGGCGCCGCGCCTGCGCTGACGCTGCCTCGCGAGGCACGCGACTCGCGGGTGTTCTTCGTTCGGTGCGAACTACTCGACCCAGCAGGCCACGTCATCGGCGAGAACGTGTATTGGCAATCGCAACGGAACGACGACGCCGGAGCACCGAACGACGACTTCGCGTTCGACGCCAATCAGGCCACCTGGGCGGACATGACGCCACTCAACAACCTCACCCGCGTATCCTTGGGCGTCACCGCCGAGCGAACGACGAACGGCGCGGGGCAGCAGGTGGTCACCGCTAGGCTTCACAACGCCACCCGACGGATTGCGTTCTTCGAGCGGGCCGAGCTCACCTCGACCCGGGACGGAGACGAGATTCTGCCGATCGAGTACGACGACAACTACGTGACAGTCTTCCCTGGTGAGACGGTCACGGTGCGGGGAGTGGTCCCGAGCCCATACGCCAACGCGAACTGGGTGCGGGTCACGGGCTACAACACGCCACCGGTCGTCGTACCGGTCGCGTGAGTCGGACAGGACACGACGACAGACGAACGGCGACGACGCCGAAGGAGGACAGTGATGGCTGGATCGAACGAACGCGCGGCGCTTGCCGAGCTCTCGGAGGGTGTGGGCTGGCACCGCAGGGTGGACGAACGGGTCGACGTCTACGTGCGCGGCCCCGTCCGCGTCCGGGTGATCTGGCAGGGCGACGACGCGATCAGTGGCGGCTCCCGTTTCCAGGACGACAACATGGAGTCTTATTCGCGGGACTTCGCGACGGTCAAGGGCTGGCTCGCCCGCTAGTCACGCGACGATCAGCCACCCCGCCAGGAACGCCGACATACAGCCCAGGCACACGACGTGGTCAACGAGGACCGACCGAGCCAGCCGGGTCTGTTCCTCCGCGTCGTCGGTGCGGCGCCCCAGCCGAACGGCATTGGGGACCGTCCGCACCAACGCGAGCAGCACCGGCCCCGCCGCGAGGATCGCCGCGCCCGCAAGAAGCCACGTCGGATCGTCGGCGAGTGCCACGCGGAAAACTAACGCGGACAACATGATTGCCATGACCAACGCGATCAGGTGGCTCATCGGGCGAGCCGTCGTGGTAGCTCGGTGGTAGTAATCCGCAATCGAACTCAGCACGGGTTCGGGCAGCGTGCCCCGACCCCGATGAGACAGTACTTGGACGTCGAACATCAGATCCATCCACAGCACGGCGAGTAGGAACCCGCTGCACCCGATCAGCACCGCCAACAGGACGTCCACGATGCGAACCTACGGGTTGCGGACACCGTTGCGTCAGGAACGGCGATCGAATTGTGGCGCTTCGCAATCCGGCTCGGTGGCCGGAGCGGTGGGGACCCGCCGGGCAACCATGGCCCGAATCGCGGAGGCCGCGACCGGCACGATCGACAACGTAGCGATCAACACCACCATCCAGTCCAGGTGCGCGCTGATGAACGACACCCCGCCGAGGTGATAGCCGACGACCATCAGCCCGACCCCCCAGGCCGTCGCACCGATGACGTCGTACGCGAGGAAGACTCGGTACCGCATTCCTGACGCCCCCGCGATCACCGGCGTGAAGGTGCGCACCACCCCGACGAAGTGGCCGATGACGATCGTCTTGCGACCATGCCGCTCGAAGAACTCGTGCGACGACCTCAGGTAGTGCTTCTTGAAGAACCGGGCATCTTCCTTCTTGAACACCGCCGGACCCAGGCGCCGTCCGATGAAGTATCCGAGTTGGCCGCCTGCCACGGCAGCCACCGCGGCGCAGGGGGCGAGCGTCCAGACGTTCACCGGTGCGTCGGCCTGGGCTGCGAGCAGACCCGCGGTGAATAGCAGCGTGTCCCCGGGCAGGAAGGGGAACAGCAGCCCGGTCTCGATGAACACGATGAACATGACGCCGGGCAATACGGCCGAACCGAACACGCCGCCGGCGCCCAACCAGTACATGGGGTCCATTACCGAGGGCAGAGCCAGGGCGCTGGTCGTCACGGCCGCTCAAGCTAGCCCGTCCACGTTTCCAGGTGGCAAACGCCAGGTGGATCACTGGAATTCGATG
>JAOPVI010000216.1 GCA_025966225.1 Mycobacterium sp. | reverse complement strand
ATGGTCGCCGGCCAACTGCCGCAGGATGCGCCCGGTCGTGGCCAGATAGGCCTGCGGGCTCAGGCGTCCGCGGGTGCGGTGCTGTGCCGAATGACGGACAGGAACGCTTCCTCCAGTGACGTGCATCCTGTGTCCTCTCGCAGTTTGGTCGGTGTCGTGTGGGCCAGCAGGCGGCCCTCGCGCAGCAGCAACAGGTCGCCGCAGTGGTCGGCTTCGTCCATGACGTGGCTCGACACCAGCAGCGTCGTGCCTCGGCTCGCCAGTTGGTCGAACTGGTCCCACAGGTCCACCCTGAGTACCGGGTCGAGCCCGACCGTGGGTTCGTCGAGCACCAGCAGGTCTGGTTGCGCGACTAGCGCACAGGCCAGCGACGCCCGAGTGCGCTGTCCGCCGGACAAGTTGCCGCACAAGGCAGTTCGATGGTCCTCGAGTCCGACGTTTGCGATGGCCTCGTCCGCAGCGTCGGCATTGGTTCCATAGAGCGACGCGAAGTAGCGGACGTTGTCGACGACGCGAAGGTCGGGGTAGATGGTGGCGTCCTGGGTGACGTAGCCGACGCGGTGGCGCAGTTCGGCCGAGCCCGCGGGTAGGCCCAGCACGGTGACCGTCCCGGAAGCGATGAGCTGGGTCCCGACGATGCTGCGAATCAACGTGGTCTTGCCGCATCCCGACGGACCGAGGACTCCGGTGATCGTGCCGGGAGCGATGCGCACGGTGACGTCGGCCAGGGCCATGCGGTCGCCGCGGATCACGGTCAGATGATCAACCGCGACGGCGGGTTCTTCATCGCTCGGAATTAATTCATCATGTGATGAAGTCATCATAGGATGAATAGTGCTCCCCGGTCGAGGTCGCGTCAAGGGGCCGGGCACAATCGCTCCATGAGCGCCGAACTGCTTGCGACCGATCCCGGCGCGGCCGCTCGGCGCCTGCTCGGCGGCCTGCTGACCGGCAGGGGCGCATCCGCCGTGATCGTGGAGGTCGAGGCGTACGGGGGACCGCCCGACGGTCCGTGGCCAGACGCCGCATCGCATTCCTTTCGCGGACCAGGGCCACGAAGCGCCGTGATGTTCGGCCCAGCGGGGCGGCTCTACACCTACCTAAGTCACGGCATCCACGTCTGCGCGAACGTGGTCATCGGCCACGACGGCGTCGCGGGCGCCGTCCTGTTACGAGCCGCTGCGATACGGGACGGAGCCGACGTGGCCCTCAGCCGTCGCGGCAGGCCATTGAGTCAAGCCGCGATCGCGCGCGGCCCGGGCAATCTATGCAAGGCGCTCGAAATCACGATGGCAGACAACAAGATTGATCTGTTTGCCTCGGTCAGTCCGATCAGACTCACGTTGGCCGACCCGATCGCCGCCAACAGCGGACCCCGCGTCGGGGTCAGCAAGGCCGCCGATCGTCCATGGCGGTTCTGGCTGGCGGACCACGCCGAAGTATCGGCGTACCGGCGTAGTCCTCGAGCACCTGTGCCCGGTGCCAGCGACTGAGCCCTGCGCTGAGGTCAACGGTGGCCCCAGGTGCGGCCGGAAGGTGATGGCCGCGGAGCTCCAACAACACGGAGCTCCAACAACATGGCCTTCGACCGTAGGGGAAGATCACCCTGTGACATCTGTGACACCGGAGGGTACGGACATCCTCGATGAGTTGGAATGGCGTGGGCTGATCGCACAGTCGACCGATCGCGACGCGCTGGCCGCCATGCTGGCCGAGGGCCCCGTCACCGTCTACTCGGGATTCGACCCGACCGCGCCGAGCCTGCACGCAGGAAACCTGGTGCCACTGTTGACGCTTCGCCGATTGCAGCTCGCGGGCCATCGTCCGATCGTGCTGGCGGGGGGCGCGACGGGGTTGATCGGAGATCCGCGGGAAACCGGCGAGCGGGTGTTGCACACCACCGACACCGTCGCCGAGTGGACCAACCGCATACAAGGTCAGCTGGAGCGGTTCGTCGACTTCGACGACTCACCTACCGGCGCCATCGTCGTCAACAACCTGGACTGGACGTCACGACTGTCGGCCATCGAGTTTCTCCGGGACGTGGGCAAGCACTTCTCCGTCAACGTGATGCTTGATCGCGACACCATCCGGCGGCGCCTAGACGGTGAAGGAATCTCCTACACCGAGTTCAGCTACATGCTGTTGCAGGCCAATGACTACGTCGAGCTGCACCAGCGGCACGGGTGTCGGCTTCAGATCGGCGGCTCGGACCAGTGGGGCAACATCATCGCCGGCGTTCGGTTGGTGCGCCAGAAGCTCGGCGAAACGGCCCATGCACTGACGGTGCCGCTGGTCACGACTGCCGACGGCGAGAAGATCGGCAAGTCGACCGGTGGCGGCCGGGTGTGGCTCGACCCCGAGCTGACCAGCCCATACGCCTGGTACCAGTACTTCGTGAACACCACGGACGCCGACGTCATCCGGTTCCTGCGGTGGTACACCTTCGTGACACCCGAGGAGCTCGCCGACCTGCAGGAAGCGACGGAGACGCGACCCCACGAACGCGCGGCGCAGCGGCGCCTGGCTCAGGAGCTGACCAACCTGGTGCACGGGCAGAGCGCCACGGAAGCGGTCGAACGTGCCAGTCGGGCCCTCTTCGGGCGAGGTGATCTCGACGCCCTCGACGAGGCCACGCTGGCGGCCGCCCTGCGCGAGATCGGCAATGGCCAGGTGGCGGAGCTGAACCCCGGTGATCCCGACGCAATCGCCGACCTCCTGGTGTCCAGCGGGCTCTCGGCTAGCAAGGGCGCGGCCCGCCGCACCATCGGCGAGGGTGGGGCCTACGTCAACAACGTTCGCATCGAGAGCGACGAGTGGGTTCCGCAGCCGAGCGACTTCCTGCACGGGTATTGGCTTGTGCTGCGGCGAGGCAAACGGAATATCGCAGGCGTCCTGCGCGTTGGATGACGGACGCAGGGTTTGTTCTGGGTCGAAACACACCGTCTATCAGGCGATTTGACTCGGAGTTTCCCCTCTTGTAACTTAATCCAAGTCGTCGCGACGCGGTCCAGCCGCTGAGCGCGACGGCATCCGAGAGGAAAGTCCACTTCGGTGGATTTCCTCATCTGCCCGCACTACGGTCCCCGGCTTTTCGCCGCGGGGTTGTTGCGCGGTCAGGTCGGGCGTGTTGTTTGAGAACTCAATAGTGTGTTTGGTGGTTTTTGTTTGTTTGTTTTGCCATGCCTTGGGGGGACTCCCCGTCTTCCGTTTTCGGGGTGTGGTTGTTTTTTTGCCAGTTTTGACTGGT
>JAOPVI010000174.1 GCA_025966225.1 Mycobacterium sp. | reverse complement strand
CCGACAACTTCGGTTCACTGTGTGACCACTGAAACTGAAGTGGCAGAGGGGTTTTGATTGATTTGCGAGCGTGCGCAACGAGCCGCAATTATCCGGCGTGTCTTGTACGAACACGCACGCTCGCGGTGAGGGCGCCCTAGACCGGCCAAGCTCCCTGGACATCACAGCTCGGCCTCACCAACGCGCTTCGTTGCGCTTTCCGTCGGTGGTGATCGTCACCGGCTGACCGACGAGCTCGCGGGACTCGGCGTCGGCCAACAGGTCGGCCTCGTAGACGCGGGCCAGCGCCCGACCATCCTCGGTGTCGAGCACGAGCAACCCCTGCTCGGCCGCACCGTCCCGTCCGTGGGCGACGGTATATGCGCATACCGTCGCAGGCCCCGAGTACGTCGTGAGCAGGTGGCGACGCGGCTGACCGGCCTCCACCTCGGCTTGGATCGAGTCTTCCGCCGACGCCGTCGCCGAGCCGCCTGGATTCGAAGACCACACGGCGGCAACGTGTTTGGCCATGTGCATGCCGACACCGGTCATCATGGTGCGGCGAGCGGCGCCGAGCGCTTCGAAGGCGCTCGCGATGGCGTGCATCGAGTAACCGCTGGCCGGTCCGCCGGCATACGGCAGCCCGCCCGTGACGGTGAGCCCACGTGGATCGTCGACGGCGAGCCCCAAGGCGTCACAGCCCAGTCGCAGCGAGGAGGGAAAGCAGGAGTACAGGTCGAACGCGTCGACGTCGGCGAGCTCGACGCCGGCCCGCAACAGCGCGTGCCGACCGGCCACGGACATCGCCATGGAACGCGACATGTCGGCGCGCTCTGCGATGCTGGCTGGATCTTCGGCGTACGCCCATCCGCTCAGGTGGAGCCTGCGGTCCTCGCCGACGCCAAGGGCATCCGCCTTCTCGCGGGTCGCAAGCAGCAGTGCCGCGGACATGTCGACGTCCATCACCGCGACCTCGTGCTTGGTGTACGGCCAACCGACGTAACGGTTGTCGGCGGTGGCCGTCCCCACGGTGGCGGCATCCAGTGCCGTCGGCCGCCACGCATGCGGATTGGCCGCGGCGATCACGCTCATGGCGGCCATCATCTTCGCGGCCTCGGCGGCGTCGTCCCCCAGCGCCGCACCGAGCTTGGCTCGGCGCGCGGTGTCCCACAACGGAAACGTCTCCCACGCCTGCAGCACGTCGTGTGCCAGTTCCGAGGCGTGCGGCGGCTCCCACGGGAACGGCGACGACTTGCGGTGACTCCACGGAAGTCGCTCACCACGTTTCTTGGCCGCCCGCGTCGTGGCGAGCGCTTCGGCACTGCAGATCAGGGCCAGGTCCAGCTCCCCGCGCTGCATGGCCGCTGCGGTCCGGTTCACCAGGTCCTGTGGCGTCGTACCTCCGATGCCCGAGTAGTGCAGGTGGCGGGGCGAGGCTCCCAGCGCCGTCGCCAGCCGACCCGCGGGGTCGTCGTACGGCCAGGTCTGGCAGTACACCACCTGCAGCGAATCAAGCTCGGGCAAGACGTGTTCCACGCCGGCGGCGGCCTCGCGGGCGCGCCACTCCCAGCTGACGAGGGGTTCCGGGGCGGCGCCATCGCGGACGGTGTGCTGCGCCGCGCCGATGACGCAGAGCTGCCGGGCGCCACCCATCAGGTGCCGGACCAACGGGGTGGCCGCTTTTCGGCGAAGGCCCGCGGACCCTCCTTCGCGTCTTCGGTGGCGAAGACGTCTCTGGAGATGCGGGCCTCGTTGCGGTAGGCCTCGCGCATGTCGAGCTTGAGCCCCTCCAGCGCACTACGCTTCGTCGCCTGAACCGCCAGCGGCGCGTTCTTGGTGATCCGAGCGGCATACTCGAAGGCCTTGTCCAGCAACGCTTCTTCGGGCACGACAGCATTGAGCAGGCCCATGCCGAGCGCGCGCTGGGCATCGATCTGATCGGCGCACAGCAGGAACTCCATGGCCTGCGCGAAGGGGATCTGGCGAGGCAGTCGCACGGTGGTGCCCCCGCCCGCGAACAGGCCACGGGCCGGTTCGAGCACTCCGAAGGTCGCGTGCTCCGCCGCGATTCGGATGTCGACGCCGCCGAGCATCTCCATGCCGCCTGCCACGCACGGTCCGTTGACCGCGGCGATGATCGGCTTGTAGATCTTGGTGCCGCGCAGCACGGCGTCGGTGCCGTCCGAGAGGGAATAGCCCTTCACCGATGTGGCCGTGCCCGCTTGGAGCTCCTTGGCCAGCGCGGTGATCTCCGGGACGTAGGTCTTCAGATCGGCGCCCGACATGAAGGCCCGACCGACGCCGGTGAAGATGGCCACCCAGGCCGCGTCGTCACTCTCGAACCGCTTCCAGGCCTGCGCGAGTTGGTGGAAGTGCTCGAGATCGCAGGCGTTCTTGGCCTCCGGGCGATCCAGGGTGATGAGCACGACGTGCTCCGCGTCAGGGCGCGCCCCGAGCTCGTAGTGGACCGGCACGAGATTTTGCTCCTATCGAACCTGTTGGCGTTCAGCGTCGTTCGGGTATGCGTTCAACCGCCCGTGCGCGAGGAATTCCTCGCGCAACCCGTCCCGGGCGCCATCGGTCAAGGGCACGTAGGCGGCCGACCGCGCTGGGCGCCACCACACCGGGTCGTCGCACAGCCACGCTTCGCGACGGATCGGCTTCTTGTCGATCTTGCCTTGACCGGTCACCGGAAGTTCGGGCATGACGCGGACGAATCGAGGCGCCCACTTGGTCCCGAGATCGGATTGCGCAGCCAGGAAGGACGCGAAGTCGTCCGGATCGAACGCCCTGCCGGCCACGAGTTCGACGGCCATCAGTATCTGGTCGCCCGCCAGCGGGTCCGGCACCCCCACTACGGCCACCGCCGCGGCATCTGCGAATCGCCCGACGATGCGCTCCACCGGACTGACCGCGAAGTTCTCCGAGTCGACCCGAAGCCAGTCGCCTACGCGTCCTGCGAACCAGAACACTCCATCGGCGTCGCGATAGGCGAGATCCCCCGACCAGAACCAACCGCCGCGCGTTCGGTCGGACTGCGCCTCTGGGTTGTTCCAGTAGCCTTCGAACCCGCTCTCGGCCTCACGACGGACCAACTCGCCGATCGCCGCGGTGGCATTGCGCATCTTGCCGTCGGAATCGAACTCGGCCGGCTCGCATTCCACGCCAGATTCGTTGACGACGGCGATGTCGGTTCCGGCGGCAGCGATTCCGAGCGAACCTGGTTTGTCCGCAGGCATGAGCGTTATGCCGCCCTCGCTCGAGCCGTATCCGCTCACCACGGTGACTCCGAACCGCTCGCCGAACTCGGCGGTATCACGCGGGGAGGCCTCGGGTGCCAACACGGCCCGGAGCCG
>JAOPVI010000151.1 GCA_025966225.1 Mycobacterium sp. | reverse complement strand
CACTTGGCGACCTGAATCCGTTGCTCTACCGGGTGGCGGCGGGCGCCAATGCGCCCGGCTTCCGCGACGTCAGCCTGGGCGCGAACGCGGTCGACATGTCCACGCCCGGATACGACCTAGTGACGGGACTCGGAACCCCAGACGTCGAAGGCCTCGTCCACGACCTTCTGGACATCCAGAAGGGCGTTGCGCCGCGGTGACCTCCGGGGAGTCTGCCGAGGGCCGGGAATCGTTGCCCACCGTGCCTTGCCTCGCATGCGGCGCGGACGTCCCGGCAGGCACGTACTGCGGGGCGTGCGGCGCGACCCAGTCGCCGTCGCGTTTCGGTGGGCTCGCGTCGCTGCGAATCCGGGCCTTCGCCGCGGCACCGAACGAGCACGTGTTGCGCCCGTCGATCGCGACGTCGCTCTTCCCGCGGGTGCCGCGCCGATCCCGGTCGGCCTTCCGGGTGGCGCTGATCGTGCTACTCGCGCTGCTCGTTGGCTTCGCACTCCTGCGCTGGCAACCGCCGCTGATCGGCATCAGCTCGCTCGGGCTGCCGTTGCTGTTCGTTCTGTATCTGCGTGAATCGGACGCGTTCCGCGATCAGTCCGTCGTGACCCTGGCGGTCACCGCGGTACTCGCCATCGTGATCGGCGTCGGCTGGGCGATCGGAACCGAAGCCATCTGGAAGCGCACTTTCGACGACGTGCTGGGCACGCCGATGACCACTGCGGAGCAGCTGATAAACCTGCTGCTGATTCCCATCGGCGGCGTCCTGCTCATGCTCGCGCCGGTCGCCGTGATTCGGCTGGTGCGCCCGGGTATCCGGGAGTCGTTGGATGGGTTCGCGATCGGGGCGCTCGCAGCGCTCTGTTTCACCGGTGCAGGCGTGCTCACCCGGGCGGCGCCGGAATTCGCGAATGGACTGGTGGCCAAGGACTTTCCGATCGACGCGCTCTTTGCGCTGGCAGCGATCCGGGGCGTCGCCGCACCGCTGACTGCGGCGGCCGTCGGCGGCCTGGTGGGTGCGACGCTCTGGTTCAGGCGGCGCGCGGACCCGAGGTCCGTTCAACACTGGTACTCGGTGACGTCCGCTGCGCCGGCCGTCCTCATCGCCCTACTCGTCTACGTCGCGCAGAACCGGATCGACTACGCCTGGATCTCGTATAGCCAAATCGTGGGTCTGTACGCCTTGATCACGGTGTCGGCGCTGGTGGCGCTACGGGTCGTTCTGCACCGCACCTTGCTGCTTGAGACATCCGACGACACCAGCCGTGACGAGCCGGTGCTGTGCACTCAATGCGACCACGTGGTGCCCGATCTGGCGTTCTGCGCCAACTGCGGGATCGCCGCCCACGCGGCATCACGGACATCGCGGGCGGCTCGACGGAGCCATCGCCCCATTCCGGTCGACGCGGCACCCGAAGGTCGATGAACGCTCCCTCGACCCACGCCGCGTCGCCACGCTGGCCGGGACACTCGGTTCCCGGTGAGTCGTATCAGGCGCCGACGGTGCGCCACACCTCGATCCGTCGCCTGCTGGTGATGTTGGGCTTGGCCATCGGCGTCGTGGTTGCGGCAACGGTCGCCGTGTCGCTGTGGCTCACGCCGGCCCAGGTGAACTACGTCTGTCCACCCGATTGTGGACGGCCGCCGATCGGCCAGCCCGTTACCGTCAATCCCCGCTTCACGTCCGCGGACGGCGCGTTTTCAGTCTCATACCCCGGCGAGGAGACGGCGTACACGTCGACCTTCGATCCGAACGGGGTGACGTTGGAGCTTCATGCCGGAGACGGCGGGACGCTGCGGCTGTTCGGTGAGCCCGCCGCTGGCCGGACGCCACGTCAGCTCGTCGAGGACCTGATCAAGAAGACCTACCCGGACGCGACGATCGACTACGAGATACCCAATGCCGTGGTCGGATACCAACCGGGGTTCGGCGTGGTGGCCGACGTGTTCCCGACCGGCGCGCAGAGCGAGCGCCTGCGGGTGCTGGTCATGGCCGCGGAGAAGAACGGGCTTGCGCTGATCGCAGCGGGGGCAGGCCCGTACCACGAATTCAGTCCGGAGTTCGGCTCCGGCCACCCCTCGGGTGCCAACTTCTTCCTGGCGATGGACATGGGCAAGTACGTCAACAGCTTCGCGTGGCGCGACGACCCGATCCGCTGAGCGCTAGGCGTCAGGCCTTGGTGAGCGCCTCGGCATCGGCCGCCGTTGCGACCGCGTCGCCCGGCGCTGCCGCTACCCCGGGAATCGGCGGCACACGGGTGGCCCGCACGTATACGGTGTCGCCCTCCTTGAGCCCGAGCGCCTCGGCGTCGCCGCGGGTGATCTGCGCGGTGAACGGGGTGTTGTTGGCGGCGCTGGTCAACTCGACGCGAACTTCGAAGCCCAGCATGACGATTCGGTCGATGACGGCGCGGATTACTCCGGTGGACGCCACGTTGCCGTCCGTCTGCGCGATCGCCATGTCCGGATTGCGGCCGACGCGGATGTCGTGCGGGCGGACCATCGTTCCGTTGAGCGAGGAGACCGCGCCGAGGAACGACATCACGAACGCGCTCGACGGCCTGTCGTAGACCTCGGTCGGTGAGCCGACCTGTTCGATGCGGCCCTTGTTGAGCACTGCGATGCGGTCGGCCACGTCGAGCGCCTCGGCCTGGTCGTGGGTGACCAGCACCGTCGTCACGTGCACCTCGTCGTGCAGCCTGCGCAGCCAGGCCCGCAAGTCCTCACGCACCTTCGCGTCGAGCGCACCGAACGGCTCGTCGAGCAGCAGCACCTTCGGATCGACGGCCAGCGCGCGGGCCAGCGCCATGCGCTGGCGTTGGCCGCCCGACAACTGATTGGGGTACCGGGTCTGGAAGCCACTGAGGCCGACGATCTCGAGTAGGTCGTCGACCCTGGCCTTGACCTCGTCCTTCGGACGCTTGCGGATCTTGAGTCCGAACCCGACGTTGTCTCGTACGGTCATGTGCTTGAACGCCGCGTAGTGCTGGAACACGAAACCGATCTCGCGGCGTTGGGGTGAGACGCGGGTGACGTCCTGGCCCTTGATCGTGATGGTGCCGGTGTCCGGTTCATCGAGCCCGGCAATGGCCCGCAACAGAGTCGACTTGCCCGATCCGCTTGGTCCGAGCAGCGCAGTGAGCGAGCCCTCGGGCACGTCGAAGTCGATGTTGTCGAGCGCGACGAAGTCGCCGTATCGCTTGTTGGCGCCGCGGACGGTGATCGCGTTCTTCTTCGGCACTTCGCTGCTGGTCATTGGGACATCTCCTTGTGAAGACTCATTTTGCCGCCCGGGCGCGCCTGGCGTCGAGGATGACTTGCGCAATCAGCACGATGACGGCGACACCCATCAGCAGCGTGGAGACCGCGTAGGCGCCGTACTCGTTACCGGAGTCGTATCGGCCTGAGACCAGCAGCGTCAACGTCTGCGACTGTCCTGGCAGGTTGGAGGACACCATGATCACGGCGCCGTACTCGCCGAGCGTACGGGCGATCGTGAGCACGATGCCGTAGGTCAAACCCCACCGAATCGACGGAAGCGTGATCCGCCAGAACGTCTGCCACCACTGCGATCCCAGCGTCGCTGCGGCCTCCTCCTGGTCGGTGCCGAGCTCGTGGAGCACCGGCTCCACCTCGCGGATGACGAACGGCACGGTCACGAAGATGCTCGCGAGCACCAGCCCGGGGAAGGCGTAGATGACCTTGATTCCCAAGTCGTTCTCGAAGAAGCCCAACGCACCCGCCGAACCCCAGAGCAGAATCAGCGACACGCCGACGACCACCGGCGATACTGCAAACGGCAGGTCGATGACGGCCTGCAGGGCGCTCTTTCCTCGGAACTTGTTGCGCGCCAACACAAGCGCGGTCGGCACCCCGAAGAGCACGTTCAGCGGCACGACGATCGCGACGATCAACAGCGACAGTTGCAGCGCCGACACCGCAGCAGGCGTGCTGATCGACGCGAAGAACGCCCCGACGCCTGGCTGGAACGTGCGCCACAGGATCAGCCCAACGGGGACTATCAACAGCACCAACAGATAGGCCAACGCGACGTAGCGGAACAGGTACTTGAAGAACGGCGAGACCGTCATCGAGCGAGCTCCTCGCGTTTTGCCGCCCGCGACCCCAGCGTGCGCAGCACGAACAATACGACGAACGAAAAGACCAACAGCACAATCGAAATAGCGGCCGCACCCGTGCGGTCGTCGGTTTCGATCGCATTCCGGATCGCTTGCGACGCCACCTCGGTCTTGCCTGGAATCGCACCGCCGATCAGCACCACCGAGCCGTACTCGCCGATGGCCCTGGAGAACGCGAGGCCCGCGCCGGACAGCAGCGACGGCAGCAGTGCGGGCAGGATCACGGACTTGAAGATCGTCCAGTTGTTGGCGCCAAGGGAGGCCGCCGCCTCCTCGGTCTCGCGATCGAGCTCCAGCAGCACCGGCTGCACCGAACGCACCACGAACGGCAGGATCACGAACAGCAGCGCGATGCCGACACCCCACTTGGTCTGCTGAACATGAATGCCGACTGGGCTGTGCGGTCCGTAGAGCGCGAGCATCACCAGACTTGCCACGATGGTGGGTAGGGCGAACGGAAGATCGATGATGGCCTCGACCAGCCTCTTGCCCCAAAACTCGTCACGGGTCAGCACCCACGCCACCAACAGCCCGAAGAAGAGGTTGATGACCGCCACCCCAAGCGAGATGGTCAGCGTGACCTTGAACGCCGCCACCGAGCTGTGCGAGGTCACGGCCAGGTAGAACGCCTCCCATCCTCCGCCTGCGGACTGCCAGAGGATCGCTGCGAGCGGCAGCAGCACGATGACGCTCAACCAGATGGATGCGACTCCGACCCGTAACGACGTGCTGCCGTAGCGATTGCCCCTGAAGACACCGCCCCGCCCCGGCCTGACATCGTCAGGGCCGGGACGGGAGGCTTCAGGATTCGGGTCGATGACAGCTGTCATCCAGTGGCCGCCTTGTAGATCTTCGTGACCGACCCATTGTCCTTGTCGAACAGTGCAGGATCAACGGCGCTCCAACCACCGAGGTCGGCGATGGTCCACAACTTCTCCGGCGTCGGGAAGTCCTTGGCGAAGTTGGCCAGCACCCCGGGGTCGACCGGTCGGAAACCGGCCTCGGCCCAGACCTTCTGACCATCCGGGGCGTAGAGGTAGTTCTTCAGCGCGTTTGCCGCATCGGCGTGGGCGGTGGTCGTCGTGACCGCGACGGGGTTCTCGATCTTGAACGTCTGCGGCGGGGTGATGTGCTCGACGTCCTTGCCCTGGCGTTCGGTGTTGATCGCCTCGTTCTCGTAGCTGATCAAGACGTCACCCGTGCCACCAACGAACAGGGTGGTGGCGTCCTTTCCGGATGCCGGCCGGGTCTTGACGTGCTGGGTGACCAGCTTGTTGATGTAGTCCAGTCCAGCTGCGGCGTCCTGACCCCCGTTGCTCTTGGCGGCGTACGGCGCCAACAGGTTCCACTTGGCCGAACCTGAGCTCAATGGGTTCGGGGTGACGACCTCGAGGCCCGGTTGCAGCAGGTCGTCCCAGTCGTGGATGTTCTTCGGGTTGCCCTTGCGCACGACCAGCGTCACCACCGAGGTGAACGGAATGCCCTTGGTGGCATCGGCATTCCAGTCCTTGGCGACCTTGTCCGCCTTGACCAGCCGGGTGACGTCCGGTTCGACGGAGAAATTGACCAAGTCGGCCGGCTTGCCGTCGACGACGCCGCGCGACTGGTCGCCCGATGCGCCGTACGACGTCGTCACCGCAATGCCCTTCCCTTCGGGAGTGGCCTCGAAAGCCGGGATGACCTTGTCCCAGCCCGGTTGCGGCACGGAATACGCGACCAGGGTCAGCGTCGTCGCGGCATTGCCGCCACCCGACCCGCCGCCTGCGGTGTCGCTGGAGCCGCCGCCGCAGGCAGCCAGCAGCGTGGCCGTCACGGCGACGGCCGCGGCGGGCAACCAGCGGGACTTGATGTTGTTGGACATTGAGGACCTTTCCTTGCGGGAACTAGCGAGACGGAAGATTTGGTCCGTCACAACGGCAAGGAATTGGATAAGCACTGAACGCGTGCGCAGCCATTACCGACACCAAACCGTGGACGGTTAGGGGTCAGCGACAACAGTGGACGTCTGCAACAGCGCAACTACCCACGGCAATGAGGGCCAAGACGTGGCCCTCAGTGGTGCCGGACGCGGCTTGCATGGCGGGAACTGTAGCAGAAGACAACGACCCGGGATCAACGTGTGATGAGCCACATGACGATGACCAACACCACTAGCGTGACCAGCACTAACGTCACCCTCGACCGGGGTAGGCCACTCACAGTTGATCCTCGTCTTGGTGCCGCATCCGGTGTAGCAGGCGAATGCCGTTGCCCAGCGCGCCGTCCATCACCACCGCGGTCCCGTAGGCCAACGCCAGCACGACAGGCATCACGATCACCGTCTGGGCGACGAAACCCAGCCCGGACAGCCAGAGCTCGACCCCGTCCCACCAGTTGAGGATGCCGCTCATCCCATCCACCCTAAGCGCCAGCTCTAGAGGATCAGCGTGTGGCCGGTTTTCGCGCAGGCGGCGGACCTCGCCAATGAGTGGACGGCGAGCCTCTGGCGGTCGATGATGTGCGAATGGTCCTGCAGCACAGCGAACACAACGAGACTGCGCCCACCGACGAGGCCGGCGCCGCCGACCGCGAGCCAGAAGCGCCGTTCACGGTGACGGAGCCGGTGCCATACGTGTCGAGCGGGTCGCTTCGCAATCCCTTCCCGCCGATCGCGGACTATGCCTTTCTGTCGGACTGCGAGAACACCTGCCTGATCTCCTCGGCGGGCTCCGTCGAATGGCTGTGCGTGCCACGGCCCGACTCGCCAAGCGTGTTCGGAGCCATCCTCGATCGCAGCGCTGGGCACTTCCGGCTGGGCCCGTACGGCGTGTCGGTGCCCGCGGCCAGGCGGTACCTGCCCGGCAGTCTCATCCTCGAGACGACGTGGCAGACCCACACTGGCTGGTTGATCGTGCGCGACGCCCTCGTGATGGGGCCGTGGCATGACATCGAAAGCCGGTCGCGCACGCACAGGCGCACCCCGATGGACTGGGACGCCGAGCACATCCTGCTGCGGACGGTGCGGTGCGTCAGCGGCGTGGTCGAGGTCATGATGAGTTGTGAGCCGTCCTTCGACTACCACCGGCAGAGCGCGACGTGGGAGTACTCAGCGTCCGCATATGGCGAGGCGATCGCGCGGGCCAGCAAGGACTCGGAGGCCCATCCGACGCTACGGCTGACCACGAACCTGCGCATCGGCCTCGAGGGTCGCGAAGCGCGCGCCAGGACGCGGCTCAACGAGGGCGACAACGTCTTCGTCGCGCTGAGTTGGTCGGGGCATCCGGCGCCGCAGACCTACGAGGAAGCCGCCGACAAGATGTGGCGGACCAGCGAGTGCTGGCGGCAGTGGATCAACATCGGCGACTTCCCCGATCACCCGTGGCGCGCCTATCTGCAGCGCAGCGCGCTGACGCTGAAGGGATTGACCTATTCTCCCACCGGCGCCCTACTGGCGGCCAGCACCACGTCACTGCCGGAAACCCCGCAGGGCGAACGCAATTGGGACTACCGGTATGCCTGGGTGCGCGACTCGACGTTCGCGCTGTGGGGGCTGTACACCCTTGGACTGGACCGCGAGGCCGACGACTTCTTCTCGTTCATCGCCGACGTGTCCGGAGCCAACAACGGCGAAATGCACCCACTTCAGGTGATGTACGGCGTCGGCGGCGAGCGCAGTCTGGTCGAGGAGGAGCTCAACCATCTGTCGGGTTACGACAACGCCCGGCCGGTCCGGATCGGCAACGGCGCGTTCGATCAGAAGCAGAACGACATTTGGGGCACCATGCTCGATTCGGTGTATCTGCACGCGAAGTCGCGTGAGCAGATCCCCGAGGCGCTGTGGCCGGTGCTCAAACGTCAGGTCGAAGAGGCCATCAAGCACTGGCGCGAACCCGACCGCGGCATCTGGGAGGTCCGCGGCGAACCGCAGCACTTCACTTCGAGCAAGGTGATGTGTTGGGTTGCGCTGGATCGCGGCTCGAAACTCGCCGATCTGCAAGGCGAGAAGAGCTACGCGCAGCAGTGGAGGGTCATCGCCGAGGAGATCAAGGCCGACATCCTTGCCAACGGCGTCGACTCCCGCGGGGTGCTGACGCAGCGCTATGGCGACGACGCGCTGGACGCCTCGCTCCTGCTGGTGGTGCTGACCAGGTTCCTGCCGTCGGACGACCCGCGGGTCCGGGCCACCGTGCTCGCCATCGCGGACGAGTTGACCGAGGACGGGCTGGTGTTGCGCTATCGGACCGGCGAGACCGACGACGGCCTGGCCGGCGAAGAGGGCAGCTTCACGATCTGCTCTTTCTGGCTGGTGTCGGCGCTCGTGGAGATCGGCGAGGTCAGCCGCGCCAAGCACCTGTGCGAGCGGCTGCTGTCGTTCGCCAGTCCGCTCCACCTCTACGCCGAGGAGATCGACCCGCGGACCGGCCGTCACCTCGGGAACTTCCCGCAGGCGTTCACCCACCTGGCCATGATCAACGCGGTCGTGCACGTCATCCGCGCCGAGGAGGAGTCCGACAGCGCAGGAGTCTTTCAGCCTGCCAACGCGCCGATGTAGGTCCGGCGAGTCGGAGCGGAGGCTCACCTATCGCCGGGACCACTCCTCAGCGAGCAGCTGATAGGAACGCACTCGGTCTCGGTGCTCGTGGGTGATCGTAGTGATGATCAGTTCATCGGCCGCGGTGGCGTCGCGCAGCCGCTCGAGCTCGTCGGCGACCTGCGCCGGAGCTCCGACGAACTGGGTCGCGAGCCGATCCGAGACCAGTTCACGGTCACCGTCCGTCCACGTGTGCCTGCGCGCGTCCTCCGGAGTTGGAAAGGGAATCGCCCCTTCGGCGGTGCGGATGCTGCGCACCCACAGTCCGTAGCCCGTGGCCAGCTCGCGCGCGGTGGCCTCGTCGTCGGCGACGACGACGTCCGCGGAGACGCTCACGTGGGGCTGATCGAGGTCCGCGGAGGGAGTGAACGCCGCGCGATACCCGTCCACGGCCTCGAGCACACCTGCGGGTGCGACGTGGTAGTTGGCCGCGAACCGGAGCCCGTTCTTCCCGGCGACGAGCGCGCTTTCGCCGCCGCTGCTGCCGAGTATCCAGATCTGCAGGTCGGCTCCCGCACCTGGTACGGCATGAGCCCGCTCGCCGTTCGGCGACCGGTAGGTGTCTGCGATCAGCGCCAGCACGTCCCCGACTTGTTCGGTGTAGTCCTGAGTTTGGGCCTCCGGCAGCTGAAGCAACGCCTTTTGCAGCGCGATGCGCGGCGATTTCAACAGCGCCCCGTAATTGAATCGCTCCGGAATCCGTAGTCCATTGGGCGCGCGCCCATTTGCGATCGCTTGAGAGCTCTGGCCGCTTGACGCAGGTGGATTCGGGGCCACCGGTCGACCACCGGAGCGGCCCAGTCCGAGGTCGAAGCGGCCGGGATGCAAGGCGTCCAGTAGACCGAACTCCTCCACCGACGACAACGCCGTGCGGTGGCCCATTTGGAGGGCGCCCGAACCGAGCCGGATCGTCGAGGTCTCGGCGGCGGTCAGCCCGAGGAGTACGGCGGGTGAGGTGCCCGCGACCCCCGGGTTGAGGTGATGCTCGGCGAACCAGTAACGCGCGTACCCGAGGCGCTCCGCCTGCTGCGCGAGCTGGATGCTGTTGCGCAGCGCTTCGGTCGCGCTCGACCCCGAAGAGATGGGAACCAGGTCGAGCACCGTCAACGGCGTGGCCGTCATTGGGCCCCTTCCGTGGCTGGATGTGGTCTCGGATTTGTAGCGTGATCACCCGCCGTCAACTGCAGTCGGCTGGCGGCGCAACGCTGACACCCACGACCGTTCCGAATCTACCGACGCCGATCGATCGGCCCTGCCTGCTCTGCCGTGGTTTGGGAGTCCGCGTCGTCGGCCATCGGCCACTTCCGGGCGGCCATGATTCGAATCCGAGTGAGTAAAAGGAAGGCCCGGCTGACCACCGAACCACGCCAGCGCGGGGCCGCTGATTGATGGGAATGAATTGGGAGGCCACGGGGTTCGTCTCGTCGACGGGAGCCGTCGCGGCCGGCCGAGAGACTTGGGCACGACCACGTCGCAACAACCGGCACGTCGCCGAGCGCCTGCGGTTTCCCGCCGGGCCTGATGGAGGATGCAAGACGTGACCACGAGCACCGACGCGGCCGCCGTTGAGGTGCCGGTATGAAGTTCCTGCTGTTGACGCTGATCACCCATCATCCAGATCCCGTGACTGGTGAGAAGAAGAGTCCCGCCGATCGGCTTCACGAGGTGGTCGACGCTGCGGTGCTCGCCGAGGAACTGGGTTTCGACGGGTTCGCCGTGGGCGAACGGCACGAGGATCCGTTCATCTCGTCCTCTCCGCCGGTGGTGCTGAGCAACATCGCGGCGAGGACGTCGACAATCGGATTGTTTACGGCGGTAACGACGTTGAGCTTGCTCGATCCGGTCCGGGCGTTCGAGGACTATTCGACGCTCGACAACCTGTCCGGTGGTCGCCTTGAGCTCATCATCGGCAAGGGCAACGGTGCCGCCCAGGCCGATTTGTTCCATGTGACCACCGACGACCAGTGGGACCGCAATCGTGAAGGCTACGAACTGTTTCGCGCGCTATGGGACAGCGACGAGGTGACGTGGTCTGGACGCTTCCGCCCGTCCCTCCTCAACGCCAAGGCCCTCCCCCAGCCCCTACAGAAGAAGATACGGATCTGGCACGGCAGCGCGACCAGTGAGGACTCCGTCGACCTCGCCGCCTACTACAGCGACCCGATCTTCTCCGCCAACGTGACCTTTCCCATCGAGCCCTACGCCGAACTGGTGCGTCACTATCGGCAGCAGTGGGAGTTCTATGGACACCAACCCGAGGACGCCATGGTCGGCGCGGGCACCGCCGGGTTCCACGTCGCCCCGACGTCGCAGCAGGCAATCGCCGAGTACCGACTGGCCTTCGAGACACGCCTGGCGTTCCAACGGCGCGCCGGTCTCCCCGTGGTGTTCGAATCGATCGAGGACTTCGTGGACCGTAGTTCGGCGCTCATCGGCAGCCCGGCGCAGGTGATCGACAAGGTAGGGCGATACCACGAACAGCTCGGTCACGAGGTGATCCACCTCAGCGCCGAGGCGGACGGTGTGACGATCGGTCAGAAGCGTCGTAGCCTCGAAATGTTCCAGTCCGACGTC
The DNA here is from genome assembly GCA_025966225.1 of Mycobacterium sp. Lineage (GTDB taxonomy): Bacteria > Actinomycetota > Actinomycetes > Mycobacteriales > Mycobacteriaceae > Mycobacterium. The sequence goes on along the minus strand of JAOPVI010000151.1, from coordinate 25,915 downwards.
GCCCCCGTGCTCCGTGAGCGGATCCCAAGCAGACCGTTGGCCGCCCAGTCGAGTCGTAAAGAGGTTGTGCTATGAGTGTTTTCGCGCTGGGCATCGAATTGGACGGCGAGGGTAGTCATCCGGCGGCATGGCGACGGGCCAACCATCCGCCCAGTGAGTCGTTGAGCGGACGCACGTTGACGCAGAAGGTGCGTGCGGCCGAGAACGCGGGCTTTACGCTCGCGACCTTCGACGATTCGATCCTGCCTCCACGTAGCGAGCTCACGGGGCGCGTCGATGCGGTCAACCGGGCGTCGTTGGTCGCCGCGACGACGTCCACCATCGGCCTGGTTCCGGTCGTCGAGACCACCTACGCAGAACCGTTCCACACATCGTCGCAGTTGGCGACGCTGGACTACTCCACACGCGGTCGCGGTGGCTGGATCGCTGTCCGCGTCGTCGACCCGGCGGCCGCAAGGGCTTGGGGTAGGCCGGCTCTCACCGAGCAGACCGACCTGGACCGCGAGCAGCGGGATTCCATCACCGTGGTGCGCAACCTGTGGGATTCGTGGGAGGACGACGCCGTAGTTCGCGACTACGCGACCGGCCGATTCCTGGACCGGGACAAGCTGCACTACGTCGACTTCGAGGGTGAGTCGTTCACGGTGAAGGGGCCGGCCATCGTGCCAAGACCGCCGCAGGGCCAATTGGTCGTGTTTGGCGCCACGGCCGATCGTGAGCAAGTCGATGTCGTGCTGGTCACCGAGCCGGACCGTGACGCGGCGGTCGAGACAGCACGCCGCAGCCGCGGCCTGACCTTCGTCGAGATCGACGTCACGCTCGATACTCCACAGGCCTCCGCCGCGGACCGCCTCGCCGCGCTCAACGGTCACAAGGCCGCCGCCGCCAGTCGCCGACTCCAATACACCGGCACACCAAGCGGATTCGTGGAACTGTTGACCGGGCTCGGCAGCCACACCGACGGAGTGCGACTGTTTCCCACGGTGATCGACGAGGACATGCCCGTGCTCGCCCGGTACGTCCTCCCCGCGCTCTTCAAGTCGGGCGTGGCGCATCGACCGGTACCCGGGTCGTCGCTTCGGGACAACCTGGGGCTCACCCGACCCGCCAACCGCTACGCGAGGATCTGATGAGTTCTTCCGATACCGCACGACCGGATGCCCAGGTGCACTTCGGCGTCTTCTTCCAAGGCGTCAACCACACGACGATCTGGTCCGATCCGGCCAGTGGTTCTCAGCTCGACTTCGAGACCTTCCGCCGCGTCGTCACGACGGCCGAGCGCGGATTGTTCGACGCGTTCTTCCTCGGGGAGGGGCTGCGACTTCGGGAACAGGACGGCAAGATCCTCGACCTCGACATCGCCGGGCGCCCCGACGCCATCGCACAGTTGGCGGCGCTGGCAGGCATCACCGAGCACATCGGTCTGGTGGCCACGCAGAACACCACCTACAACGAGCCTGCGGACCTGGCCCGGCGGCTGTCGGGCCTCGACGTGCTCTCCGGGGGCCGGGCCGGGTGGAACGCCGTGACCACCGACAACGCGTGGACCGGGGAGAACTTCCGACGCGGCGGGTATCTCGATCACGCCCTGCGTTACGAGCGGGCCGGGCAGTTCATTCGCGCCGCCCGCGCGATCTGGGATGCGTGGGCCGACGATGCCATCGCGACGTCGGTCGACGATGCGGCCTGGGCCGACCCGAATACCGTTCGACACCTTGAGCTTTCGACGTCGCAGTTCGACATCTCCCTCGACGCGACGCTACCGCGCAGCGCCCAGGGTCACCCCGTCATCTTCCAGGCCGGGGATTCCCCGACGGGACGCGACTTCGCGGCGGCCAACGCCGACGTCATCTTCTCGCGCCACGGCACGCACTTCGACGACGCACTCGCGTTCGCGAACGACATCCGCGCCCGGCTGGTCACCGCGGGCAGGCCTGCCGACGACATCAAGATTCTGCCGGGAACCCAGATCGTGCTGGCGGAGCATGCGTCGGAGGTAGAGGAGAAGCGGCGCTGGGTGCTCGACGGCCAGTACACCGGGCAGACGGCGTTATCCCTCGTCGGCCAGGTGTGGGGGCGCGACCTCTCCGACCGCGACCCGGACGGTCCACTCCCGGAGGACGATCCGGTGCCCGCGCCGATCTCCGTGACTCGCGGCGCGGCCAGGGACGGCAAGGATCCAGTCGCGATCGCCACGGAATGGCGCGCGCTGGCCGAAGCCAAGAACCTGTCGCTGCGCGAGGTCGCGATCGAGACGTCACTGCGCTCGGGGTTCGTGGGGACGCCGGGGCAGGTCGCCGACGAGCTCGCTCGCTGGGTGCGCGCAGGCGCCACCGACGGCTTCAACATCTCGCCGTACCTCGTGCCTGGCGGCCTCGACGAGATCGTCGACTGGTTGGTACCCGAACTCCAGGAGCGCGGCGTATACCGGACTGAGTACACCTCGACGACGCTGCGCGGCCACCTAGGCCTTCGTGAACCGCTGACTCGACGGCACCGCGACCAGACCGATACCAGCGCCACGGGTTGACTCGGAAGGAATTCAGTGATCATGACAACCGCCGCAGATACCGCAGAAGAAACGTTCGAAGCCGCGTGGAGCGAGTGGCACGGCGATCGCGAGCGCTACTACCGGGATCCGCTCGGCTGGGTGAGCATCACCGGTTTGTACTGGCTCACCGAAGACTTCGAGACCATCGCCGATCTTCCCGGTCGGTGGCGAGCGGACGCCGACGCGGCGTTTGTCGAGGAGCTCGACGGAACAGAGCGGCTGGAACCGGCCGAAGGCGCACCAGGGCTGCTGGTCGACGACGGGGACCGCCGCATCGAGGTGATCCGCCGAACCGGCTCCGTCGCGCTGCGGGTACACGACCCGAAGTCGCCGCACCTGCAGGCGTACCACGGGATTCCCACCTACGCGCCGGGCCAGCGGTGGCGTGTGAACGGCTCCTTCACACCGTACGAGGTTCCGAAGACCGTCACCACGGGAGCGGTCGTCGAAGGGCTCGCGCACCACCACACGGCCGTCGGTGTCATCGACTTCGAACTGGCCGGCGCCGCACTGCAACTGGTCGCGTTCGGCCGCCCGACCGGCGAGTTGCACGTGCTGTTCACCGACGCGACCAGCGGCGTCACGACCTACCCTGGCGCACGGTCGCTTTCGCTTACCGCTCCGGGCGCGGACGGGGCAGTGACGCTCGACTTCAATCGGGCGTCGAACCTGCCGTGCTCGTTCACCGACTTCGCGACGTGCCCGGTAGCGCCGGCCGAGAACAGGCTGACCGTCGCCGTCGAGGCCGGCGAGAAGAACCCACGCTAGAGCAGCCGACGTCGTTGTCAGTCCGGATATTCCGGGCCGACGGCTGAGCGCGCACCCGGTTTGCGCCCGCTTCCCCAGCCCAGTTCGCGGCGGTAGCCGCCGAGCAATCCACTGGCCTGCAGGTGCGTGGAGTTGCGGAAACTCGAGTCAGCGGGTGCGGGCGTGGCTAGCGGTGCAACGAACAACGCGTCGGTCGGGCAGTATGCCTCACACTGAAAGCAGGTCTGGCAGCTGTCGTGCCTGGCGATCACGGGTACGCCATCGGCGCCGCGATCGAATACCCGGGTCGGACATACCTCGACGCAGCGATCGCAGCCGATACAGCGTTCGGCCGCAACGATTTCGATCACGCCGCCCGCCCCCCGACCGCGTCCCTGACGCGCTCGGGTCGGGTCCACAGGTCATCGAGACCACCCGTCAGTAGCCGGTAACGCTGTGCCCCATCCTGTGAGGGAAAGTCGACGCGCTTGTGCATGCCACAGGTCTCGGTACGTTTCAGCGCAGCGTGATACATCCAGCGGCTGTGGGCCGCCATCGCAGCCGCCTCCCGCGACCGGAAGATGTCTTCCCCCGTGGCACCCAGGCTCGCACGCACCGCCGACCAGATGTCGTGCAACGACTGCAAGGCCGGGTCCAGGTGTTCGCCGTGGCGCAGGAAGTTGTGTTGATGGGGAAGCACGTGGCGTTGGACCGCGGCGGTCACTGCCCGGTAGTCGAGTCCGACGGGTCCGTCGGGCCGCAGTCCGGCGCCGCCGACCGCGCGCAGCGCGGCGACCCGACGACCTCGACGGGTCGCGAAACTCGCCGCGGCCCGACCCGCCCAACTGCCCGAGCACGCGGCCCACGCAGCGTTGTGGCTGCCACCGCCGGTGAAGCCGCCGCAGATCAGTTCACGCGTCGCCGTGTCACCTGCGGCATAGAGCCCGGGCACGTCGGTGGCGCAGTCGTAGTCCGCGACGCGAACACCGCCCGTACCGCGAACCGTTCCCTCGGCCACCAGGGTGATCTCGAAGAAGTCGGCGAAGGGATCGATGCCCAGTCGGTCGAAGACGAGGAAGAAGTTGGGCTGGCCCTTGCGCATTCCGATCTGCTCCGCCTCGGTGGCCCGGTCGATCCGCGCGAAAACCGGTTCGTCGCAGAGCGTCTTGGCGATGACGGTACGACCGCGAGCGCTGCCCGCTCCCTCGATGGGCGTTCGGTCGCCGCGGTAGAACGTCGCCCACGAGTAGTAAGCGGTCTTGGTTAGCGAGGTTCCCTTGGGCGCGATGGCGAAGGAGTTGGAGAACTCCATGCCCGACAGGATCGCCCCCGCCTCGACGGCCATGAGTGCGCCGTCCCCCGTGTTGACGTCACAGCCAAGCGACTTGGACTGGAAGGCGCACCCACCGGCGGCGAGCACCACTGCTCCGGCTTCGATGCGCACCGTATGTCCCGAGTTGCGGTCCAGGGCCACCGCCCCCGCCACCACGCCATCCTCGTCGACCAACAGCTCCAGCGCCGGAGTGTGATCGAGGATGCGCACTCCCAGGCGTTTCACGCGGGCGCGCTGTCGGCGCATGTACTCGGGCCCTTGCAGGTCATTTCGGATCAGCCTGCCGTATGTGTCGACGGGGAACGGGTAGCGCTGCACCGTGGCGAGTTCGTCCACCCGGGCGTGAGTTTCGTCGAGCACGCGGGTCATCCAGTCGCGTTCGGCGAGGTGGCCGCCGAGGGCATCCCGGCTTGCCATGGCCGCCTCTCGGAGTTCGGGGACGTCGTCGACGTACCAGATGCCGGTGCCGACCGAAGCCGTGGCACCGCTGGATCCGGTATGTCCCTTGTCCACCAGGACGACGTCGGCGCCGGCCTGCGCAGCCTTGATGGCGGCCCACGTGCCCGCCGGACCGCCGCCGATCACAAGCACGTCTGTCGAAAGCGTTTCTTCGGCAACGATTTCCGTCATGACACTCCTTCTCTAGGCTTTCAGGCGATTCGTGCCGAAGATGACCGCGGACCACATCGTCAGTGCCGCGGCCAGGGCCCACACCACGATGAGCGCGGCTACTGCCCCGACGTCGGCGTGCCCCAGCACTCCGATGCGCTCCACCTGGACCAACCAGAACACCGGGTTGATACGACTGAGCACATCCCAGACTCGTGGCAGCTGCTCGACGGAGTAGAAGACTCCGCCGAGGAATCCAAGCGGCAGCAGGATGATCGACTCCATCGAGTACACGTGATCGAGGGACTTGGCGAGGCTGCCTGCAATCACACCGACCTGGCCGGCCACCAAAAGCACTGCGACCGTGCCGAACACGAATACGAACGGCCGGGCCACGCCTGCGGTGTGGGTGAGCGGCAGAGCGACCGCGAGTACACCGGCACCGACGATGGTGCCGCGGACGACTCCGCCGGTCACCAATGCCGCGTTGAGCTCCCACCATCGCAGAGGACTGGCGAACACGTCGTTGATGTACCTGTCGCGGCGCGATTCGAACAGACTGGTCGTGCCGTTGACGAACCCAACGGTCAGCACAGCCTGAGCGAACAAGCCCGGCACGATGAACTGTCCGTACGCGACGCCGTCGATCGGCGCGACGCGCTGCCCCAACGCCGAGCCGAAGACGACCACGAACAGGATGGTGGACAGTACGGGACCTGCGATCGCGTACAGCCAGATGTTGAGGAACCGCAACACCTCTCGCTCGACCAGCCAGAGAAAGGGGGCGCGCTCGGCGTCGAAGGGCTCGTCATACGGGGTGAGTCGCTGGACGTCGATGCCGCTCATGACGCGGCCTCCGCGGTCATGACCCGGTCGTAGACCTCGGAGATGTCGCGCGCCTGGTACCGGTGACGCAGCGATGCGGCCGACCCGCGGTCGACGAGCCGGCCGGTCGCGATGAGTGCGATGTCGTCGCACAACGTCTCAGCTTCCTGCAGGTAGTGAGTGGTCGGCAGGATCGTCGTGCCCGCGGCGTTGAGCCCCTTGACCAATGTCCAGATCTCGGACCGCAAGGCGACATCGACGCCTGCGGTCGGTTCGTCGAGGATCAGCAAGCGCGGCCGGTGAATCAGGGCGCGGGCCAGGACGAGTCGGCGCTGCATGCCACCGGACAGTTCGTATGCCCGGCCGTCCGCCTTGTGCTCGAGACCGAACAGTCCGAGCAGCTCGTCGGTCCGGCGCACCGCCGTCTTGCGGCCGATGCCGTGGTAGCCGGCGTGATAGACGAGGAGTTGCCGGATCGACAGGAAGCGGTCGACGTTGATGTCCTGTTCGGCAAGGCCGATCAATCGGCGGGCCTCCCTGGTCCGGTAATCGTGACCGAATATCGTCAGTTCTCCGGCCGTCGGCCGGACGATGTTGCTCACAGCTCCGATGAGGGTGGTCTTGCCCGCACCATTCGGGCCGAGCAGACCGAAGAACGCGCCGTCGGACAGTTCCAGGTCGAGGTTCGAGACCGCGGTGAAGCCACCGCGGTAGACCTTGCGCAGACCCTTGATCGACAGCGCGGGCGGCGGCTCGTCAGGCATCGCGATGGAACTGGTTCGCGGGAACCGAGAGTCCATAGTGTTCGCGCAGCGTGGTGCCCCGATATTCCTCCCGGAAGAGGCCCTTGCTCCGCAGTATCGGCAGCACCTGTTCGATGAAGGTCTCCAGCTGCGAGGGCAGCGCCGGCGCCATGATGTTGAAGCCGTCGGCGGCGCCGCCTTCGAACCAGGAGACGATCGTGTCGGCGGCCTGATCGGGGGTGCCGACGAAGGTGAAGTGGCCGCGACCGCCCCCCAGCCGGGAGAGCAGCTCTCGAACCGTCAGGTGCTCGCGGACCGCGAGCTCGATGATGAGGTCTGATCTGCTTTGCGAGCCTTCGAGTTTCGGGCGCGCCAGGATGAAGTCGGGCAGCGGCGCGTCGAGCTCGAACGCCGCCGGGTCCACCTCGAAGTTCCAGGCCAGCTGCGACAGACCGTATTCCGGGATTCGGAGCTCGTCGAAGCGCTGCGCCAGTTCGGCGGCCTCTTCCTCGGTCGAGCCGATGAACGGCACGATTCCGGGCAACACCACCACACCGTCGGGATCGCGGCCCGCCACTGCCGCGCGGGCCTTGACGTCGCGGTAGAAGTCCGCTGCGCGTTCATAGGTCTGATGGGCGGTGAAGATCGCCTCCGCGTGCTGGGCCGCGAAGGCCTTGCCGTCCTCCGAGGATCCAGCCTGTACCAGCAGGGGGTAGCCCTGGGGTGGGCGTTCGACGTTGAGCGGGCCCGCTACCTGGAAGTGGCGCCCGGCGTGACCGACGGCGTGCAGGCGCTTCGGGTCGGCATATCGTCCGGACTCCTTATTGGCGAGGACGGCTTCGTTCTCCCAGCTGTCCCACAACGCCTTGGCGACGGTGAGGAACTCGTCCGCGCGGGCGTAGCGGCCCGCATGGCTGGGGCGATCGACGAGTCCGAAGTTGGCCGCTTCGTCGGCGCCTGCCGAGGTGACGATGTTCCAGCCGGCGCGGCCACCGCTGACGTGGTCGACAGACGCGAGTCGACGCGCCAGGTTGTACGGCTCGTTGTAGGTCGACGACACGGTGGCGATCAGCCCGATCCGGCTGGTGTGCTGCGACAGCGCGGTCAAGAGGGTGAAGGGCTCGAGCTGACCCGGCGGTCGGAACGCGCCGCTGCCGGTGAGAGCCGGGCCGTCCGCCAGGAACAGCGAGTCGAACTTGGCGTGCTCCGCTAGCGTGGCCAGCCTGATCCAGTGGTCCAGGTCGAAGTCGGCCCGCGGGTTGCTCTCCGGAAGGCGCCAGGCTGCTTCGTGGTGGCCCGCCTCCATCAGGAAGGCGTTGAGATGCAGTTCCCGCTTCTGCGCACCCATCAATGGTCTCCGTTGGTTGGAATGAGTTGTGCCTCAGGACACCTGCGTGCTGTCGAAGCCGTCGGGCAGCAGGTTGTCGGTGATGGTCGTGACGTCGACTTGCTTCTTGATCTCACCGGCCTCCAGGAAGGCGTTGCTGAGCTCCTGCTCGGCCTTGATGTCCTCGGGCAGGACTTGAGTGACCTTGAACGGGTACGAGTCCACGGTTGCCCTGGCGTCGTCGAGCGGGACGCCGGTCTCCTTCGCGATGGCCTTGGCGTACTCGTCGGGGTTCTGCTGCGCCCAGTTGAAGATCCGGGCGATACGCGTCAGCACGTCGGTCAGAGCCGCCCGCCTGACGGGGTCGGTGAGCGACTTGTCAGTCGCCACGTAGTAATTGTTGACCTGGTCGATGGGGGGCAGGCCCTTGGCGATGATGCGGGCGCCGTCGCCCACCGCGATCGTCGACTGCGGGTTCCAGATGGACCAGGCGTCCACCTTGCCGGTGTTGAACGCCGTGGCGCCCGCGGCCGGGCTGAGGTAGACGAGTTCGACGTCCTTGGGGCTCAGGCCAACGCTTTTCAGCGCCAGCAACGCCAGGCCGTGGGCCGAACTGCCCTGCGGGATGGCGATCTTCTTACCCTTGAGATCGCTCAGCGTCTGGATCGGAGAGTCCTTGGGCACGATGATGTTCTCGGCCGATTTGGTCGCGTCGGCGCCGTGCTGCGTGGCGACGATCTTGAACCCATACTGCTGTGCCGCTCCGGTGATCGGAGGGACGGTGCCCACGTAACCGAGGTCGATGTCGCCTGCAGCGGCAGCCTGCACCAGCGGCGGACCGTAGTCGAACCGGGCGAACTTGATCTTGTAGGGGGCGTCGTCGAACGCGCCCGTCACCTTCGCCAGTTCCACGCTGCCATCGCCGCCGTTGTCGCCGATGGTGAAGGTGTATTGACTCCACTCGGGATGGCTGGCAGCAGTGGATGAGTCGCCCGATTTGCTCAGCGGACCGTGTGCAGCCGGCGACGAGGAACTGCAGGCCGCAAGGACGCTCGCCACTGTGAGCAGCGCCGCGGCGCCGAGGACTCGGAGGGATCTGTCGGGCATGTGTGCTCCTGTACGTGGTGGATGACGCGATGAGTTCAATGCGTACTGGCTAGGCCGAGGTCCGCCAGCAGCGCCACCCGGAATTCCTCCCGGGCGACGCTTGCTCCGCGGTCAGCGGCCGACAGCCGCACGCGGTGGGCGTTGTCGATCCGTCCGTTGCTCATGATCACAATGCGGTCGGCCAGCGCGATGGCTTCGTCGACGTCGTGGGTGACGAGCAACATCGAGGCTTGGTGCTCACGCCGAAGCTCGCGAACCAACTCGTGCATCCGAACTCGGGTGATCGCGTCCAACGCCGCAAACGGCTCGTCGAGCAGAATCAGCTCCGGTTCGGCCACCAGGGCACGCGCCAGCGCCACGCGCTGCGCTTCACCACCCGAAAGTTCTTTGGGCCAGGCGCGTTCGCGATCGGCGAGGTGTACGTCAGCCAAGGCCTTGCGGGCTCTTTGGTCGGCGTCCCGGCCACGCAGCCCAATCGTGACGTTTCGGAGCACCCGCTGCCATGGCAGCAGCCGGTCGCCTTGAAAGACGATGGCGCGCTTGGCGGGAACCTCGATGCGGCCACCATCGGGCCGGTCCAGACCGGCAAGCAATCGGAGCAGGGTGCTCTTGCCGCAACCCGATGGGCCCAGCAAGACCACGAGCTCCTCGTCGTCGATCGTCAAATCCAAGTGGTCGAGCACGGTGCGGCCGCCGAACGTGCGGACCACCTGTTCGGCGAGCACGCCGAACTGCTGGCGCGACGAGGTCAGAGCCGCGGTGGTCATCCCGCCTCATAGCTGGGCCGCCACCGCAGCAGCACCCGTTCGAGGATGCGGACCAACTGGTCGGCGAGCAGCCCGAGGATCGAGTAGATGACCAGGCCGACGAAGACCTGGTTGGTCTGCAGGTAGGTCTGCGCCTGCGTCACCAGGAAGCCCAGCCCCTGGTCGGCGTTGATCGTTTCGGCGGCCACCAGCCCGAGCACGCTGTAGGCCAGCGAGAAGCGCAGCCCCACAAGGAATCCGGGCAGTGCGCCTGGGAGCAGCACCCAGGTGACCACCCGCAACCGCCCCGCGCCGGTGGTGCGCGCCATTTCGATCAGCCGCTGGTCCACCCCGCGGATGGCGGCGAACAGGTTGAGGTACATCGGTACCCCGGCCCCGAACGCGATGAGTAGAACCTTGGTCAACTCGTCGATGCCGAACCACACGATCATCAGTGGCAGCACGGCCAACAGCGGGATGGTGTTGAGGATCTGGGCCAATCCATTGAAGAGGTACTCACCACGTCGGAGGAAGCCGCCCAGCACCCCGGTCCCGATGCCCACGCTCAAACCAAGCGCAAGACCGAGGCCCGCTCGTTGCAGCGAGATCGCGAGGTCGGGACCCAGGACTCCGTCGTTCCACAACTGCACCGCCGTACTCGCGATGTCGGTCGGGGCGGGCGCGTACAACGGGGGAAGTATTCCCGTCAGGCCGAGCACTTCCCAAACGACGAGGATCAGGACCGGCGTGGTGTAGATGCCAAGCGGCCAGTGCAGCCGTTGCCATATCGATGCCAGCGGCGTGGACTGCCGAGAATTCCCCGGTAGGAACACGTCCCGGGCGCGCGTGGCACCTGCCGTGATCGGCGAGGACTCGGGCTCGATAGCGCGCGTCGCCAGACTGACGTCTGTCATCGGTGCATCTCCAGTCGGTCCCATTCGAACGGCCATTGGGGCTGCGCTGTCACAAGACTCACGCTTTTCGAAACTCCCGATACCATGACGCATCAATCGGCTCTGGCGGAGCTATGAAATCGGCGGGATTCTTTGTCTGCGAGTCGACTGCGGACTTGCCGTCCGCCCAGGCTTGATCCAACCGTGGGCGAGAAGCAGCTTTGGTGTGCGCTGATTCCAACTCTTCCAAGTCGGTGTCCACCCCACTACCGTGCGTCGGCCGGGACCCAATCCAACGGCACCGCCTGTGCCCGGTAGATCATCCGGGTCAGCGATGCGCGGTCCACTCCGTCAACGGTCGGTACCTTTACCTCGGGTTCGCCTGCGACCGCGCAATCCTCGTACGGCGTGAGGTATTCCCACACCACCCGCCCGGACGCGGTGACCTGGAAGATGCGGCCGTGCATGCCCTCTGTGATGAGCGTGTTCCCGTTCGGTAGCCGCTGAGCGTTGCTGACGAACGAGCTGAAGAACGTCCATGGCGGCCGGCCCGAATCCTCTGCGGTGTATTGCCAGATGATCTGTTCAGTGGACGGGTCGATCTCCAATACGCGCGAGCCCGCGTAGATGCCCATTGGGGCCGGCGGGTATCCGGCGCCACCCTGGTTGTCGAACACCAGGAGGTTGCCTGCGCCGGGAAGCTCGTCGGCGATCATGTGCGGGTTGTGTTGCCCGGAGATCTGGTCGAGGGGCCGCGGCAGGCCATGGCCGTTGATCCGCTGATGCTCGGCCCCGGGATCGGCGTCGAAGTACGGACCGAGTCGCCACACGATTCGCCCAGAAGGCTTGTCGATGAGAGCGATGACGTTGGCCTTGCGTGAGCTAATCAGGATGTTGTCGGGCTGAAAGACCGTTCCCGGGGCTTCGCGGTGCCAACGGTTTGGGCCAAGGGTCTTGGCACTGTTGAGCTCGAGATAGCCCCAGACGTCATCGGGCCGACGTGCAACGGAGCGGCGTAGATAGTCGAAACCCTCAGCGCTGAAACCAAACTCGGAGAGGTGATCGCCTGCGCTCCACTGCCACACGATCGCTCCGTCCGGCGCGACCTCGTAGATGCCCTGGTCTCCGACGACGTGGGGACCGAGCTCGGGCACTTCCCGCGGGATCGTGACGAGCACTAGTCGATTGCCGTTGGCGAGCAGTTCCCAGTCGTGGTTCTGGCGCGCCGCGCCGCCAGGTGCTTCGGTCCCCCACTCCCAGAGCTTCTCCCCCGTCCACGAAAGTTGCCCGATGGTCCGGTTGCCGTAGATGCCTCCGGGTGAGCCATCCAACTGGGAGAGTTGAACCCCGACGTCGCCGATGCGCCCGCCGTTCAATGCCGGGTCGATTATCCGGGCCGGCACACCGGGAAAGGGCCACTCGTTGCGGACCGCGCCATCGAGATCGATCAGGCGCGTCACGCCGTCGGCAGCGCTGTAGAGCACGTAACTTTCGTCGACCCGACTGGGGTCGTGGTACGTCACACCGCTGAACTGAATGAAGGCCATGTGAAAAGTCTTACCGGCGCGGGCAATTCCATCCGAGGGTTGCGCTCCCGGTGATTCGACCGCCGCGCGACTGCAGCGCTTCGCCGACGTCGGGGTAACGGAGTTCGTCGCCTCACCCCATGGCGACGCCGAGGCACGTTCCCGGACCAGGCAGTTTCTCCACTCGCTGTCGCTCATTAGCTCGTGACCATCAGGATCGGCTGCGCTGTGTGCGCAGTCCGGCACTCTTGCCCCTAGTCTCGCGCTCGAGCCCCACCAGCGCGGTCAGCCCGAACGCAACGAGCAACTCGATGAGCTGGCGCGATCCTTGGCCCGCGCCTGTGAACAATCCGTCAGCCAAGTACGTAGACATGCCCATCCAAGCTAGCGTCCGCGCCCGTGGCGGGCGCACCGCACGCAACCTCAAACGAGGTAGTACAGTTTCGGGTCGAAGGCGGCCTCGGCAGGCTCCGCATCTGGTTGTTCGGGGGAGCGCCTCGCCTGCGCGTAACGCACGGCCTTGAGGGTCGCCGAGTACTCCTCTGATTCCTCGGGAAAGACCTGGTCCGGTGGGAACCAGGCTTCGAAGCCAACGTTCGTCAGCACCTTGAGCGTGTCCGGTCGGACGCCGGCAAGCAGGATCGTCACCGGCTTGCCGTTTCGATCCTTGGCGTTCTCCTCGTGGAGGAACTGCTCCAATCGCTCGATGCATACGGCGTCGGGGTCGCGGACCCGCTTCAGCCGCAGAATGACGAATTCGATTCCGTCCGTGTGTATTCGTGCTCTCAGCGCATCGAAGTAGCGGTCGAGTTCGGGCGCAGCGCCGAAGAAGAATTCGCCTTCGAGGTCGTAGATGACCGTGACCGGGTCGACGGGGTCGCCAGCCAGCCGCTCGCGTACCACCCCCTCGGGCGTGACGACCAGTTCGGCGGCCTTGAGCTTCGCGGCCCGCGGTACGAACAGCAGAATCGACAGCGCGATGCCGAGCAGCACCGCCTTGTCGAGATCGATCAGCACGCCGGTCAGGGCGGTGACCGTGACGAGTCCGGCGTCGTAACGCGACGCCTTCACCGTCGCGATCAGGCGCTTGAAGTCGACGAGCCGCACCGCGGTGACGAGCAGCAGACCCGCCAACGCCGCCTGCGGAATGTAGTGCAGCAGTGGCGCGAACAACAGGAGCGCCACCGCCACCGTCGCCGCGGCGACGATGCCGGAGAAGCGGGTCGCCGCACCGGCCTGGAAGTTGATCGCCGACCGCGACAGCGAACCCGAACCCGGCAGGCTCTGGAAGAAGCCACCGGTCAGGTTGGCCAGGCCCTCGGCCAGGATCTGCCTGTTGTAGTCGATCTTCTGCTGCGACTGGTGCGCAATGGCTTTCGCGATCGACAGCGCCTCGATCAGGCCGATGAAGGCGATCGCCAACGCGCCCTGAGACAGCTGGGCGAGCGTACCGAGGTCGATCGTCGGGATGTGCGGCGTTGGCAGGCTCTGCGGGACCTTCGCGGCAACGGAGACCGCCGACTTGCCGTCGGTGCCTGGGATCGACCAGCCCGCCAGGAATGCGATGAGTGAGGCGACGACCAGGACGGTCAACAGATCGAGCTGCGGCCAGCCGAAGCGCTGGACCAGTCTGCGCGCGAGGACGGCCACGACCACGGCCGTCACGCTCAGGATCACCGCCCGATAGTTGATGGCGTCCCCGTGGAACAGGGTGAGGTACAGCCGGTGCAGCACCTGCATGCTGCCGTTGCCCTTGTCCTTCACCCCGAGGGCGTTGCCGATCTGCCCGATGGCGAGCAGGAAGGCCGCCGCCAACATGAATCCGATGATGACCGATTCCGAGATATATCGAGTCAGGTCACCGAGTTTGAAGACGGCGATGAGGATCTGGATCACGCCGACCAGAACGCCGAGCACGAACAGCGACTCGAACAGGACGGTCCGATTCTCCGGATCGATGAACGCCAGCGAACTGAAGACGAGAAGTGAGATCGCGCTGGTGGGTCCGTTGATGAGGTGCGCCGACGAACCGAAGACCGAGGCGATCGCCGTCACGACGATCGCCGAGTAGACCCCGAACTTCGGATCGACACCCGCGATGAGTGCATAGGCGATGCCCTGCGGCAGTGCGACGGCGGCGACGGTGAGGCCTGCGACCAGATCGCGCCGTCCGGTGCCCCAGGAGTACCTCACGGCCATGACGTTCAGCTCCCTACTGCGTTGGGGACGACGCGCCCGGGGACTGCGGGAGCCGACGCCGAAACGAGGTCGTAGATGCCGTTGTCACCGAAGAACCTGCCCTTGGCGTCGTTCCAGTCCTTCGCGATCGCGCTGACCGGGAACAGGCTGATGTTCGGCAGCCGGTCGGCGTGCTTTGCGAGGATCGCGGGATTCACCGGCCGATACCCGTACTGGGCGAACAGTTCCTGCGCGGGGTCGGTGAACAGGTATTCGAGATATGCCTTGGCATTCGCCGCGGTCTTTGGGTCCTTGTCGTTTGCGTCGACCCAGGCGACGGCAGGCTCGGCGTTGATGCTGACCGGCGGGTAGACGAGCTCGAGTTCACCCTTGCTGTCGGCCACCTCGCGCAACGCCTCGTTCTCCCATGTCAGGTGGACGTCCCCGAGCTGCTGAGTGGCGAAGCTGGCGGACGAACTGCGGGCGCCCGCGTCGAAGACCGCGACGTGTCGATAGAGCGACTTGAGGTAGTCGAGCGCCTGGGCTGGCGTGCCGCCCCGAGTGGTGACGGAACCCCACGCGGCGAGAAAGCTCAGCTGCCCGTTACCCGACGTGCGTGGATCCGGAGTGACGACGGCGACGCGATCCTTGACCAAATCGGGCCAGTCGTGAATGCCCTTGGCGTTGCCCTTGCGGACGACGAACACGATGGTCGACGTGTACGGCACCGAATTGTTGGGCAACCTCTTCTGCCAGTCGGGGGCGATCAGTCCGCGCTTGCTCAGCGTGTCGACGTCGCTGATCAGGGCCAGCGACACGACGTTCGCCTGCTGGGTCCCGTCGACGACGCTGCGCGCCTGCCGACCCGAGCCGCCATGCGACTGCTTGACGTCCAGCGCGGTCCCGGTCTGCCTGCGCTGCTGCTCGGCGAACGCCTTGTCGAGCGCGGCGTAGACCTCCCGCGTCGGATCGTAGGACACGTTGAGAAGCTGGTTCGGGGCATCGTCGGGCAGGTTCTTCACCGTGATGAGGAGCCCGGCGAGCACGATCGCCACGACGCCGACCACGCTGAGCCAGGGAACCCCCGATCCGAGCTTCCAGCGTTTCGACGGTCGCTCCGGTGTGTCGGCCATCGTTGAGCTCCTTGCCATTCGATTGCGCCACAGCGCATCAGACGCATGACCTTAGCGAGCCAATGAGCATCCGACAGCCTCGAAAATCGGCCTGATTTATACCGCCCGTTCAGATGGCGTTTGCGTCACAGCTTCGCGAGTGCCGCCCCAAGCCGTTCGGAGAGGTCGCCCCTGCCGAACTGATAGAAGGGTCCGGCGCCATCGGAGAGCAGCAGGCGCAGGTGAGCCATGCCATGCGGTTTGATCGGATACGGCGAGTCCAGGCGCAGCCCAAGCGCGTCGATCAAGACCCCTGCGGCGCGAACGTTGGCCTCGTGTATGCGGACTCGCGCAGTCAGCGCGCTGTTCGCAGTCATCCCGTGCGCCTCCCGGACGCTCCTGCGCAGTGTCCGGGCAATCGCTTGCCGCTCGGACACCGAGATTATTCGCTGCGCGTGCGCAGTCACCGCATGACTGAGGGGAAGCAGCTCGTTTTCCGCCACCAGCCGGTCGAAGCGTCCGGGCTGGAGCCACGCCAAGAGCCGGGCGCCGAGCGGCGCGTAATAGCCGAAGCCGGCGGAGGCCTCGAACACGTGGGTCCAGCCCAAGTTCACCGGTCGTTCAGCGCGTTCAGACACCGAGGCCCTCCTTCGTCGTCGCGCTCCCAGCTGGCGCACCGAACCATGAAAGAACCTGCGCAGCAATGATCTTCAAGGTCATTGATCGGTATCGATGATGCCCATCGACTCATCTCGCCGGCAGGGATGGGATCGGTGGGATTCTTAACTAGTGGCTTCCGATCTGCGTGAGTGCAAACCAGACGGCACGGCGAAGAGGCTGGACAATGAGGTGCTGGCCGGGCCATTCGGCGGGCGCGCCCCGACGGGCCTGGGTAAGCAACGACGAACTGGGGTACCCGGTCCGACATGAAAAAACCCCAGAATCAGGCGGGAGTGGTGTCAACGTGACCCAGGCTGTCGAGGTCGCCGTCATCGAGACCTCAGGACTGGGTGACCGCAGCTATGTCGTTTCAAGCAGAGGCGTCGCCGTCGTCATCGACCCGCAGCGCGACATCGATCGGGTGCTCGACCTCGCGACCGAACTCGACGCCAGCATCACCCACGTACTCGAGACTCATTTGCACAACGACTACGTCTCGGGCGGACTAGCCCTTTCGCGAACGACCGGGGCCGAGTACGTGGTACCCGAGGGTGACGAACTGGGCTACCCGGCGCGACGGGTCCGCGACGGCGACGTCATCGATGCGGGAGCGTTCACGCTTCGTGCCCTTCACACTCCCGGGCACACCGAGCACCACACCAGCTACGCGCTCTCCGATGGCGACGGCCGGACCGTTGGCGTGTTCTCCGGCGGGTCGATGCTGTTCGACGCGACGGGCCGCACCGATCTCGTCGGACCCGAGCACACGCACTCGCTCACCGTTGCGCAGTACCGTTCCGTGCGTCGGCTTGCTGACGAGGTGCCCGGTGCGGCCGCACTGTTCCCGACTCACGGATTTGGCAGCTTCTGCGCGGCCGGAAGTGCGGGCCGGGACTCCTCGACGATCGACGAGCAGCGCGACTCCAATCCTGCGCTGACACAGGACGAGCAACAGTTCGTGGACGAACTGCTGGCCAACCTCTCCAAATACCCGGCGTACTACGCACACATGGCGGACATCAACGCCGACGGACCTGCCGACGTCGACCTGTCCGTGCCCGAACCCGTGGACACCGACGAGCTACGCCGTCGCATCGAGGCCGGCGAATGGGTGGTGGATCTGCGGAATCGGAAAGCCTTCGCGGCCGGCCACTTACGCGGCAGCCTTGGCTTCGAATTGTCCGACTCGTTCGTCACCTATCTCGGCTGGCTGTACCGAGGGGGCTCACCGCTCACGCTGATCGGGGACGACGAGGACCAAATCGCCGATGCCATCCGCGAACTCGTTCGCATCGGCATCGACGACGTCGGCGGCTCCGCGGCCATCGCCCAGGACCGATGGAGCGGATTCGACGAACTGGCCAGCTATCCGGTGGCCGACTTCGCGGCGCTCGCGCGGCAGCAGGACCGAGTCGGCCTGCGCGTGCTCGACGTGCGCAGGGCCGACGAGTTCTCCACTGAACACGTGACGGGCGCCGTGAACATCCCCGTGCACGAACTACTCGACCGACTGTCGGACCTGGACGGCGAGCAGATCTGGGTGCACTGCGCCAGCGGCTACCGGGCGTCGGTCGGGGCTGCCCTGCTCGACAGCGCGGGTAAACAGGTGGTGCTCGTCGATGACAACTTCGGCAACGCGGTCAAGCTCGGGCTGACCAGCTGACTCACGCCGCACCCGGGCGGTAACCACCCGCCGAACGGCGCAAGTGCCAGAGCTGCTCGGGGCACAGCTCGTCAGCCGCCTGGCCGATGAGATACGACGCCTGGAACTCGTCGGTGGTCGCGAAGTCAGCCTTCACGTCGCCGACGAGCTCGGGGTACGACCTGCCGCTCGCGATCTTGTCGCAGATTCCGCGCGTAGGCCACCGCGGCGTCGGCAGTCGCAAAGTTGTACCCCGGGCGCACGGTGACGTTCACCAGATAGCCGATCTCGTCGGCGCGCGACGGCGGTGCGGTCATGTATCCCCTTCCCCCGTCAAATCATGTACTCGAGCTGAAGCTGCTCTTGGTCGTCGTCGACGTGAGCGGCACCAAGCACGGTCTCGGCCAGCCGCCTGGCTTGGGTGCGCAACTCCGGCACGGCGATGGTCTCCCAGTACGTGCCGCGCAGCATCGGGCCCAAGGCGAGCAGCCACAGCGACCGCTCCCCCGCGCTGTTGCGCACGGTGTGGTCGAGATCGACGCGAACCCCCATGTCAGTGGTGTCGGGAGCCACCACGCCACGGCGGAGCAGGTTCTGCAGCAGCGTCGATCGCGTGGCCGTGAATCTGGTGGAAGGACCGGTCGCGTTGATGACCAGGTCGCCAGAAAACGACTCACCGTCGGTGAGGTGTACGACGACCCGGTCCCCTGATGACTCGAGTTGCTCGATGCCGGTCGCACTGATCCGGAGTTGACCGGTGAGCTGCGAGCCGGTGAGTTGAGCATGAATGACCGGCGCAATGCGGTGCCGAAACACGTTCCAGCGGGCGGCGTGATCCCTCGCGAAGCTCAGGCGCTCGGCCCGGCTGAAGCTGCTCCAGATGCGCTGCGTGTGCGGACGCAGTTTGTCGACGATGATCGCGGGATTGGCGTTGCGCTCGTGCAGGATCGAACAGTGCTCGCTGACGAGTGCGTGTAGCTCGTCGAGTCCTAGCGTCGCGAGGTCGACCCCGATTGGCGGGAACTCCGGATACTCGACGCCGCGGAAGTGGGCGTTCGGAAACCAGCCATGGCGGGAGACCGCATGAATGCTGCCCATCCATCCGAGGTCGCGCAACGTGAGGATGACGTCGACCGCCGACAGTCCCGTTCCGAGGATGACGATGCGTCCCTCGTGTGACGGCAAGCGCTGCTCCCACGGCTGCCATGGGTTGCCGACCCAGGCCGGGTGCTCCTCGAGGGCCTCGGCACCGGGCAACGGCGCGGGCGGTTCATTGCCGGTGGCCAGCACGACGCGGTCGGCTTCGAGCGCCGACCCGTCGGCAAGACGCACCACGCACCCGGCGTCGACCGGCTCGACGTCGATGGCCTCGCCGACGGCGAATTCTGCTGAGGCGAGGGCCAATTCACCCGGGCTCTGCAGATGGTGCTGCACGATGGACCTCAGGTAGTCGCCGTAGATCTGGCGCGGAACGAAGCGCTCGCGGAGTTCGAGTTCGGGGACGAGCTCGAACTCCGAGCGCGTGCGCAGCCATTGCAGAAAGTGGTTCGGCTCATCGGGAAAGGCGGACATGTTCCGCGCCGCGACGTTGAGCAGATACTCCGGTCGTCGCAGCCCGTAGGCCACGCCCCGGCCCACGGAAGTCCCGTCGTTGACGACGACGATGTGCAGGGGATGCTCAGTGAGCCTGGCGATGTTCACCGCGCTCATCGCACCGCTGAACCCGCCTCCGACTACGACGACCCGCGTGGGCCGCGTCGACATCGCGGTGCCCGTGCTATCCGCTGGCGTGCCGTCGGCTCGTCCGACCTAGCCTTCGCCAGCCGCATCGCCGAGCTGCGCGACGAGCTTGGTCGGGTCGTAGTTGGAAGTACGGTTGTAGGGCAACTTGGACAGCGCGTTGCCCATCGCGCACGTATTGCTCACGGCAGCAAAGGTCAAGCCGCCACCGATGGCGGCGGCCAGCCATTTCAGCTTCGGGACCGCGATGCTGCCGAGCACGGAGGACAGCACCATCGAGCCTGCGACGAGGCGCACCTGTCGTTCGATGTCCCAGCGCTCGGTTCCCTCGTCGACGTCGAAGCCGTTGCCCTGCCAGTCGGCGAGTCCACCCTTGAGCACGGTCCCCTTGGTCAGGCCCGCGCCGCGCAGCACCTCGTCCGCTTGGGACGCGCGCTGTCCCGACCGGCATACGAACACGACGTCCCCGTCCAGCCGGTCGATCAGCTCGGCTCTGCGCTCGCGAACGACGTCGAGCGGCACGTTGTACGACCCGGCGATGTGTGCCGTCTCGAATTCTGCCGGGCTCCGCACGTCGAGCAGCCGCGGCGGCTTGTCGGAGTTGAGGCGGTCGCGAAGCTCAGTCGGACTGACGGTGGTTGCGGTCGGCGCGCTCATGAGTGTTCCTATCAGTCAAGTGGGCCTTTTGGCGCCAGCGACGGTCTGCCGCTCAGGTTAATGTTCCCCAGCAACCTCGCACGCAACCCATTAAAAATCGGGGCGCGCGAAACTCCAGGACCCGCGCGTCAGGGTGTCGTATCCGCTCTTGTCGAGCGTGTACTTCGGCATCGCCCGACGGGCACTCGACCTCGCGATCCTGAGCTCGCAGACCCGAACGTCGCTGCGCCCCGACGTCTCTCGACATTCACAGAAGCCCGCCGTGCAGCGGCAGATCGCACAGGGCGAGCTCGAGCGACTGCTCCGCGACGTCCGTACCGGATCGCTGCACCCGCCGAACACCGACGCCGTACTGGAAGCCATAGGCGCGACCGCCCTGGGTCAGACATGAGCGGGCGGCATATCCGACCTGCTCCGATCACGGTGCTTCGATCCCTTGCCAGCCATCGAAATCACTTGCACCATGGTGTCTTCGGCAGAAAGGGTGGCACATGAGCGGGACTACGGGTGATGCGTCGCGGCGAAAGGTGGATGTCGCGGTCGGCATCCTCGTCGGGCTGCGCGGATACACCGAGCGGGACGCGTTCGACGAACTCGTCGGTGTAGTCAATCGCACCGGCATCGGCATCTTCAGTGTCGCCGCCAGCCTGACGGCGATCGCGGCGGGTTCGTCGTCGGCAGCCGACGGCGAGGCATTCAACGCCTGGGGTGAACTGATCAGGCGCGCCCGCGTCGCACCGCTGGCCGCGGCGTCCTGACGTCGGTGGCGGGCTCGGTGGGCCCGCGGGCTGGCCTGAGCTTCAGTTGCCCTGACCGCCGCGGCCGAGCGCGGCCAGGTTAGACGCGGCGCGATCTGAAACCGACTGCCGGGCAGTGTGTCCGACGGCTGGCTACCCAAATCATCGGGTTGCTACGGACCCCGAACCCGCGACCCGGGTTGACCCGGTGCGGTCCTGTGGGGAATCGGCTGCGCCGCCGGAGAACGCGACTCCGCCGACCACGATCACCGCCGCCCCCACCGCGACGATCACCCACGGCCATCGACTGTGACTGGGCACGTCGTCGGGAGCCGGCGTGTAGAAACCATCGGACGCGGTTACGGACATGAAGGCTCCGGTAGCTTTGAGGTCAACCATTCAACCGCCACTCTGGTGGATTTGGGCGAAGCCTCCAGTCGCGAACTCACGCCGCGGTTGAAGACGAATCCTGTGTGAACGGTGAAAAGCACTGCAGGTAGCAGCTATTCGCCCATATGCGTTGATCGAGCTGCCGACACGCAATTGGAATCAGGCTGGTTCAAACCTTGTCGAGCATCGCCTGGGCCGCCGCCTCAGCGCGCGGCCCGTGGTCGCCTTCTGCAGTGACGGCGAGCGAGACTTCGACGATGGTGTCGGCACGGACGCCGAGCACGCGCGTATACGACGACGTCGGGCCGTTCGGGCCAGGGTGGGTGTGCAGCGTCGCCGAAAGCGTTGACCCGGTTGCCGCGACGTCGCTGATGTCCGCGAACACCTCTGCGTTCGTGGCGCCGCGCAGCCGCTTGTCGACCGTCTTGCCGTCACAGCCCCGCCATTGCCGCACCGACTCGTCGAAGACCCGTTGCGCGTCCGCAGCCGAGGCCATGCGGATGACGGCGGCGTCGGCCCCGGTCACCGCGACGTGCTGGTCCAAGGTGAAGTAACTCTGCCGTGCGGCCTCACCATCGGCGTCGCTTCGTAGACCACCCGCATCGTCGTGTCCGTGACGCCGATGCAGGCGATCGGCGACGCCTCCGCATCGGTTCGTTACCCGTCGGGCAGAATCTCGGGCCGCCGACGAACGGCTGGAAACCGAAGGTGCTCAACCCGTTTCCCACTGCATCCGTGATCTGGTCGTCGGTGGGCAGGATCTTCAGTGCCGTCGCGGCCGGCCGGGCGGCGCCGTCGACGGTGTTCGCGCAGCAGCCCAGCAGCAGCACCAGCGAAACGACGCCGCCAGCCTGCGCACGCCGGCTACTTCTTCGGTTTGTCGCTGGCGGCGTCGGAAGACAATGCCGCGACGAAGGCCTCCTGCGGCACCTCGACCCGGCCGATGATCTTCATCCGCTTCTTGCCTTCCTTCTGCTTCTCCAGAAGTTTGCGCTTGCGGGTGATGTCACCGCCATAACACTTGCTGAGCACGTCCTTGCGGATCGCCCGAATGTTCTCGCGAGCAATGATTCTCGATCCGATCGCAGCCTGGATGGGCACCTCGAACTGCTGGCGGGGGATGAGTTCCTTGAGTTTCGTGGTCATCTTGTTGCCGTAGGCGGCGGCCGAGTCCTTGTGCACGATGGCACTGAACGCGTCGACGGCCTCGCCCTGCAGCAGGATGTCGACCTTGACCAGGTCGGCCTCCTGCTCGCCCGCTTCCTCGTAGTCGAGGCTGGCGTACCCGCGGGTGCGCGACTTCAGCGAGTCGAAGAAGTCGAAGATGATCTCGCCCAACGGCATCGTGTAGCGGAGCTCGACGCGTTCCGGCGACAGGTAGTCCATGCCGCCGAGCTCACCGCGACGCGACTGACACAGCTCCATGATGGTGCCGATGAACTCGCTTGGCGCGATGACCGTCGTCTTCACGATGGGCTCGAACACGGCCCGAACCTTGCCCTCCTGCCAGTCCGAGGGGTTCGTCACGACACGTTCGGTACCGTCGTCCCTCACCACCCGGTACACGACGTTGGGCGCGGTGGAGATCAGATCGAGGTCGAACTCGCGTTCCAGACGTTCGCGGGTGATCTCCATGTGCAGCAGCCCGAGGAAGCCGCACCGGAAACCGAATCCGAGCGCAACCGACGTCTCCGGCTCCCACGTCAGGGCCGCGTCGTTGAGCTGCAGCCGCTCCAGCGCATCGCGCAGGTTCGGGTAGTCCGAGCCATCGACCGGGTAGAGCCCCGAGTAGACCATCGGCCTCGGTTCGCGGTAGCCGGTCAACGCCTGAGTGGCGCCGTTGCGCGCGGTCGTGATGGTGTCACCCACCTTGGACTGCCGGACGTCCTTGACGCCGGTGATGAGGTAGCCCACCTCGCCGACGCCGAGGCCCACGCTGGGTTGTGGGTCGGGCGAGACGATGCCGACTTCGAGCAGCTCGTGGGTGGTGCCCGTGGACATCATCTTTATCTTCTCGCGCGGGCTGAGCTTGCCGTCCACCACGCGGACGTAGGTCACGACGCCGCGGTAGATGTCGTACACGGAGTCGAAGATCATGGCCCGCGCGGGCGCGTCGGCCTCACCCACCGGGGCGGGGATCAACCGGACCACCTCGTCTAGCAGCTCGCGGACGCCCTCACCGGTCTTGCCCGACACGCGCAACACGTCGTCCGGTTCGCATCCGATGATGTGGGCGATTTCTCCGGCGTAGCGGTCCGGATCGGCGGCGGGCAGATCGATCTTGTTGAGCACCGGGATGATCGTCAGGCCGCGGTCGAGGGCCAGGTAGAGGTTGGCCAGCGTCTGCGCCTCGATGCCCTGGGCGGCGTCGACGAGCAGCACGGCTCCTTCGCAGGCCTCCAGCGCACGGGACACCTCGTAGGTGAAGTCGACGTGGCCGGGGGTGTCGATCAGGTGGAGCACGAACTCTTCGCCTTCGACCTCCCACGGCAGGCGCACGTTCTGCGCCTTGATGGTGATGCCGCGTTCGCGCTCGATGTCCATCCGGTCGAGGTACTGCGCCCGCATGTCCCGGTCTGCCACGACCCCGGTGATCCCCAGCATCCGGTCGGCCAGCGTCGACTTGCCGTGATCGATATGCGCGATGATGCAGAAATTCCGAATCTGCGCCGGCGCAGTGAACGTCTTGTCGGCGAAGCTGCTGATGGGAATCTCCTGGTGGGGTGGGGCCCAGACGTGTGTCGACCCGTGTTCCTAGCGCTACCAGCGTATCGACCAACCGTCGTGACGACACAATCGTGCCTATGCTCGAATCCATGGCGTCGCAGTGGAAGACGTTTCAGCAGCTCGCGGAACAGCTGGTGTTCAGGGAAGCGCCGAAGCTCATTCGCCAGCTGCAGAAGCCGGAGAACGTGCCCCGCACCATTCAGCAGGGCATCAAACTGGGCATCGATGCAGGTCTTTCCATGCTGGCCGGAGCAACGACGGCGCCTCAAACCGCGATCTCCGCAGGTCGCCCGATCACGAAGGACAGCGTCCCCACCGCCCACCGGGCGCGCCGGATCGCGTACTCGCCGGACCTCGACGGCCGCGCAGACCCAGGTGAGATCGTCTGGACGTGGGTGGTCTACGAGGAGGACGCGTCACGCGGCAAGGACCGGCCGGTGCTGGTCGTGGGGCGTGACCGCAGCACCCTGCTCGGTCTGATGCTGTCCAGCCAGGAACGCGACGAGAGCGATGGCGCATGGGTCGGCATCGGGGCCGGTGACTGGGACTACGAGGGTCGCACGAGCTGGGTGCGACTCGACCGTGTGCTCGACGTGCCCGAGGAGGGCATTCGGCGCGAAGGCGCGGTGCTGGCCAGGGAGACGTTCGAGGTCGTCGCCAAGCGATTGCGCACCGAATACTCCTGGAGTTAGCGCGTTTCGCGAGCAAATTCCTAGCGCGGCTTGCGCCACATCGGGATCAAGCTGGGCCCGCCGTCGGGCAACTTCATCTCCCCGGTGACCTCGAAGCCGAACCGCTCGTAGTACGGCACGTTGTCGGGATTGCTCGACTCCAGGTAGGCCGGGGCATACTCCGCGTCACAGCGATCCAGTCGCGAACTCATCAGCGCCTGACCGAAGCCCTTGCCTCGCACGTCCGGATCGCTGCCGATGACCGCCAGATACCAGTGCGGGTCTTCGGGATGGGACTTCTTCATCAGTTCCTCGGCGACCAGGCCCTTGCGCAACGACCTGCCGAACGCCCAGAACAGGCCGGGCATCGCCCGCAGTTGTTCACCGTGGGTGTGCTTCCACTCCCCTGGCGGATCCCACAGCGCCGCCGCGCCGATCCCGTCACCGTTGGGTGCGATCTCGACGCCGCCACGGGACAGGTGATGGTGCCGGGTGAGGGACGCGAACAGGTGGAGCAGTTTGCGCCTGCGCAAGTCCGCGTCCGGGAGCATCCACATCATCACCGGGTCGTCGACGAAGGCCTTGCCCAGCGTGCGCGACAGTTCCCCGATGTCGGCGCGGGCGGCGGCGCGGACCTCGACGGTAGTCACGGGGTCAGCCTAATTCCCGGGTCGCTGCGCTCCTGCCCACTGAAACCTATTCACCCCTGGGTGATGTAAGCCTCCAACGCCTCGCGCTCGGCCTGCAACGCCTCCATCCGGGTCTTCACGACGTCGCCGATGCTGACGATGCCGGCCAGTTGGCCGTTGTCCATGACGGGCACGTGGCGCACCCGATGCGTCGTCATCAGTCCGCTGAGGCTGTCGACCGAGTCCTCCGGCGAGCACGTGACCACCTCGCTGGTCATGATGTCCGCGACGGGGCGTCCGAGTGCGGCCGCGCCGTATTCGTGGAGCATTCGCACGACGTCCCGTTCCGACACGATGCCGACCAG
>JAOPVI010000124.1 GCA_025966225.1 Mycobacterium sp. | reverse complement strand
GCCACGGCGTGCGGCGCAACAGCACCCTGGTCGTTTCCCCGACTCCTGGGTTGACGAAGTTCACCGTCGAGACGCCGTACTCCTCGCGGATTCTCTCCACCGACGCCCATCCGGTCCACGTCGGCGTGCGGTCGGATGCCAGGAAGGTCCTCAGCGCGCTCGGCACGCCGGGCATCGCCGCCCCGAAATGCGAACTGACGACGTCGAGGAAGTTCTGTGACACGTCCTCGTGCGCCAACTCGCGGTAGAACTTGGCGCCGTGGAACTCGCCGGGTCCGACGAGTCCGTCGTTGAGGACCGTCCGTGACACCAGTCCCGATACCGTCGAGTTCAGGCATGCCGAAGCAATCAGAAAGTCGTCGCGGGTGCCATAGGTGCGCACACACGACCCGGGGTCGGCCAGTACCGCCAGCTCGGGGTTGAACGAGGCGCCGCCGGATTCCCGGAACCTGGCGAGCGCGCTCGTCAGTTCGCGGACGATGGCACCCTTCCCGGTCCAACCGTCGACGAACACGACATATTGCGGATTGTGATGGCGTGCAAGGTAATGCAGCGCCGCCGTGTCGATTCCCCTGTCCCGGACGATCGACACCGCGTAGTGTGGTGGCCGCCAACCGCGTGTCCTACTCACCCAACGCTGCATCAAGATCCCGATCGGTGTCCCGGCCCGGGCCAACGACACAAAGACCACGTCTGAACCACGTTCGGCTAGAACGATTTCGGTGACGACACCTACCGCAATCGCCAATCGTTCGGCTGTATCCCGCAGTACCTTGTCGAACAGTCGGCGGTATGAGGCGTTGGGCTGATACTCGATCGGCAAGGATTCCGCGTAGTGCGCCTCGCCGGACTGGATGCGGCGCTCACGTTCGTCGGCGTCGTCCTCCAGCGCGACATGCGACAGATCCTTGAGGAGCCAACGCACTTCACTGGGTGCATAGGAGCCGAAGTGCGGTCCGGTCAACGGTCCCGTCATAGCAGCCCAAGTCGCACGGCGCGCAGTGTTTGCGGGGTGGCGCCCGGCACGACGGCGACGAGCACATCGTGGCCGGCGGCGGTCAGGACGTCCACCAGCCCACCGTCGCCCACCAGGCGACGGGTGTCTGCAGGTCCATCGATGACCGTGACGATCTGAGCGGGACGCTCTGATCCTGGCCACTGCGCGTTGTAGAGGTGGCGAGGCGCGGCCTCGCCTAGCTCCGGCGCGTCAAAGCGAAATCCCCGGCGCAGCGGGTATCCCGGATCATCTAGTACATACGCCGGCGAGCGCGTCGTGCTCTGGAAACGCACCGCGCGATGGTGCACCGTCAACATGTCGGCGATCCTCAACGGGAGGTACATCAGCTCCTCGTGGCCGACGACGATGACTGGCCGTGCGGGATCCAAGTGCGGGGTGATGGCGCCCGCGGCGATCTGACTGGCCGTCTCGAACGGCTCCGCGTCGGAGGCCAGGAACCCATGCCGGCCGCCATCGGGAGTCGAAGTGCGCCAGGGCAGCTCCACTCTGGTCGCGGCGCCAGGGCGTCTTGCGGATGGGTTGAACTGCGAGTCAGGCAGCTCGCGTACCGCGTCGATCAGGTCGTTGGGCAGTTCGATCCGACCGGTGGCCAGACTGACGGCATCGATCCGCGTCTTCAGCTCAGTGGCGACGGTCTGGACGGCCGTTCGACGCGCATTTGAGCAGAGGTCGACAAGCGAGGCGATGACGTACCGGCTGCGGGGACTGCGGTGGTGTAGCGCGCGGATGGCGTCGATTGCGGTACCGCCGGTGGAGATTTCGTCGTCGACGAGCACTAGAGGTCGGTCGTTGTCGAGGAGTTCGGCGTTTGACGGCTGCAGCATGTGACTGGTCGCGTGCGAATGCCCTTCCTCGAACCGCACCAGGACGTCGGCCCCCTCGACTGTGCGCCGGGTCGAATGCAGATAGCACCACGCGCCGATGTGCGTCGCGACGCATTGACCCAGTCCCGTTGCCGTCTCAGCGAACCCGAGCACCACAGCCCGTGATGCGGAGTAACCCAGAACCGACGCCACGAGGGCGCCGAGCTCGTCACCGGCGCCCAGCACAGCGACCGGGCTGGTCGGGATGTGCTTGCCTAGCACCGTGGAAACCAATAGGTGTGCGCGGCGGGGGTTGCATCGCAGCCCCGGCTCGATGAGTTCCGACAAGGGATGCCCCGCCGATGATCGAGTCTGTGTCAGCCGGACGCCCAGCACCCGGGTCGCCCACGGTGAAGCACCCGTCGCCGTCATCGCTCCACCAGTGCGGTGAGTACGTCGACGAAGGTGATGCCCTTGTTGGTCACACCGAACGCCCTGGCGCGCAAGAGGATCTGTTGGGCCCAGCTCTGGTGGGGCTTGGTTTCGTTCATCTTGTTGCGATAACCCGAGGCTTGCACACCAGCTACGGAGCCGACGATGTCGACCGCGTCGACGTGTTCCTCGTGGGTCACTGCTGACAACGCGTGAACGACCGGGACGTGAGAGGGATGGATCACGGTCTTGCCCTGGATGCCATTGGCTCGGTCAAGGGCTATCTCGCGAAGCAAGCCGTCCAGATCTCCGCTGACCAGGTGCTGACGAAATCGGACCGCATCGTGCTCTACGAAGGGGGTGGCGCGCAGCAGCGGGCGGAACATCCGCTCATGGTCGGCGAAGTACTCCCAGACCGGTCCGGTGACCACGAATCCCGTGCCGTCGCTGCGACCCAGATAGTTGACGACGTCGCCGATGACGTCGGCGACCACCCGAACGTCGTAGATGGTGAGGTCGCGGTCACGACGGATGCCGAAGGTGCCGCACATGTCGGTCGCACCGATCCGCACCGCGAGGACCTGGCGACGGTAGGCGTCTAGAAGGTCACGCACTGCTCGCAATTCGCGGTCCCTGGTCTCCCGAAAGACCAGTTCGGGTGACTCGAGT
>JAOPVI010000104.1 GCA_025966225.1 Mycobacterium sp. | reverse complement strand
CGCCTGACGAACTAGTCACGCGCCGCGCCATCCGGTAAGCCACGAAAGCCGCCGACGTCTGACATCGGCGGCTTTTCACGTCCAACCCTAAATTGCTACGCGGAGACCACCACGGACTCCGCGGGCGCGACCATGCCGCCAAGGCGTCCGGCGATCAGTTCCTCGGCCTCGTTCACGATTCTCGAGATCAGTTCCTCACACGTGGGGATGTCATTGATCAGGCCCATCACGGTGCCTACGGTCCAGATGCCCGCGTCGACGTCGCCGTCGTCGAACACCTTGCGGCCGCGGACTCCGGCCACCAGGTCTTTGACGTCCTCGAACTGACCGCCGTCCTCGAGGATCTCGACCACCTCACGCGACACCACATTGCTGGCCACCCGCGCCGTGTTGTGCAGGCTGCGGAAGATCAACTCGGTGCCACGTTCGTCGCCGGCCACGATGGCTTCCTTGACGTTCTGGTGAATGCACGACTCGACGGTGCACATGAACCGCGAGCCCATGTTGATGCCGTCGGCCCCCAACGCCAAGGCGGCCACCAGCCCGCGGGCGTCGCCGAATCCGCCGGAGGCGATCATCGGGATCTCGATCTTGTCGGCCGCAGCCGGAATGAGCACAAGGCCGGGGACGTCGTCCTCGCCGGGATGACCCGCACATTCGAAGCCGTCGATGCTGATGCCGTCGACGCCGAGGCTCTGCGCCTTGACGCCGTGCCGCACCGAGGTGCACTTGTGCAACACCTTGATGCCGTTGTCGTGAAACATCGGCAGATGCGGCGCGGGATTGGAGCCGGCGGTCTCGACGATCTTGATGCCTGCGTCGACGATCACCTGGCGGTACTCGTCATACGGCGGCGGATTGATCGACGGCAGGATCGTCAGGTTGACCCCGAACGGCTCGTCGGTCAGCTCGCGGGTCTTGTCGATCTCGCGGGCCAGGTCGGCCGGTGTCGGCTGGGTCAGCGCGGTAATGAAACCGAGCGCGCCCGCATTGGCCACGGCCGCAACCAATTCGGCGCGGCCGACCCACTGCATGCCGCCCTGGACGATGGGGTGCTCGACACCGAAGACCTCGGTGAACTTCGTCTTGATCGTCATGCCGCTACCTCGGGGCCATGCGGATGGCGCCGTCGAGGCGGATGGTCTCACCGTTGAGCATCGGGTTCTCGACGATGTGTACGGCGAGCATGCCGTACTCGTCGGGGTCACCGAGCCGGGCGGGGTGCGGTACCTGCTGACCGAGCGATTTCTGCGCCTCCTCGGGCAACGAGCCGAGCAGCGGGGTCTTGAACAGCCCCGGCGCGATGGTGCAGACGCGGATGAGCTCACGCGACAAGTCGCGGGCGATCGGCAGGGTCATGCCGACGACGCCACCCTTGGAGGCAGAGTAAGCCGCCTGGCCGATCTGGCCCTCGAACGCTGCGACGGACGCGGTGTTGATGATGACGCCGCGCTCCTCACCGATGGGCTCGTTCTTGGCGATCCGCTGAGCGGACAGCCGCAGCACGTTGAACGTCCCGATGAGGTTGACCTGGATGGTCTTGGCGAACACGTCGAGCGGGAACGGGCCGTTCTTGCTCAGCGTCTTGATGGCACTGCCGATGCCCGCGCAGTTGACGTTGATGCGCAACGGGCCGAGCGACTCGGCGAGGTCGAGGGCCGCGGTGACTGCGGCCTCGTCGGTGACGTCGGCGGAGGCGAACTTCACCCGGTCGCCAAGTTTTGCCAGTTCTTCGCCTTCTCGGAGGTCGATGACGACCACGGAGGCACCGGCGTCGAGTAGCCGCTTGGTGGTGGCCAGGCCTAGGCCCGACGCACCGCCGGTGACGACTGCTACGGCATCTTTGATCTGCACGCTTGCATTCCTTTCGAACTCAATCTGGCGGCCAAGGAAGGGCAAGCCTGCTCTCGACCTACTGGTTGGTTGGGGACTATACCCAGTCGCGCAGGACGGCTTCGGTGTCGGCACCGGGGACCCCGGGTGGGATGGGCGTCGACGGACCACTGCGTGAAAAGCGGGGCGCGGGGAACGGCTCCAGGTTGTCGCCGTCGGAGAAGAAGGTTCCGCGCTCGGTGATGTGCGGCTCGGTCTCCACCTCGGCGAAGCTCAACACGGGCGTCACGCAGGCATCGGTGCCGTTGAACACCTTGGCCCAGTGGTCGCGATCGTGTGCGGCGAACGCCTCGGTGAACACGGCCCGCAACTCGGGCCAGCGGTCGATGTCGTTCTGATCGGGCAACGCAGCGGGGTCCAGCCCGAGCCCTCCGAGCAGTTCGGCGTAGAACTGTGGCTCGATGGATCCGACCGCCACGTACTTGCCGTCGGCAGTCTCGTAGGTGTCGTAGTACGGTGCGCCGGTGTCGAGCATGTTGGTGCCACGGACGTCGCTCCACATGCCGGTGGCGCGGAAACTCCACATCATCTGCATCAGCACACTGGACCCGTCGACCATGGCGGCATCGACGACCTGGCCCTTGCCGGAGGTCTGCCGCTCCCACAGCGCGGCCAAGACGCCGACGAGCAGGAACATCGACCCACCACCGAAGTCGCCGGCCAGGTTCAGCGGCGGCACCGGGCGTTCGTCTTTGCGACCGACGGCGTGCAGCAGGCCGTTGAGCGAGATGTAGTTGATGTCGTGGCCAGCCTGCAGGGCCCGGGGACCGTCCTGGCCCCAGCCCGTCATGCGGGCATAGATCAGCCGGTCGTTGACCTTGGCGCAGTCGTCGGGTCCGAGCCCGAGCCGTTCGGTGACACCGGGCCGATAGCCCTCGATCAGCACGTCGGCCTTGGCGATCAACTCGAGCACCAGTTCGCGGCCCTCGTCGCTCTTGAGGTCCGCAGCGACCGAGCGCCGATTCCGCAGCATCGAATCGCGGCTGGGCGCTGGTACGCCCGACCCCGTCTTCGGCCGCTCGACGCGTACGACGTCGGCACCGAGGTCGCCGAGAATCATCGCGGCGTGTGGCCCGGGGCCGATGCCGGCCAACTCGACGACTCGCAATCCCTGCAGTGGTCCAGCCATCTTGCAACGCCCTCCGAATTTTCGACCTGGTTGACCGCCGAGCAGAGCCTACTTGTATAACTAAGTGAATCCGCCGCGGGCCCTCGGCCCGCCCCGAGGCAAGGCGCAGCAATGACGACTACAGAGTCTTACATCGGCATCGACGATCTCACGGTAGCCCTCGACGACGGCGTGCTTTCGGTCACGCTCAATCGTCCGGACAGCCTCAATTCTCTGACGGCAGCGATGCTCGCCACCATCGGAAGCACGATGAAACGGGCGGGCACCGACCCCCGCGTGCGAGTGGTTCGCTTCGGGGGGGCGGGGCGCGGTTTCAGCTCGGGTGCAGGCATCGGCGATGCCGACCACGCCAATCCGGGCGCCAACGGAACACCCGCCGACGTGCTTGCCGCGGCCAATGACGCAGTCCGTTCGATCGTCGAGCTACCCAAGCCCGTCGTCGCCGTCGTGCAGGGTCCGGCCGCGGGCGTCGGGGTGTCGCTGGCGTTGGCCTGCGACGTCATCCTGGCATCGGAGCATGCGTATTTCCTGTTGGCGTTCACCAAGATTGGGCTGATGCCCGATGGTGGCGCATCGGCGTTGGTTGCGGCGGCCGTCGGCCGGGTGCGGGCGATGCGGATGGCACTGCTGGCCGAACGCATCACGGCGTCCGCCGCCTTGGACTTCGGGCTGGTGAGCGCCGTGTACCCGGCCGACGAGCTCGACGCGAAGGTGGATCAGGTCATCGCCACTCTGAAGGCCGGCCCTGCGGTGGCGCTGCGCAAGACCAAGCACGCCATCAACGCAGCGACGCTCACCGAGCTCCCCGGCGCGTTCGCCCGTGAGACCGAGGGTCAGTTGGTGCTGCTGAACTCCGTTGACTTCAGCGAGGGCACCAAGGCGTTTCAGGAGCGGCGGACGCCGACCTTCAACGACGACTGAGCGCCCATCCTCGTTCCATCCTCGTTGAGATAGCGCTCGGCGAGGAAGTGCGAGTAGGCGTCGCCGCCAGCGCTATCTCGACGATGAGGCAGTTCCTGGGCCCCGGAAAATCATTCGACTCGCCCATGGTCGGTGCGCCACCATCGATGGGTGAGTACGCAATTCGACACCGCGGACGCAAGGAGCGAATTCGGTGTAGCGCAGCCGGTGGAGTCCGCCGGCGGCTGGCGCGTGCTCGCACCGTTCCGGTTCCGCGAGTACCGCCTGCTCATCTCCGCGGTCTCCATCTCGATCTTCGCCGAGGGCATGTGGGTCGTCGTGATGGCACTTCAGGTCATCGCGCTCGACAACGACCCCGCGTCGCTGTCGCTCGTCGCGACCTGCCTCGGCATCGGCCTGGTGGCCTTCCTGCTCGTCGGCGGCCTCGCGGCTGACCGGCTCAACCAGCGCAGCATCATCATTGCCGTCGAGACCGTCAACGTGGCCACGGTGTCAACGGTGGCGGTGCTGGGCTCGATTGGCGCACTGAAGATCTGGCACATGGCCGTCGCTGCGGGCACCCTCGGTGTCGCGGCGGCGTTCTTCTTCCCCGCATACAGCGCCCTGCTCCCGCGAATACTGCCCGCCGAACAATTGTTGGCCGCCAACGGTGTCGAAGGCACCGTGCGTCCGGTGCTTCAACAGGCCATCGGCCCAGCCGTGGCGGGAGTCCTCGTCGGGATGACGATGCCCTCCGTCGGCGCGGTCGTGGTGGCAGTGCTGTTCGCCGTCGGCCTCATCCTGTTGGTGGCCACGCGACCCGCGGTCAGCGCGTGGACGCGGGACGACGATCCCGAGCGACCGCACGTGCTGCGTGATCTGCGCGACGGCTGCTCGTTCGTGGTGCGCACGCCGTGGCTGCTGTGGACGCTGTTGTTCGCCAGCATCTTCGTGCTCGTCGTGCTCGGTCCGATCGAGGTGCTGTTGCCGTTCATCGCGCAGCACCGGTTCGCCGACGGTGCGCGTTCGTACGGCTTCATCCTGGCGTGCTTCGGCATCGGCAGCGCACTGGGAGCGCTCGCGGTGTCATCGCGACGACTCCCCCGCCGCTACCTGACGGTGATGATGACGATGTGGGGCCTCGGTTCGGCGCCGCTGGTGGTCGTCGGCATCACGTCGTCGTTCCCCATCATGGCAGCGGCAACGTTCGTCATCGGCGTCACCGATGGCGCCGCCGGAGTCATCTGGGGCACCTTGCTGCAGCGCCGGGTGCCGTCCGAGATGTTGGGCCGGGTGTCGAGCCTGGACTTCTTCGTCTCGCTGGCGTTCATGCCGTTTTCGTTCGCGATCGTCGGACCGCTGTCGAAGGTCGTGTCGATGGAGCTGATCTTCCTGGTGGCCGGTGTCGTGCCCGTGCTGCTGGCGGCGATCGCCGTGGTCGCGGCGCGGATGCCGCGCGACGAGCTCGCCACCCCGTTGGATTAGACGCCAAAGACCGGTGGAAGTGCGAGCACCAAGACCAGCCCCCAGAAGAAGTGGGTGAGCATTGGTGCGAGCACTCCACCGGTCATACGGCGCTCGTATGCGCAGATGGCGCCGAGTACGACCCCCGCAAAACCCAGCATCGGGTTGCCCGCCGCCGACACCGCGACGGCGTACACGAGCGTCGATACCGCAACCGGATAGCACTTTCCGAGTGCGGAGTACAGCGCCCCACGGAAGAACATCTCCTCGGCGACACCGTTGATGACGGTGATGAACACGACGAGTGCAAGTGGTCCGTAGTTGGCGAACTCCAGCACTTGGACGATGTAGTCGCGGACCGGCGGGATCTCGCGGGCGACCAATCCGCCAACGATGAACGCCGCACCCACCAGCAATCCGACGACCGTTCCGGTGATGACGGGACGTCGGCTCCTGGCGCGAAACCTTAGGTGGCCCAGATGGATTGGACCCGACGCCCGGGCACCCAGCGCCCACACCGCGGCGAGCGCCAGCGTGAGCCAGTAGAACGACGCGTTGCCGGGCTTCTGATTCAGCGAGAAGCCGAGCAACACCGCGCCGACGATGAGCACGATCACGACGACGATGCGCCGACGCAGCACACTCGAGCGCGGCTCGTCGTACGGCTCCGCACGCGTGCTGACCATGGTCCCGATTTCGGCGAGCAGGCTCATGCGGGCGCGTTCCCTGGCACCAGACCGATCAGGGTGTCGAGGCTCGTCCGCACGGCGCCCGCGACCGGTCCGGGCACCAGCCCGAGGAGCCCCAGGGCCGGCTTGACGATCGACGGCGTGACCGACGTTGCCAGCCGGCGCAGGCGCAGTACGTCGCCACCCGCCCAGCCGGGATCGGTGTCTGCGAGGTGGTGCGGGTCGGACATCCCGTCGACCGGTCGAGCAGTGCCGCCGGACAGCGACAACATGATCGAATCGTCGATGTCGAGCAACCCACCTGGCGGATCTGGCACTAGTCCGCGCAGCCCGTCGTCGGACGCTGCCATCGGATATTCAAGTGACTCAACGAGATCCGCCGCAAGCCCACCCGGAACCGGCAGGACCACGCTCGTCAACCGCGATAGCAGGGTGACGTCGACGTCGGGCACCGGCAGCACATGGCGCCACCTCCCCGAAAGGCGTGCGTACGAGAGCAACAGCTCGCCGTATGTCGTTCGTTCGGGTCCGTGGATGTCGTAGGCGCCTGCGGGCACCCTCTTGGGATCAGCGGCCGCGGCGAGGTAGTAGAGCACGTCACGGATCGAGATCGGGTCCATCGGATTGCTCGCCCACGGGGGCATGGGGATGACGAGGAACCGGTCGGCCACGTAACGCAACATCTCGAACGACGTCGACCCTGCGCCGATGATCATGGCGGCTCCGAGCCAGACCAGCTCTGGCCCGTCTTCGAGCGACAACGCGTCGGCGACCTCGGCGCGGCTGGTCAGATGCTCGGACAGTTCGCCGTCGTCGGGTACGAACCCGCCGAGATAGACGATGCGCTTGACGCCCGCGGCCCGTGCCCCGTGCGCCACGTTGCCCGCGGCGCGATTGTCGGCCGCCCGGAAGTCGGGTTGTCCGATGCCGTGGACCAGGTAGTAGACGACGTCGATGGGGCCCGAGACGCCGAACGCACTGGTGACCGACTCGGCGTCGGCCGCATCGAGGGCAACCGGCGTGACGTCGTCCAACCAACCGAATTCGCCGAGGCGCTCGAGGTTGCGGCTGGCGACCACCACGTCGTGGCCCTCGCGCAACAGCGCGGCGACCAGCCGTGAGCCGACGTAACCCGTGGCCCCGGTGACGAGGATTCGCATGGTGCTCACCGTAGGCAG
Organism: Mycobacterium sp.; assembly: GCA_025966225.1. Classification (GTDB taxonomy): domain Bacteria; phylum Actinomycetota; class Actinomycetes; order Mycobacteriales; family Mycobacteriaceae; genus Mycobacterium. The sequence continues at coordinate 7,118 of JAOPVI010000104.1, read as the reverse complement.
GTACCCAGAATGCCGCTAATCGATCGCAGTGCGGTGTAGCTCACTCAGGTGCTCGTATACCTGTGCGTTGATGCGGTTGGCTGCCACCTCGTCGTCGTTGAGCTCGCGGCGCACCTTGCCGGGCACGCCCGCCACCAGCGATCGCGGCGGGATGACGGCTCCTTGTGGGACGACCGCGCCCGCCGCGACCAGCGATCCGGCACCGATGATCGCGCCGTTGAGTACGACCGCCCCCATGCCGACCAGGCAGCCATCCTCGACCGTGCAGCCGTGCAGTACGGCGTTGTGGCCGACGCTGACGCCGGCCCCGATGGCGGCCGGGAAGCCCGGATCCACGTGAACGGTGACGTTGTCCTGGAGGTTGGAGCCCTCGCCGACGGTGATGGGTTCGAACTCGGCCCGCAGGATCGCGCCGTACCAGACGCTGGCCTTGGCTCCGAGCGTCACCGGTCCGATCACGGTGGCGTTGGGCGCGACCCACGAATCGACGTGCAGTTCGGGGGCGCGGCCACTGATGGCCTTGATCAGGGGCTCGGGCATGGCCGACATCGTAGCCGCGGGCCACGCGCACCATTTTGCATACAACTACACTATTGCAGTTGACTGCATTAAGTCGTAGTGTGCTCGGCATGACGACAAAGCAGTCGATGGTGACGGTCGAGCAGTTCATGGACGATCCGATCGCGTACTTCGGGGAGTCACTGACTCAGATGCACAGCATTCCGCGCGACGAGTTGGAGGAACTCCAGCGTCAGGCGATGGCCATTCGGTTCGACCAACATCGGCAGAGCATCGAGCTGGTCGGCAAACTGGCCGACCGCTTGGGCGTGACGGCGCTTGATGAATTCAACGACGTTGTCCCGCTGTTCTTTTCGCACACCGCCTTCAAGTCGTACCCGGCTGCGCTTGTCGACAACAAGCGCTTCGATCTGATGACGAGGTGGCTCGACAAGCTGACCAGTCACGACTTGAGCACGGTGGACACCAATGGCTGCAACGGTATCGACGATTGGATCGACCGCCTCGACGAGCAGACGCCGCTCGAGGTCATCACCTCGAGCGGCACGACCGGGACCCTGTCGATCATTCCGAAGGACAAGCACGGCGCGCGGGAAGGCATGCAGCTGTGGAAGATCTGCCTGTTCCAGACATTCGGCACGGAACCGACATTCGAGCAACTCAATCCCGCCGTCGAGGTCATCTGGCCCAACTACGCCAAGGGAAAGCTGGGCCACCTCCGCATCGCCAACATGATCAAGCAGGGCTTCACGGGCAACGATGAGCGCAAGTTCCACGCGCTCTACCCGGACGCCATCGACACCGACCTGATGTTCCTGGCATCGAAGATGCGCGCCGCCGCGTCGCGCGGCGAGCTCGACCGGCTGGTAATCGACCCGGCGCTGGCCGCCCGCAAGGACGAGTTCATTGCGTTGCAGGCGCGGCAGCCGGAAGACCTCGACAACTTCTTCACCACCATCGCCGAAAAGCTCCGCGGCAAGCGGGTATTCATGATCGGTACATACGGCCTGATGTACGACGTCGCCAAGGCCGGCCTCGAGCGCGGCATCTCTGGAGTGTTCGCCAAGGACTCCGCGATCCTCACGGGTGGCGGCAACAAGGGCGCCGTGCTGCCCGACGACTACATGGACGTGATCCACGAGTTCCTCGGCGTCGACCGCATCCAGGAGGGTTACGGCTTCTCGGAGCAGAGTGCGTTCCACTGGGCCTGCAGCGAGGGCCGCTACCACGTCCAGCCGTGGGTGATCCCGTTCGTGCTCGACCCGGACACCAGCGAACCGCTGCCGCGCACGGGGCGGCAGACCGGCCGAGCGGCCGTCTACGACGTTCTGCTCAAAGCACATTGGGGCGGCGTGATCTCCGGCGACGAGGTCACGATCGACTGGGACCGGCAGTGTCCCTGCGGCCAGAGCAGCGTTGCATTCGAACACGACATCATCCGCTACAGCGAGAAGGAGGGCGTCGACGACGACCGCATCACCTGCGCAGCCACCCACGAGGTGCACAACGAGGCAGTCAATTTCATGAAGGCGTTCGAGTCATGAGCGGCGCATACACCGTTCCGCTCTTTCTGCGCGGCGAGGTCATCACCGACGACCTCGTCACCTTCGGCACTCGCAGTGGCGCAACACGATTTCAAGCACCCGACATGACGCGCTACGTCGAGCGGCTGCCGCTGCCGACTCCGATGGCAATGGCCGACCTCAATGACGTCGGGTTCGACGAGATCCTCGACGTGCTCGAGGCACTCGGTAGCGCGCTGCGGTTCGACACGAACCCGCATTTGCAAGAGGCGTACGAAGCCGCCCTGCTCGCGAACCCGCTGCCGGCCGACATGCTCAAGAACAGCTATCAGATCCTGCCGCCATTGTTCTCCCGTGCCAATGTCCTCGAGCTCGCCGACAGTCAGGTCGGGCTGGACTATCTCAACGGCTGGGTGCCGCGCGCGCTCGCCGACGGCCGCGAGTTGCGGGTGCGGGCCTTCGGGTCCCGGGTGGTGCACATACCCGCAGGCAACGGCGGCCTGGTCTCGGCGGTGACGATCCTGCGATCGGTGATCACCCGATGCGACGCGATCATCAAGGCACCATCGAACGATCCGCTGACGGCGTTCGCAATCGCCCGCACACTCGCCGACGTCGCACCCAACCACCCCATCACCAAGCACCTCGCCGTCGCGTACTGGAAGGGCGGCGACGTCGCGATCGAGGAACGGCTGTACCGGCCCGAGCACGTCGAAAAGATCGTCGCCTGGGGAGGTTTGGCGTCAGTCAAGCACGTCACCCGCTACATTCAGCCGGGCCTGGAGATGATCGCCCTCGACCCCAAACGCAGCGCGACGATCATCGGTCGAGAAGCGTTCAGCGACGACGAGACCATGCGGGAGGTGGCTCGCTGCGCCGCCGTCGACATCGGGGTGGCCAATCAGGAAGGGTGCGCCAACGCCCGCGTCATCTACGCGATGAGCGGGACGGACGCCGCAGGCATCGCGAACGCAAACAAGCTCGGGGAGATGATCTTCGAAGAGCTCACGACGTTGCCTGCCTTCATCAGTACGCCCCCGCTTCATCCGAGCCGGGAACTGTACGAACACGTCGAAGCGTCGCGGATGACCGAGGACTTCTACCGGGTGATCGGCGGCGAGAAGCGGGAAGGCGCCGTCATCGTCTCCCAGTTCGACAGCGCGGTCGACTACTCCGCGATGCTGTCCGGGCGAGTGGCCAACGTCGTGCCGGTCGACGGCATCGACAAGGTCACAGAGGCCGTCACCGCCTACACCCAGACCATCGGCATCTATCCAGAGTCGCTGAAACATGAACTACGCGACACGCTTCCGCTGTTCGGTGCGCAACGACTGACCAGCCTTGGCTATGCCTGCAGCGTTCCGATCGCGGCTCCGCAAGATGGGATCGAACCCATGCGCCGGATGTGCAAGTGGATCGTGGACGAGTCGTGTGATCCCGATGTGGTGACACCACTGTGGCGGCTCGGCGAAGCAGCGGCGCAGGTGTGATGGATACGCCCACCGCGCTGGCGCTCGTCGATGACGTCGAGCTGACCGGCAAGACCTGCGTCATCACGGGCGCCACTGCCGGGCTGGGGCGTGAGTCGGCAAGGGCACTCGCCACGACCGGGGCGCATGTCGTTCTTGCGGGGCGCAGCGCCGGTGCGCTCTCGGAGGCTCAACGATGGGTCTGCACCGAGGTTCCCGGTGCACGAACGTCGACCGTCCAGCTGGATCTGACGTCGTTGGAAAGCATTCGCGCGGCGGCCGCGACGATTGCCGACATCACCTCGGCGATCCACGTGCTGATGAACAATGCGGGGGTGATGTTCACGCCGTTCGGCCGCACTGCCGACGGCTTCGAAATGCAATTCGGCACAAATCATCTGGGTCATTTCGAACTCAGCAGGCTGCTGGTACCGCAATTGGTGGCGGCCGAAGGGGCCCGGATCGTGAACCTCTCTTCCGACGGGCACCGGCTGAGCGACGTCGACCTCGACGACCCGAACTGGGACAACCGTGAATACGACAAGTTCGTCGCGTACGGCGCATCCAAGACCGCCAACGTGCTGCACGTGACCGAACTCGACCGACGCCTGCGCGACCGCGGTGTCCGTGCGTACGCCGTCCACCCCGGCGTAGTCGCCACCTCGCTGGCCCGCCACATGACCCGGGACGACTTCGCCAGCCTGCGCGGACTCGGGCCGACACAGCCAAGCGAGCAGACGATCGACGTACGCCGTGACTTCACCACGGCCGAGCACGGGGCGGCGACCCAGGTGTGGGCAGCGGTGAGCCAGGACCTGGCCGACGTCGGGTCCGTGTACCTCGCGGACTGTCGGATCACCGACGACGTCGCACCCTACGCACTCGACGCGGCACACGCGGTGGCCCTCTGGAACCTGTCGGAGCGGCTGTGCGACAGCGGCATACGTTAGGCTCTCAGCGGTGAACAGGCTGGACCGGCGCAAGGTGGAGGTCCGCGACCGGATTCTTGGCGCGGCCTTCGACCTCTTTCTGGTCCAAGGCGTTTCGGCCACCAAGATCGAAGACATCTGCGAGCGCGCCGACGTGGCGAATCGTACGTTCTTCAACCACTTCGCCACCCGACAGGACATGATGCGCGCGCTCGCCGAGCGCCGCCTGCTCAACCTGCACGATGTCGTCTTCGATCGGGCATCCGAGCCGATCCCAACTCGACTGGTCGGATTGTTCGACGACATCGCCTCTGCGCTAGTCGAATCGAGCGACACCTACCGCGAAGTGATCGGCGAGATGCTGGCTTGCACGGGCTACGGCTTCCAACGCGGGTCCGCGCTACATGACACGTTTCTCGAACTCGTCAAGGACGGCGCGGCCCGTGGAGAGGTCACCGTCGGCCACGACCCACAGACCCTCGCTGACATCGTCGTCGGGTCCTTGATCGGCGGAATCGTCAATTGGACTGTCGACAAGACGTATTCGCTCGAAACGGGTCTGCACGCCGTGGCCGTCGCACTTGCCGAGCTGTTGGTGCGAGCCCCGACCGGCCACTGACCGATCGTCAAGCGCCTTGATAGACCTTGCGATAACTCGTTGGCGACATCCCGACGCCCCTGCGCAGGTGGTGGCGCAGGTTGCCGGCCGAGCCGAGCCCGGAGCGCCTGGCCACCTCGTCGACGGGCAGGTCGCGGAACTCGAGGAGCTCGCGGGCGTGGTCGATCCGGTGGTTCCGTATCCAGGTGCCGGGGGCCTGCCCGGTCTCCTCGCGGAAGCGGCGGTTGAACGTCCGCGGGCTCATGTTCGCGTGCCGGGCCAGCCGCTCGACCGTCAGCTCCTCATCGAGGTGGCCCAGTGCCCACTCGCGGGTGGCGGCCGTCGAGGCGTCGTCGGCCGTCGGCAGGGGCCGGTCGATGAACTGAGCCTGCCCACCCTCGCGCCATGGCGGCACGACGCAGTACTTCGCGACGGCGTTGGCCACCTGCGCGCCGTGATCGGAACGAATGATGTGTAGGCACAGGTCGATTCCCGCAGCGAGCCCCGCTGACGTGAGCACGTCGCCGTCGTCGACGAACAGCACCTTCTCATCGACCCGAACCGTGGGGTGAAGCCGGCGCAGCGCGTCGGCGAACTTCCAATGGGTGGTAACGCGCCTGCCGTCGAGCAGGCCTGCCGCGGCGAGCACGAAGGCACCGGTACAGATGGACACCATTCGGGTGCCCGGCCGGATCGACTCGAGCGCCGCGCGGGCGTCTGGCGCGAGCACCCCGTCATGGCGGGCGGGCGGATACCGCGTGCCGGGAATGACGACGGTGTCGGCGGAGGCGAGCGCCTCGGCGCCTGCGGCGGGTACCACGTCGAAGCCGTTGGTCGCCGGGATGCGATCGGCGGTCAGGCCGCACGTGATCACTTCGTAGAGCGGGTTCCCGTCGCCGTCCTCCGCGGCGCCCAGGAGCATCGGGGCGATCGCCGCGTCGAAGCCGACGACGGGCGGTAGGAAGAGGACGGCCACGCGATGCACGCACCCATTTTGGCATGTTTTTAACGAATAGTGTCATTCATGCCACTGGCACCGTTCACCGCCGAGCCGCGATGCTCATCGGGTGACTGCTCGAGCCGGTGCCGAGACTGCGCGCGCCCCCCGCGTCCACTGGGCCTGGGTGGTGGCCGCCGTCAGCTTCGTCGCGATCCTCGGTGCCGCGGGCTTCCGGTCGGTGCCCGGCGTCTTCATGAACCCGCTGCACCACGAATTCGGGTGGTCGCACGGCACGGTCGGGCTCGCGATGTCGGTGAACATGACGCTGTTCGGACTCACGGCGCCGTTCGCAGCGGCCCTGATGGACCGGTTCGGCGTGCGCAGGGTGCTCTCGGTGGCGCTGCTGTTGATCGCTCTGGGTTCTGCGCTGTCGCTCACGATGACGGCGAGTTGGCAGCTTGTGCTGTGCTGGGGCGTGCTGGTCGGCATCGGCACGGGCTCGATCTCGATGGGGTTCGTCGCGACCGTGTCGACGCGCTGGTTCGAGCAGCGCCGCGGGCTGGTGACCGGCGTGCTCGCGGCGGCCAGCGCGACTGGTCAGCTGATCTTCCTGCCGATCATCGCCGAGCTCACGACGAGGCACGGTTGGCGCTGGGCAGCCCTGATCGTCGCCGCGGCTGCCGTCAGCGTGGTTCCGCTGGTCGTCGTATTCATGCGCGACTACCCGCAGGACAAGGGGCTGACGGCGTACGGCGCGACCGCATCGTCAGTGCCCGAGGTGCTTCCGACGGGGACTTTCCGCGCGGCCTTCGACGGATTGCGCATCGGTGCCCGCGTCCCGGCGTTCTGGTTGCTCGCGGGCAGCTTTGCCATCTGCGGAGCGACCACCAATGGGTTGATCGGAACACACTTCATCCCGGCCGCCAACGACCACGGCATGCCGACGACGGTGGCGGCGGGCCTGCTTGCGACGATCGGCATCCTCGACGTCGCGGGCACCATCTGCTCCGGCTGGCTCACCGACCGCGTCGACCCGAAGCTTCTGCTCGTCGTGTACTACGCGGGCCGGGGGATCTCGCTTCTGCTGCTGCCGTCGCTGCTGGCCCCCCACACCGAGCCAGGCACCTGGGCATTCGTGCT
>JAOPVI010000087.1 GCA_025966225.1 Mycobacterium sp. | reverse complement strand
AACTGGCTGGTGGCTCTGGCCGACATCAGTCGCATTCTCGACGCAACCGGCTGCGCAATCTATCTCGGTGCCGGAACAAACCGCTCCCTGATGAGCAACACCATCCCTTCGGAGGCGAGCACATCCTATTCCGAGCACTTCCACACGATCGATTACCTACTCGACGCCGTCGAGAAGGGCCCTGACAGTCTGATCCACGGCGGCCAGGCGCTCGCTGCGCTCAAGACCCATTCAGAGTTCGAGACAGACTTCATGCGTCCGTATCACGTGGACGACGGATTGTTCATGCAACTGAACGTGGGCACGACACCCGCGAGCTTTCTCGCCGTGGCGCCGAAAGGCCGCGAACCCTTCGACACCGCCGAGCGCGTGAAGGTCATGGGCGGGCTGATGCGCCACCTGGAACAAGCGCTGCGGACTCAGGAGCATCTTGCGCAGTTGGGTAACGGCGTGGGGGACATCACCGGAGTGATCGACGCGATCCGACACGGAATCGTCATCGTCGGGGCGGGATATGTTGTCGTGCGCCTAAACTCCGCGGCCGAGCGAATACTGACCTCCGGCGACGGGCTGTGCATCCGCTCGGGGAGGGTGGAAGCAGCCCGCGTGTCGACCAACACTGAGTTGCAGGTCAGTATCACGCGTGCTTGTGTGGAGCCGCAAAACGGATGTGGCAGCGGTGATTCGTTCGCGTGTAGCCGCCCGTCGGGGAAGCGTCCGTACGTTATTCATGTGCTGCCGCTCAAACCGGCCGAGAATCCGTCAGCGGCGAGGGCTTTGGTGATGATCATCGACCCAGAGCAGGAGTCCGAGCCGCCAAAGATGCTGCTAAGAAGGCTCTTTGGGTTGACCAGCGGAGAAGCTGACGTGGCGCTACGCATGCTGCACGGTGACGGTCTGAAACCAATCGCGGCAGATCTGGCCTTATCGATGGCCACCGTCAAGACTCACCTCCACCACATCTTCAACAAGACCGACACCCACAGGCAAGCCGAACTGGTGCGTTTGCTGCTAGGAAGCATCCCGTAGTACGCCACCCCGAGGCGCGACAACTGCCATGGAGGTTCACTGTCCCACACGCCACCGGACCAGAGGCCACGCCCTCTCTCCCGATCTCCCATTTGCCCCACGGTCATCCTGGATCAAGTGGAAGCCCAAGGACTCCCGCGACCCACGTCGGCCAGGGTGATGGGCCACCGGTTTTGCCATGAGCATGCGCCGGCTTCCGGTCGCGGGCCGTGTGGTGACGGTGGCGGACAATTCGCTCGTTAACATGCCCGGTGCATCATCTTGTGATATGTATACGGCCTCAGGAAGAACAGGTGAGCTATCACCGCGGGCGCGGGCTTCCGACAATGGGAAAGACAATGGGAAACAGGGGGCAAACACATGACGAAGTACGTCGCTGGCACCACGAAGAAGATCCTCGCCGCAGGCGGCTTGGCCCTTGGCGTGGGCTGTGTCGGCCTATTGGCCAGTACCGGTATCGCGGCCGCACACCCGAATTGCGCCCCCGAAGCCGCCTGCACGTCTTCATTGCCGGCGGACCCGTCGTACCCGGCCGGCTCGTCCGGCTATGGGACGAGAGATACCGCCTCTAATCCTGGGGTCGCATCGATTGAAGGCCATTCGCGCTAAAGACGACTGCTAGTAAGCCGAACCGTTACGACGATCTGACGAATATCCGAGTTCTTGGTCCGATCAACAGAGCGCGTGGACGTCACTCCGATCGTTCTGCGCTACACCCGTAGGAAGTCATTCACCGATCCATCGGCAACGGCACGATTCGGGCGAGCGGAGCACGGCACCACATCAGTAGCGATCGAGCTCGATCAACCGCTCGTCGCTTATCCCGAAGTGATGCGCGATCTCGTGGAGCACGACGTGCCTGACCTCGCGGCGAAGAAGATCCGCGTCGCCGGCGGCGAGTCGCGTGATCGGCCCGCTGAAGATGCTGATCTTGTCGGGGAGCATTCCGCTGTAGGAGCTGCTCCTTCGCGGCAGCGGAACGCCGCGATACAGGCCAAGCAGCGGTTGCCCATCGGGCGGCTCGTCCTCGACGACGATCTCGACGTTGCTCATCGCCGCGTGGAGCTCAGCCGGCAGGGAACTCAGCGCGTCGTCAATCGCCTCATCGAACGGATCCTTGCGGCCCGGGGTCGAACGCGCTTCCATCTCTGCAATGGTGCCAGAAGCGGTGATGGGATAGAGCCCGCGCACGCTCCCGTGGGAAATGCGCAATCTTTTCGTCGCGACTGCGGTGCAGTGTCGCGCCTAGAGGCTCGGATAGTTACGCCAGCCCTCGTTGCGGCTCAGCGGGCCGTGGATACCTCAGCGAATCTGGGAGCCATGGTTCGGGCCGCCTTTGGGTTCGGCAGGCGGCCGGGTCGCATTGCGCCAGGCCAGTGGGTTCAGCTCCCGGTAGGGGTCGCCGTTGCGGATGGCCAGGAGGTCGGCCAGGGCCTGCTCCAGTGATTCCTGGGTGTTCTGCTTGACGGCGGCCACCCACTTCTCCTCCGAGACCCGCGCGGGTTTGGTGGCGTCGATGGGGGCAGCGAAACGCAGATACATCCGCTGCGGCCGGGGAATCAGGGTGGGCCCGATCCCATGCATGAGCGGCATGGCCATGTCGGTGCGACCGGACAGTTTCTCGGTCAGGCCCTGGCTCAGCCGACCCCACCGACCCTCGCGCGTGGTCAGGCTCCGGTACATGTCGTCGCCGCCGATCAGTCCGACGGGCACGATCGGATAATCGTTCTCGACCGACAGTCGGGCGAATCCGGACCGGCCCTGCCAGCGCAGGGTGTTCTCCTCGCCCTTGAACTTGGGGATCTCACGGCCACCGCCGGGGAACACGAGAATCGGTTCGTCGTGGCGCATCAACTCGCGCGCGGTCTCCGGTGCCCCGACGACAACGCCGCAGGCGGCGAACAAGTCAGCGGCCGGGCCGCGCATCCGGCCCAAGCCACGGTGGGCCAGCGGCCGCACCCGCATGCCGATCGCGCGCCGCACCAGGTACGGGATCAACACGGCCTCGATACCGCCCTGGGTGTGATTGCCCACCAACAGGAATCGTCCATCGCGGGGCAGGTTCTGCAGCCCGTCGACATAGGGGCGGGAGAGGTCGACGAGCGGTCCGACCCCATCGGCGACGGTCTCTGCGACGCGCCGCCACGCCTGGACCCGCCCGGGCTGATCCATGGTGGCGTGGATGTCCACCGGGTCCACTGCAACCACTCCGCCCATCGATACCCTCCTCGCATGTCGTCGCTTAGACTGATGCCACCACCCTACCGAACGAACCAGTTCGTTTGAGTATGATTCTCCTGTGAGGAACACGACAGAACTGCGCGGCGAAATCTTGGCGGCCGCCCGGGCCGAGTTCGCTCAGTACGGGCTGGCCGGCGCCCGGATCGACCGCATCGCACGATCCGCCCATGCCAGCAAGGAACGCCTCTACGCCCACTTCGGCGACAAGGAGGCCCTCTTCCGCGAAGTGGTGGCAACCGATGTCGCCGAGTTCTTCCGCGCGGTCAGGCTGCGCCCCGATGCCGTCCCCGACTGGGTCGGCAACCTCTACGACCTGGCCCGTACGCAGCCCGAACACCTACGCATGATGACCTGGGCACATCTGGAAGGCCTTAGCCTCGACGAACCCCGGGCCGACGGCGAACCCATTCCCGCCCAGACCGTCGCTGCGATCGAAGCCGCCCAGGCCGGCGGCCACGTCGACCGTGCCTGGGAGCCGCTAGACCTGCTGGTCATCCTCTTCGGAATCGGCCTGGCCTGGGCGCACTGGCCCGACCCCCACGCCGTGACTGATGACACTATCCGCGTCGCGCACCGCCGCGCCGCCGCCGTCGAGGCGGCCACCCGGATCATCGCCATCCCGACCTGAGCACCGCCGGGCGATCTAGCTCCGCGCATGGAATCGCCCGGTCCCGTTGTCACGACTGGCGATTCGTCGAGCGGTGCGGATCCTCCATTTCCTGCAGTGTGCGCTGTAGCGCTCGCACCGTGTGGTGCAGTGTCGCCTTCACAGTGTCGTCGGCGATGTGCAGATCCTCGCTGATCTGTGCCGTCGTCCGGCCCTCGTAGCACGAGCGGCGTAGCACGTCGCGGTCCGCCGAGGACAGCTGTGCCAGCGCTTCGCCGATCCGCTGCCGGTCCCGCGCGACACTCACCGTGAACGGGTCTCTTGGGCGGCGTCGCCCATCCTTACATCGGCCACCCACCCGGCCAGGGTGCCGGCAGGCCCGCACGGTCCGGTCCGGGCTTGCTCTGCGGTGATGGTCATCGGCGGCCCTCTTCTCAACCAGTCAGACCCCGATGTCTAGTTGGTATGCAATAGTACAACCAGTTGTTATGTGATAGTACAAGTCTAGAGACGGCCGTCGACCACCGGCCGGAGGGATGGGGCGGTACATCGATGACGACCGTACGGTGCGCGTGCCGGTGAGCAGGGATGACAGCCGCGGCAAGCCCGTTGCGCTGATGGCGGGCGCGCCGCTGCATCGGCAGCTGTTCCTGGTGTTGCACGACGAGATCGACCGCGGGGCCATCCCGGCGGGGAACCCCCTGCCCACCGAACAGGAGCTGTGCGATCAGTTCGGCGTCTCCCGCATCACCGTCCGGCGGGCACTGGCCGACCTGGCCGATCAGGGCTACATCACACGCCGGCAAGGCGTCGGATCGTTCGTTCGCGAACACAATGCGCCCGCGCGGCAGGTCGATGGCCGGTCCTACATGGATGAGCTGCGTCAGATCCACTTCGAAAGCAACCCCGACGTCCTCGAATTCGACCTGAGGGCCGCGCCACAAACCATCGCCGACAAGGTCGGATTGGCCGGCGACGTGTTGCACATCGTGCGCGTACGGCGCGAACGCCGAACCGGTGAACCACTGCTGGTCACGGAGGCCTGGCTTCCCGCCAGCCTTGCCGAGATGATCACCCCCGAAAAGTTGGACCACGCACCGTTGTATGGCCTGTTTGCCGAGGCGGGCGTCACTGTCGAGCGCGTGCAACACGAGTTCATCGCTGAGATCGCCAACCCGCGCACCGCCCAGCTCCTCGACATTGCCGTCGGTGCCGCGGTGCAGCGCGTCAACCGGCTGGCGTTCACTGCGGCCGATCGACCGCACCATTATCTGTCAATCCTGTTGTCGCCCAGCCGAAGCCGGATCCTGCTCAATCACTCCGCAGCCGAAATGGAGGTCGGCGACATCATGGCAATCACACACGACGTGCGGCCCGACTGACTCAGTGTGGTGGCCAGACCCACCGTCAAGGCACTGAAGCTGCTTGACGACCTACGACCATAAGATGACTACACTGCCGCGTACACGGGGTTGTCCGCGCGGGCGAGATCGAATGTCAATGTACGACAACCGGTCCGGCCCGGCAGCGCCGCTAGGGAGCGGGCGGCATCCGCTCTGCGCTGGAGGCGCGTTCGACTCGCCGGCGGGGGATGGGATCCCGGGAGACAACGCGGCGATAGGGGGATACCGGCCCCGGCGTGGTGCCGAACGTCGACGGCACGTTAAGCGACCCCGGCACGCCGACTCCCATTAGTCGCAGCGCATCGTCGATCCTCGTACTCAAGCGGTCTTGAGGTAGTCGGCGCCGCCGACGTAGACAATGCTGGACGGGGTGGGGGTGGTCGCGGCGTTGGCGATCGCTGCGGCAAACTCGCTGACCGTCGGTAGCTCGGCGCGGGCGCGGCGGGCCTCCACGGCTTCGGGGTCCCGTCGTTGCAGAAGCCTGACGACGATGGTTCCGTCGATCATGTCGCCGGAGACCACAGAGAAACGCAGCCCGGCGTGGTCGAACTGCGAACGCATTCCGTAGAGCGCGGTTTCGCCGGCACGCTTGCTTGCGGCAACCGTCGCATAGCCTTTCGGCACAGCCTTATTGGGATAGAAGTGCGCCTGGTGGCTGGTGACGAACACGATGCGACTTCCGGTCGGCATCAGCGGCATTCCCAGCAGCGCGAGCCGCCGTTGGGCGTCGTGGTTTAGGCGCATGGCGTAGCCGGGGTCGGCGCCCAGTTCAAGGCCACCCGAGGCGTTGAGGATCAAGGTGTTCAATCTTCCGAACCGAGCCGCGATGTATCCCATCATCGCCGCGGTGTCGTCTTCGTCGGAGATATCGGCAGCCAGCGTCGAGGCGTGTCCGCCTGCGCTGCGGATGGCGTCGGCGATCGCGTTCGCGCGCTTGCCCTTTTCGCGGTAGTTGACGATGACGTGGGTATCGGGACTGGCGAGTTGCTGCGCGACCTCGGCGCCGATGCCCCTCGATGCGCCGGTGATCAGGACGATCCGGGCGGGTGACTGCATGGGGGGTTCCTTCCGTCACTGCGATGCGTCCGGTCACCGGCTGACCTGCGTTGCCGCTGGTGCAGACGTCGCATCCGGGTGCCGATCCCCACCGTACACGAACTCTAAGAAAACTAAGGCACAAGTAAGGTCACGATAAGGTCATGATCTGGAGGGCGGCGGGCGCCTGGACCTGGCCTCGGCCAATTCGTTGCCGAATGGCGTTGCGAGCGAGCGGAAGCCGGGTCCGTTTCGGGGAACCTCACACCTGCACGCGGGCCTGTCGTGGCGCGGTGGTGCGACGATGGACCCATGACCGCAACGCTCGTCGCGAAGAATGTGGCCGGCGGCTTCGCCCATCGCACTCTCTTTGAACGGCTCGACCTGACCGTGGCACCGGGCGATGTGGTCGGAGTCGTTGGCGCCAATGGCGCGGGCAAGAGCACACTTCTGCGGATCCTGGCCGGGGATCTCGAGCCGCTCGACGGTTCGGTCAGCGTCGCGCCGGCCGACGCGTTCGTCGGGTGGCTGCCGCAGGAGCACGAGCGCATACCCGGGGAAACGGTCGCCACCTACATCGCGCGCCGCGCGGGCTGCACTGAAGCGACGCAGGCCATGGAAGCAGCGGCCGCGACGTTGGCAGACCCGGGTCAGAGTCCTCCCGAGCTGGATCCGGCCGACGCCTACTCTGCTGCGCTGGATCGCTGGCTCGCCAGCGGCGCGGCGGACCTAGACGAACGATTGCCGGCAGTGTTGGCCGACCTGGGACTCGACGCTGACGCGGTGCGGCCGGAGTCGACCCTGATGACCGCTCTGTCGGGTGGCCAAGCTGCGCGGGTGGGATTGGCGGCGCTTGTGGTGTCGCGGTTCGACATCGTCCTGCTCGATGAGCCGACCAACGATCTCGACCTCGACGGACTCGCTCGCCTGGAGAACTTCGTCCACGAACTTCGTGGAGGCGTGGTGCTGGTGAGTCACGATCGGGAGTTTCTCGCCCGCAGCGTGACCCGCGTCCTTGAACTGGACCTGGCCCAGAACACCACCACTGTCTTTGGCGGCGGATACGAAAGCTACCTGGAAGAGCGTGAGGTCGGTCGCCGACACAAGCGCGAACAATACGACGAGTTCGCCGAGAAGAAGGCCGACCTGGTTGCGCGCGCACGCACGCAGCGGGAGTGGTCGAGCCAGGGCGTCCGCAACGCGATGCGCAAGGCTCCTGACAACGACAAGATCCGGCGCCGCGCGGCGTCCGAGTCCAGCGAGAAGCAGGCACAGAAGGTGCGTCAGATGGAAAGCCGGATCGCCCGCCTCGAGGAGGTCGTCGAACCCCGCAAGGAATGGACACTCGAGTTCACCGTCGGAGCCGCGCCACGGTCGAGTTCGGTCGTTGCGACACTCGACAATGCTGTTGTGCGACAAGGCGAATTCGTCCTGGGCCCGGTGTCGTTACAGGTCGATGCCGGCGAGCGCATCGGCATCACCGGCCCCAATGGGGCGGGAAAGTCGACCTTGCTGCGGCTGCTCCTCGGCCGCCAGCAGCCCGACGACGGCCGCGCGAGTCTGGGCGCCAATGTCGCGATCAGCGAGATCGACCAGGCCCGTGCGGATTTCACTGGTTCCGGGCGACTCGTCGACCGCTTCGAGCAGCGTGTGCCGTCATGGACGACCGCCGATGTGCGAACCCTGCTCGCAAAGTTCGGGCTCCGCGCCGACCACGTGGAACGCGCGGTCGACGAGCTCTCACCCGGTGAGCGCACCCGCGCCGGCCTTGCGTTGCTACAGGCCCGCGGCACGAATGTGCTGGTGCTCGATGAGCCGACGAACCACCTCGACCTCGCCGCCATTGAGCAGCTCGAGCAGGCGCTCGAAACCTATGACGGGGCACTGTTGTTGGTGACACACGACCGGCGGATGCTGCAGAACGTTCGGTTGGATCGGTCGTGGCTGGTCGACGACGGTCGGGTTGCAGAGTTGTAGCCGGAGGTGACATGACGAAACCATTTGAAGTGCACGAGTCGGGGGCGTTTCTCCACGGCACCAAGGCGGACCTTTCCCCGGGCGATCTGCTGGTGCCTGGGCGCCGGTCGAACTATGACGAGGGCCGCCGCTCCAATCACGTTTACGTGACCCAGACCTTGGACGCTGCAGTGTGGGGAGCGGAGCTGGCCATGGGCGAGGGCCCGGGTCGCATCTACCTCGTGGAACCCGAAGCGGCACTGGAGGATGACCCGAATGTGACGGACAAGAAGTTTCCCGGAAATCCAACCAGGTCCTACCGCACTCGAGGACCGGTGAGAATAGCCGGCGAGCTTGCGGAGTGGGTGGGGCATTCACCCGAACAGCTTGAAGCCATGCGGGCCGGCCTGGCGGACCTCAAGCGCAGGGGGCTCGCAGTCATCTACGACTAGGTGACTCCGCTCCGTTCGGAGGGGTCGACTGCGATTAGCGGCGCGGCCGGCCTGCGTCCAGCCAGCGGCGCGTGGAGCCGGTCAGCAGCTCAGCGGGCTCGCACCCGACGTCGGCAGGATGCCGGAGCGCTCCCCGTACTCCACCAGCTGGAACACCAACACCGCGATGGCTGCGCCCGCGGCGACCCATCGGCCCGCCGATTTGCGCCGAGCCAGTAGCACGGCACCGAGGGCGAAGTCGAACTGGCCGCGATCGGCGGGTGAACGCTGACGCATCGCAAGTCGACCCAGGGTGCGTGCATTCGCAAGTGGGCTACGGGATTTCCGCGGCAGGTACGGTCGAGAAATGTCTCTAGACATACCTATTGAGCGTCAGGGCGTGATCAGCGTCCCCGCCTCCGAAGCCGCCAGCTCGAGCTCCGGATCTTCATGTCGCCCCAGCCGGCCTCGACCGGGCCCATGGTGGCCCCCAGCCACGGCACCACACCGGGATCCGGGCTGAGGCCCAGGTTGTAGGCCTGCATGCCGGGCAGATCGGTGGCCAGATATGCCGCCGGGTCGCCATAGGTCTCGACGTTGACGAACCCCGAGTCAGCGCCGTTGCCGTCCACGACGGTGTGGATGCCGGGACTCTCGAATCCGATGCCGCCCAAACCGGTTTGCTCCGCGACGTATTCGGCCTCCCAGCCGCCCAGTGAGTGCCCGGGTGTTTCCCTATCCTTTGGACGAGGTCGTTGGTCACCCGCGATGAATGTGTCGGCCGCCGTAGGCTCCGGGAATGTCACTTAGCTCGGCGAAGGGTGTCGCATGGGTTGCCGCGGTCATCGCGGTCGTGGCAACCGGATGCACCACGATCGAAGGTAGACCGACAGCGCCCGAGTCTGCTTCCACCCGTTCACACGCCACGACTACGAAGACGACCACGACAACGTCGGATAGTCCCTCGGCCACGCCCAGCGGGCCACCGATCGGCACCGCGACCATGCAGGTGAGTGGCGGTGCAGGCACGGCAACCATCCGCTACCAGATCAATGGTGACCCAGAGCAAACCGAGCCGAACGTGACGTTGCCATGGGAAAAGCAGTACCCGGTGTACAACGAGATTCAGACCTCGGTCACCGCCGACGGAGGCGACGCGGACCTCATCTGCAGCATCACCATGGACGGAAAGCTAGCGGCATTCAAAAGCGAACCACGGCCCACGTGTAGTTTCGCCTACTACGGCTAGCAGAGGTTCTGGTCCGCCAGTACGCGGCAGGGGTGAAGCATCAGGAGGCATCCTCATCGAAGTACGCCAGGTCAGCCGAAGCGGACGTTCAATGTCGCCAGGCCGAAGATCTTCCGACCACCGGACTTCGCGGCGACAATGACGACACCGCTGCGGGCCGCCGGGTCCAGAGCCTTGATCCGGCCGCTGTACTCGATGTCTGCGCCGCCGGTGGCCGACACGACCGCGGGCTGGGACAGCCGCACCGCGTAGCGGGTAACGGCGCCGGGGTCGCCCGACCAGGCGGAGGCGAATCCGGCACCCAGACCCATGGTGAGCATTCCGTGGGCGATCACGTCGGGCTGCCCGGCCAGCTTGGCGATGTCCTCGTCCCAGTGAATCGGGTTGGCGTCGCCGGCCACGCCGGAATAGTTCACAAGGTCGCCGCGGGACAGTCGCGCGTGGTGCACCGGTAGCTCGTCGCCGACCTTCACGTCATCGAAGGACGGCGTTCCCGGCGTGCGAGTCGTGCCTCCCTCGGCGATCCGAACCTCGCCCTCGGGTCGCACCGTCCTGTGGTAGGCGGCAGCGGATTCGTCGACTCCGAGCAGGTTCACGTCGTGCATCATCACGTTCTGCACGGCCTCCCTGATCGCCGGATCGACATCCTCGGCGGTGACGCCGACGACGGTGGTGTGCAAGGTGTGCACCCGCTCGCCGGCCGTGTCGGTGAAGGTGTTGGTCACGGTGATCAGGTCTCTGCCGGCGATCCTGCGCACCGACGACAGCTCGACGTCGGTATGGAGTTCGTCGCCGGCCACGATCGGGCGGTGCTGCTCGAAGACTTCTTCGGTTTGCAGGTACATGTCATAACCGACGATCACCGATTCGAACAGGCGCCGATTGGCTGACATGGCCGGGATCGACGTGAACGTCAGCGGCGCGACCAGACCTGAGTAGCCCAGCTCCGCGGCGGCGGCGACATCCCAGTGCGCGGGGTGGTAGTCCTGCACTGCACGGGCGTACTCGCGCACCTTGTCACGGCCGACCCGGTAGGTGTCGTCCACCTGGTAGTAGTGACCGACCCTCGATTCGAGCGCCGACGTCTCTGCTGCTGCGGTCATGAATGTGCTCAGCTTTTCTATCGGCCTGTTCGCTGAGGCCGACCGAAGCAGACTAACGCGCGGCTAGAGGGCCCCGCGCAGGGCAGTGGTGGCCCATGGTGACGTCAGTGGCTCGTCGACGTCCGAGCACTGAGGCACGACGAGGACTGGAGTGGCGGAGTGCGCGACGACTGCCGCCGCGACGCTGCCCTGTAGGTGTCCCAACAGCCCACTGCGACGGTGCGGCCCAAGCACGATCAGGCTCGCGTCGTTTTCGTCAGCCGCCTCGACGATGCCCTTCCAGGTCGGCGCGGCCTCAATCGCCACGCTTCGCGCGAGGAAGCCCGCCTGCTCGGCCAGTGCTGCTCCATGGGCGGCGGTCTGCTCGGCGGCGCGTCGCACCTCGGTGGCCTTGTTGGCATCGAAATGACTTGTGCCGGTGGGTGTGAACCCAACGTCGACGGGCTGCCAGACGCAGACGACCAAGGCGTGTCGCCCTGGTGCCAGCTGCGAGGCGGCCTGAGCGATCGCGCACGCCGCGAGTTCGGATCCGTCGTAGGCGAAGAGCACGGGTGCCCAACCGTCGCGGTGCCTGGCTGTCACCACGCTGGGGGCATGCTCGGCAGCAATCGCGCGGGGCGCTAGGCCCGGCCGGAGTCGGGCCAGCAGTGGCGGCGAATACCAGGCCGGATCGTCGCCGTCGAGGAACTCGTCGAGGTCGGGCCGTTGCGGTCGGGCTCCGCTCAGCGCGTAGATGGCCACCCCGTACACGGCCCCGCCGACTGCGAGGCCGAAGCCGATCCAGAGCGCGTCACCGGTACCCGATGCGAGGTCGGTCGATGCCGTCATCGCGAAGTGGGCCAGGATCGGCGCCACCATGAACGCGGCCACCGCTCGGAAGAGTTCGATGATCGCGAAGACACGCTGGAGGCTGTTCGACTGCAGTGAGAAGCCCGCGACGAAGAGTGCAGGTGCGACGGTAGCGCCCAGGGCAAGTCCCGTCAGCGCCGAGGCAAGCAGGACGAGCGGCTGGTTGGCCGGAAGGGCGATCCGGAACACCAAGATTCCGGCTGCGAGCAGCACCATTCCGACGAGCGGCAGGTAGTGCATCGCGCGTCTGGTGATGACGATCCCGAACACGAACGCCATCACGATGGCGCCGCCGAGTTCGGGCAGATACAGCAGCCCGACTTGGACGGGGCTGTACGTCTGCAGCAACACGTTGGCCGTCAGGGCGGTCGCCGCCACCGAGGCCGCCGCCGCGAACAGTGCGACACCGACACCGGCGACCGGAATCGAACTGGTGAGCATCGTGCGGACGGTGAGAAGCGGGCGGCTGGACCGGAACTGGTACACGACCAGCACGACGATCAAGGCCAGGCCGCCGAACATCGGTACGGTCACCGCCGCATCCCCGAATCCGTGGCTGGTCAGTTGGGATGCCCCGATGAACGCCGCGGCGCAGCCGACTGCAGCGAGTCCGATGGCCGGCAGGTCGCGTGGGGCGTCGGGATCTGCCGGAGGGGCGTCTTCGAACGTCAATGCAGCCATCACCAGCGCCAGGAGCGCGACCGCCGCGATGATCCAGAACAGCGGTCGCCACGCGTGCGCCTCGGCTTGCACCCCTCCGATGAACGGGCCGAGCGCAACGGCGCCGAAGACGCACATGTTCATGATCACGGCCGTGTTCCGGAGCTTGTCCTTCGGAAAGCCAATCGTCAGTGGGGGCGCCGCCGCGATCAGCAGCATGCTGGTGGCCAGCCCCTGCAGGACGTGGCCGGCGATGAACATGCCCGCATTCTGCGCAGATGCTGCGAGCACCGATCCCACCGCCAGCACCACCGCGTAGAGCAGCAGCATTCTTCGCTGCGGCAGGTGCTGTGCGAATTGGACGGCGAGCACGGTGCCCACGGCATAGGCGGCGTTGCCCAGGCCCGAGCTCAGGCTCATCACCTGGGTGGTCATGTGCAACTGTTCGGTGATGATCGGCACGAGCGGGTCGAGCGCCGCGGACAACGCCAAGTACGGGATCAATGCGAGGGTGACCATGGCGGCCACCGCCGGATACCGTCCGGCGAGCGGGCCCTGGCGCATCAGTACTGCCCGTCGTGCTCGGACGGGTTCGGGGCGTGCACGTGTCGCTCCAACTTCTTCGGGACGGGCTTTGTTCCCGCGCAGACGGTCGGCTATGGGTCTGGCTGTTCGCGCCCGAAGCACCTTCGATTCTGGCTCAACCTATAGTGACCCTATCTAACTTTCGACGGGTCGGGCTGTCCGGTATCGCATTCGGTCGAAACGCCCCGCATGTGACGCACCTCACGCGCGGATTGCCGGCCGAGCCAAAGTACCGGCGGTTCACGGCGATTCGGGCTAGGAAATGCGTTGCACCTGCTCCAGCTCGAGTCCCGTACTGCGTGGGCCGAGCAGCCCTACGTTGAGGCAGAGCAGGACGAT
>JAOPVI010000027.1 GCA_025966225.1 Mycobacterium sp. | reverse complement strand
ACGTTCTTGAAGTACGTCGGCAGCCCGAAGTGGATGTAGAAGAAGTGCGCCATGTCGGTGACGTTGTCGATGATCTCGCGGCAGTTCGCACCCTCGATCAGGATCGAGTTCCACCGCCAATCGGTCCACTCGTCATTTGCGGACTCCGGGATCTCCGGGATGCGGACCTCAGGCGGCGGCGGGTTGCCCTCGACGTCGTGCCAGACGAACAGCAGCCCGCCGCGGACATCGGTGGTCCAGGCGCGGGTACGGGCCAGCCGTGGCGTCCGCTTGGCGTAGGGCACCAGCTTGCACTTGCCGTCGCCACCCCAGCGCCAGTCGTGGAACGGGCAGGCGACGGTATCGCCCTTGACGGTGCCCTGGGAGAGATCACCGCCCATGTGCCTGCAGAAGCCGTCCAGGATCTGGAGGTCGCCGTTGGAGTCGGCGAACACCACCAGTTTGGTGCCGAACGCCTGGATGGAATGCGGCTTGCCGTCCTGGAAATCCGACACGGGGCCTAGGCAGTGCCAGCCTCGCGCGTACCGGTCGGGCAGCGGTCCGGTGTCGATCTCGCGAATGCCTGCAGTATCGGTAGTCACGGTGGGCCTCCCGTTTCTGTAACCACTAACTAGAACACGTTACAGTTTTTGACCCCGGTCGCGCAATATCACGGGCATCTACCTGCGGTATATCTAGACGATGCCGTTGTACTCATTCGAGGGCCATGCCCCCATCGTCGACGAGGGCGCATTCGTCGCCCCCACCGCCACGCTGATCGGCGACGTTCACGTCGAGGCCGGTGCGTCGATCTGGTTCAACACGGTTTTGCGCGCCGACTTCGCCCCGATCATCATCCGTGAGGGCGCCAACGTGCAGGACGGCAGCGTCTTGCACGCCCCACCTGGCATTCCGACCGACGTGGGGCCTGGCGCGACCATCGCGCACTGCTGCGTCATCCACGGCGTGCACGTGGGCCAGGAGGCGCTGATCGCGAACCACGCAACGGTGCTCGACGGCGCGGTCATCGGTCGACGTAGCGTCGTCGCTGCCCACTCCCTGGTGATTGGGGGCACGAAGATCCCCGACGAGGTGTTGGTGACGGGGTCGCCCGCCAAGGTGCGCGGGCCCATCGCAGGCACCGGCGCGGAAATGTGGGTCAACGTCAATCCCGGTACGTACCAGGACCTGGCCCGCCGCTACCTCACCGGGCTCGCGCTGATCACCGAGCCCTGAGTCAGTCCCGCCCTAGGGGGATCCGGCGAGTCCGACCCGCAAGGCGATCTGCTGCATCTTGCCGACGGCAGTGACGAACTTGTCGGTGGTGACGTCGCCGGTGGCGCTCTGGAACTCCAGGCGTACCAACGCCCGGCCCTCGGTGAAGTACATCAGCGTGACGGCTTTGTTCTCGTCGGGGTAGGTGCCGGTGATCACGACGCCGTCGGTGCCGACCGATATGGGCTTCGGCGCACCCCCGGTGACGGTCGTGGTCAGCGTTGCAGCCGACTGGTGCAGGGTCGCCGTCGCCGTGGCTGCGTCCGGGTAGATCAGCACCGTGTTGCCGATCGCCCTGTCGTCCTTGTCGTTGACGAAGAACGCGCTTGCCCCAGGGACGCCCTTGGGCGGTGGCGCCTGCGAGCGTTGGGTGAAGGTGTCTTCTGCGTCACTCAGGTCGGCGGCGGTGAGCAATAGCCTGCCGTAGTCGGTGGCGGCTGCCTTGGCTGACGTCGTCGTCGGCGTGGTCGTGGGCGTCGCGCTTGGCGTCGCGAGTCCGGGCGGCGAGCTTTGCGCCGGGGTGCCGAGATTGGCTCCGGAGCAACCGCCGATTCCGACGGTCAGGACGGCGGCGGCCACGGCGAGCCCCAGGGAGCGGGTGGTTTTCGAGAAACGAGAGAAAGGTGATGCAGGCAACAGTTATCAAAATTCCAGCGTTGATTGGCTTTTCGGTTTCGCCGAGAACCTCGGCGAAGACATCGTCCACCGTACAGGCGCAGCCGACGTGGCTGCAAAGCCGAAGGGGTTCTGAGACGCCCGTACTACACCCGCGGGCCTGCTGCCCATTCCTCGGCTCAGCGTGATTACAACGCTCGCAAGCCCCTCCGGCAGCTGCCAAGATCCCTTGGTCCACAGGCCTGCGCCGCCGCACGCCTACCGATGTGCGGGGGCCGATCCGACGGATCGTTTGCTCTGATCCAGGAGACTGCGTGTTCACCCCATCGAATCTTTCGCCCGGCATCGGGTTCGCGCTGATGCTGGGCCTGGGTGTCTTCATGTTCGGCGTCGCAGCGGTCGTCCGGGGAATGGTCAAGAACACCCATGACTTCGTGATCGCCGACCGCCGCATCGGGTTCGGTTTCGGCGTCGGCTCCGTCATCGCGGTGTGGACCTGGTCGATGGCAGTGATGATGTCGTCGGCGCAGGCGTTCACATTCGGCACGTCCGGGCTGATCTGGTTCGTCGTACCCAACGGCCTCGCCGTCATGGTGATGGTGCCGTTCGCGGTGCGACTGCGGCGCCAGATGCCCGCCGGCTACACCATCGTGGAATTCATCCGCGAACGCTTCCAGAACAACGCGGCCACCACCGTCATGCTCGTCGCGATGCTGCTTGGGCTGCTCGCGGAGATCTTCATCAACCTGTTCGGCGTGGTGTTGGTGATGGGGGTGATCTTCCACATCAACGCGGCGGTGGTGCTCATCCTCACGCTGGCGACGGTCACCATCTACTCCTACTTCGGCGGGCTGTGGACCTCGGCGATCACCGCCACGTTCAACACGCTGCTCATTACGGTGCCCGCCGCGATCGTGGTGCTTTACGTACTGCAGAAGGTCGGCGGACCCGAGCTGGTCTTCCAGAAGGTCGACGAGGCGGGGCCGAACACGCTGAACGCGCTCGACGGGTCGGCCGCCGCGGCGTTCGGAATCTCCCTGGCGCTGGGCCTGCTCGCGTCAACGATGGCCGATCAGACGTTCTGGCAGAAGGCCTGGGCGCTGAAGCCGGCCACCATGGGCCGGACCTTCGTCTGGGCGGGCTTGTGGTTCTACCCGATCCCGATCGTGCTGGGCCTGCTCGGGCTCGTCGGACTGGGGTTCGGGGTGAAGCTCTCCGACCTCGGGGACGCGGGGGCCGGCGGAATTGGGCCGTACGTGGTGAGCCACCTCGGGCTGCCGATCATCCTGATCGCGCTGTACGTGCTGATCATCCTGAACGCCTGCTACTCGTCGATCGACGGCGCGTTCTCCGCGTTGTCGTCCGTCGTTGCGGTCGACATCCTCAAGCGGGCCAAGCCCGACATCGCACCCAAGTCGTTGTTCCGCTACACCAAGGCCTCGATCCTGGTGGCCGGCGTGGTCGGCGGGATCGTGGTGAGCTCGGGCATCGACTACATCGAGCTGGTCAACACCGTGTACTTCCTCAAGGCCGCTCTGATCATCCCGCTCGGCCTCGCCATCTTCTGGCGCCGAATGACCTCGACGGCGTTCGTCGCGAGCCTGGTGCTGGCCGTCGCCATCGGCTATCCGATTCGACAATTCGTGGGCGAACTGCCCGGAATCATCACCTTGGAGGCGATCTCACTCGTGGCCGCTGTAGGCATCAGTTTGTTGTCCAGGAAGTCATTCGACTACGGCACGCTCACGGGTCGCGCCGAGGTGCTGGTGGATGCGTCCGCTGCACATGTCGGCGGCGCAGGAGCGTCCGCCATGATCGCCGACCCGGACCCGGTCCGATGATCGCGTTCTGGATCGCCGTCATCGTCGGCGTCGTCATCGCCGTCGCATACCTCTGGCTGGGCGTCGAGGCATTCCTGCGGGTGCGCCGCGACGTGCTCGCGCTCGCGGCGTCCGGACAGTCCGCGGACCTCGACGTCGGCGGGCTAGACGACGACGGCCGTACCTTCACCTGGAAGGCGATCGGTGCCGTCGTGGCGTCGAGCGCAGTGATCGCGCTGCTTGGCGTGAGTGGTCTGTTCTGGTATGTCCCAGTCATTCTCGCCATCGGCTCCGCGGTCGCCGTCGTCAGCGCCTTCGTCATCGACCGCAGGAGTTCCGCCGCGTGACCGTCAAGAAGGCCCACTTGCTTGGCTTCGTCCAGCACGGAGTCATGAACCACGCCTCGTCGATGTGGGCACACCCCCGGGACAAGGTCGGCTACCACTGGTCGCGTCCGGAGTACTGGCGCGACCTCGGGCGCATCATGGAGCGCGGGCTGTTCGACGCGATGTTCATCGCCGACGAACTTGCGCCGTACACCACGTACAAGGGCAACTCGGACCCCGTCGTCAAGTACGCGGGCCAGTTCCCCGTGCACGAGCCGGCCACCCTGGTGCCGATCATCGGCGCCTTCACCAAGCACCTCGGTATCGGCATCACGCTGTCGACGTCGTTCGTCCCGCCGTACATGATGGCGCGCCACCTGTCGTCTCTGGACCACCTGACGAACGGTCGCGTCGGCTGGAACATCGTCACCTCGTACAGCAAGAGCGAGTTCCAGGCCATGGGCAAGGACAACCTAACGCCCCGCGACAAGCGCTACGAGGTGGTCGAGGAGTACATGCAGCTGCTCTATCAGCTGTGGGACTCGTGGGATGACGACGCGATCGTGTACGACCGCGAAAACGGGATCTTCGCCGACCCGTCCAAGATCCGCGAGGTCGACTTCCAGGGTGAGTTCTTCACGTCCAAGGGCCGCCACTTCGTCGCACCGTCGCCGCAGAAGCGACCTGTGCTCTGGCAGGCCGGCTCTTCCGAGCAGGGCCGCGAGTTCGCTTCCAAGCACGCCGAATCCGTGTTCGGGATCTTCCCGACGCCGAAGAGCATGCGGACCTACGCCGACGACATCCGCACCCGCGCCGACGATCATGGCCGCGACCCGGAGTCGGTGAAGCTCATTTACGGTTTGCAGACCATCATCGACCGCGACAAATCCCGCGCCAACGACAAGTACGCCGAATTCGTCGAGAAGGTCCAGATCGAGAGCGCGCTCGGAATCCTGTCCGGGCACACGGGTTTCGACTTCTCCACACTCGGCCTCGACGACAACGTCGTGGACGCCGACGTGCAGGGCATCCGCGGATTGTTCGACGCCATCCTCGAGGCCAAGGACGGCGCACCAGTGACGGTGCGCGAGGCGGCGCAGATCTACGGCGTGTCGATGGGCGCTCCGGTGGCCGTCGGCACCCCGGCCGACGTCGCCGACCAGATGGAGCACTACCTCGACGACGGTGGCTGCAACGGCTTCATGCTGTTGGCTACCGACACTCCTGGCTGCTTCAACGACGTGACCGAGTTGCTGGTGCCGGAACTTCAGCGGCGCGGCCGGTACCGCACCCGCTACCCCGGAACGACGCTGCGGGAAAGCCTGCAGGAGTACTGATAAGCGGACGCACTCGCAAGGCCCATTTCCTTGCCTTCATGCAGCACGGAGTAAGCAGTCACTCCGTCGGCATGTGGCGGCACCCGCTCGACAAGGTGGGTTGGGACTACGCGTCGCCGCCCTACTGGCAGCACCTGGCGCGGACGTTGGAGCGCGGGCTGTTCGATGCGGTCTTCCTGGCCGACGAACTCGCGCCGTACAACTCGTTCGAGGACAGTTCGGATGCCACCGTGCGCTACGCCGTACAGGCGCCGACGCACGAGCCCGCAGCCCTGACACCGATCATCACCGGGGCGACCGAGCACCTCGGCGTCGGCATCACGCTGTCGACGGCCTTCGAGCATCCGTACTCGATGGCGCGTCGGCTCTCGACGTTCGATCATCTGTCTGGCGGCCGCATCGCGTGGAACATCGTCGGGTCGTACTCGCCGTCGGAGTTCGCCGCCTATGGCCAGGAGCTGCCCGACCGCTCGACGCGCTACGAACGGATCGAGGAGTACGTCGACCTGTGCTGCCAGTTGTGGGACTCGTGGCAGCCCGACGCGATCGCTGCGGACCGGGCGACCGGCATCTATGCGTACCCGGAGAAGATCGCCGAGGTGCGCTTCGAGGGCAAGCACTTCCGCTGCCGGGCAAGACACTTCGTGGCGCCGTCTCCGCAGGGACGGCCAGTGCTGTGGCAGGCGGGCGCCAGTGAGCAGGGCAGGCAATTCGCCGCGGCTACGGCCGAGGCAATCTTCGCGATCCAACCCACGGTCGCGACCATGCGTGCGTACTCCGACGACATTCGGCGCCGCGTCACTGCGGCGGGTCGCGACGCTGCGGCGGTGAAGCTCTACTACGGCGCCCAGGTGATCGTCGGAGACACCGAGTCAGAGGCCAGGGAGAAGGCGGACTACCTACGGTCGCTGCTGCGGCCGGAGGCGTCGCTGGCGATGCTGTCCGGCCAACTGGGCGTGGACTTCTCGATGTTCGACCCATCGGCGCCGTTGAAGGACATTCCGGTGCCCGGCATCCAGGGTGTCAAGGATGCGTTGGTGGCTAGCGGTGCGGGGGAGCACGTGACGGTCGCCGAGGCCGCCGACACCTACGCGTTCCGCTTCTCCATGCCTCAGGTGATCGGCACGCCGGAGTCCGTCGCCGATCAGTTGGAGGCGTTCTTGGACGACGGCGGCGCGGACGGGTTCATGCTGTTGGCCACCTACACGCCAGGTTGCTTCGAGGAGTTCGTCGACCAGGTGATACCGGAGTTGCAACGGCGTGGCCGCTACCGCACCCGCTATCCCGGAAAGACGTTGCGCGACAACATCCGCGGGGACTAGGCCGCGTCTATCGTCCACACCGGGGTGACTCCAGCGTCACGATGGCCTGTGGATGATCCGCGGGGGCTAGACCGGCCGGGCGCTCGCCGTCGCCTTGTCGAGCTCCCAGTACGCCCTCAACGCGACGATCTTGCCCTCGTCGTTCACGCGGTAGGTGAATACGCCCTCGGCCTCCACCCGGTAACCGCTGGCGACGATGACGATGTGGCCGACGTTGGCCTCCTCGTTGCCGCACTGGTAGGTCTTCTCGAAGTGGAACTCGAGCTGGCTCGGAGCGATCGCCTTGTCGAAGAACTTCGCGATGGCGTCCTTGCCGCGATGGCCCTTGCCATCGGGATCGAAGTGCGACGGCCCGATCGGGTCCTCGACGATGGCGTCGTCGGCGAAGACCGCGAGCCACGCCTCCTTGTCGCGGGCGATGGCCGCTTCGCGGGAGCGCTTGCCCGCCAGGTGAACCGGGCTGTCCGTCACGGCTTGTCCGCCGACACCACCCACATCGAGTAGTACTGCGAGCCACCGCCGTAGGCGTGGCCGAGCGCCTTGCGTGCGCCCTCGACCTGGTGGTCGCCCGCCTTGCCCATCACCTGGATGGCGGCCTCGGCGAACCGGATCATGCCCGACGCGCCAATGGGGTTGCTCGACAGCACCCCACCCGACGGGTTGAACGGGATGCGCCCGCCGATCGCCGTCTCGCCTGCTTCGGTGAGCTTCCAGCCCTCGCCTTCGACCGCGAAGCCGAGGTTCTCCAACCACATCGGCTCGAACCAGGAGAACGGGACGTACACCTCGGCGACGTCGATCTCGTCGATCGGGCTGGTGATGCCTGCGTCGCGCCACAGTGCGGCGGAGGCGTCGCGGCCGGCCTGGGGGTTGACCTGGTCGCGCCCGGAATAGGCCAGGGGTTCGGTGCGCAGCGCCGTGGCATGGATCCAGGCCACGGGATGGCCCTCGGCCACCCGACTGTCGGCGAGCTCTTCGTTGCCGATCACCAGCGCGCAGGCGCCGTCGGACGAGGGGCACGTTTCGTCGAACCGGATTGGGTCCCAAAGCATCTGGGAGGCCATAACCTTCTCCAGCGTGATGTCGGGCTGGTGCAGGTGGGCCAGTGGGTTCTTCGCCCCGTTGAGCCGGTCCTTCACCGCCACCATCGCGCCGATGTGGTTCGGCGCGCCGGAGCGGCGGATGTACGACCGCACGTGCGGAGCGAAGTAGCCGCCCGCGCCGGCGCCGACGGGCTTGGTGAATGGCACCGGAATGCTCAGGGCCCACATGGCATTCGATTCGGACTGCTTCTCCCAGGCCATCGTCAGCACGCGTTTGTACTTGCCGGACTGCACCAGGCTGGCTGCCACGATGGCGGTCGACCCGCCGACCGAGCCAGCCGTGTGCACGCGGATGAGCGGCTTGTTCGTCGCGCCGACTGCGTCGGCCATGAACAACTCGGGCATCATGACGCCCTCGAAGAAATCGGGCGCCTTGCCGACGACGACGGCGTCGATGTCGTCGAACGTCGACCCAGAATCCTCCAGCGCCTTGTCGATGGCCTCGCGGACGAGGCCGTTCATCGAGACGTCCTTGCGCTTGGCGACGTACTTGGTCTGCCCCGTGCCCAGGACCGCGGCCAGGTTGCCTGCCATCAGTGCTTTCCTTCCATGACCGCGACCAGATTCTGTTGCAGCGCAGCCCCACTCGTCGCGTGGGCCAGCACCCGCTGTGCGGAACCGTCGAAGATGTGTCGAGCCGCGAAACCGATGCGCTCGAGGCCGGTCGAGAACATCGGGTTGGCGGCCAACGCGCCTCCGGACGGATTGATCTTCGTCGATGAACCCAGCCCGATGGCCTCGGTGAGGATCAGCTGCTGATGGGTGAAGGGGGCGTAGAGCTCGGCGACCTCGATCGACCCGGCGTCACCACCGGTGGCGATCGCCGCCGACGCCGCGGTCGAGGGGGACGCGGTCAGGTCGCGAGCACCAAGCACCGGGGTCTCGATGCGGTGCTCGATGCCGGTGATCCACGCGGGGTGCTCGCGCAGTTCGCGGGCCTTGTCGCCGGCGGCCAGCACGATCGCCGACGCGCCATCGGTGATCGGGGCGATGTCGTGGCGGCGCAGCGGATCGGCGAAGTACGGCCGGCCAAGCAGCTCGTCGACCGAACTGGCCGGCTCGACGGAGTCGGTCCGGGCCGAGGCGTTCATGGAGTCCAGTGCCACCTGGGCCATCTGCTCGGCGGTCCACTTGCCGGAATCCAGTCCGAACCGGGCCTGCAACCCCGCCGTCGACACGGCGTCCGGCCACAGGGGTGCCACCGTGTACGGGTCGGTCTGCAGCGCAAGAACCCGGCGCAGGACGCCCGCCGACGACTTCCCGAAGCCGTACACCAACGCGGTGTCGACCGCGCCGGTCAAGATCTTGATGTAGGCCTCGTAGAGCGCCCACGCGGCGTCCATCTCGACGTGCGACTCGTTGATCGGGGGGACCGCACCGATCGCGTCGATCGCCGAGAGGAACGAGAATGCGCGGCCGGCAAGGTAATCCGACGATCCTGAGCACCAGAACCCGATGTCGGTCTGCTTGAGCCCGAGGTCGGCGTACAACTCGGTGAAGCACGGCATCAACATCTCGACGCCGTTGGTGGTGCCTTCGGTGCGGCGCACATGCGGGGCATGCGCAAAGCCGACTACCGCAACACTGCGATCAGTCACAGATCAACCCTTACTGGTGGTGCTTGTAGGTTTCGTAGTCGGCGTCGGGTTCACCCGTCGGCCGGAAGTAGTCGATGTTGTCGATGCCAAGACCCCACTCCTCGCGGGGCTTCCACACGGCCTCCACCCGCATGCCCATCCGCACGTCGGCCGCGTCGATCTCGGTGACCAGATGCAGGAACGGGATGTCCGCACCGTCGAGCAGCACGTAGGCGGCGACGTACGGCGGCTTGATCTTCTGACCGGCGAACGGGATGTTGATGATCGCGAACGTCGTCACCGTGCCCTTGTCGGGGAGTTCGACGAACTCGGTGAGCTGCTGTCCGGTGGCGGGATCGGCCTCGCGGGCCGGGAAGTAGACCTTTCCTTTTTCTCCGGCGCCATCCTTGCCCGTCCTCGCGCCGACCAGCTTGCCCTCTTCGAGGGCACGTAGGAACCTGCTCTCGGGAAGCGA
>JAOPVI010000006.1 GCA_025966225.1 Mycobacterium sp. | reverse complement strand
AGCATTTTGCTCTGGTCCAGGAGATGTCCCGCGGCCCGTCAGCGGGCCCGAGGTACGGAGCACGACGAAACCGGGTGCCTTCCGTACGGCAAGCGGAAAAAACCAATCGCGGAGGTAAGCCGAGATCTGATCGGTCTCACGCGCGACCAATGGGCCGAGCTAGGTCGTGGTGCGCTTCGCGTCAACGGCCGTATTTGAGAAAGAGGTAACCGCGATGGGTCAGTACGTGATGTAGCGACAGCGCGGTCGGGGTCGGGAGTTGCCGGAGGACATCTGAGGCGGCGGACTGACTGGTTCCGGCCAGTTTGGGGGCGATGGTCAGACACATCTCATCGACCAGGTCGCCCAACACGAGTTCGTCGAGCAACGTGGGGCCCCCCTCGCAGAGGACGCGGCGCATGCCCCGCGCTCCCAGTTCGGTGAGAACCGCTGCCATGTCGACGGTGTCGTCGCCGGCGATCAGCACTTCCGGATGTAGATCCGAGCCGAACCGTTGGCAGGCAGCGGCCGTCGAACTGGTCACCACGATCGGCGGTCGCGCCGGGTCGGCGAACATCGAGGAGGGCAGCTTCCCGGACTGGGACACCACCGCAATGGGCGGCGAATCATGTAGGCCCCAACGGTTCCATCGGAACGAGCGCTGAGCCCCGCTCAACCGCACCGGCCCGTAATTCTCCGCACGAACCGTCCCCGCCCCGACCAACACCACGTCGGCGAAGCCACGCAGCGCCAACAGCAGTTGGTGGTCAAGGGAATCCGACAGCGGGCCAGCCCGGCCGTCGAACGACGCCGCCCCGTCCAGGCTGAAGATCATGTTGGCTCGCACGCCGTCGGGCGGGTCGTCGTAGAACCGCGCCAGCTCGGCGATATCGTTCACCGCCGACATGTAAATCTGAGTCATCGCACTGCCCCAGTGAGATTGACGGGTGCGCAATACCGCAGCGGCGCGCGGCCGTACTGGTGGGGCAGCAGCGTCGTCAAAACGACCATCGGATGATCCGTTAGGCCGGGCAGTCCCACGAAGGCATCCGCCTTCGAGATCGACACGGACGCTGCCCTCTCATTCGGTGAGATCCGCGGCATCGCAGCAGCCCGTCGACGTGGTCCCTGACTCCATTCTTGCGAACCGTCAGAACGCGCCGCCGAGGCCGGGGCTATTGCCGCGAGCGCAGACACTCGGAGTGGATCGGTGGCCGCTCCTCGCCGTCGAGCCCTGGATACACCAGCACCTTGTCGTCGGCCTGAAACTGCGCACCGCAGCCACGGCAGGTGGACCCTGCCGACATGTCGCAACCACTTGCTGACTTTCCGACGAGCGCACGACCTCGATCCCCACCGATTCATCAGGATGCTGAACTGGCGGTGGGCGGTTCGTCATCGGCACCCTGACTCTCCCTGGCTCGGTCGCTCGCGTCCACGGCCTGCGATGCCATCTAGGCTTACACACATCGTGCGGCCATTGCGTCAGATCGGAATGCCCAAAAGCCGGCCTATGAAACCATCCGGCTACGCAGCCAATGGTGGCCCGCGAAAAGCTCGGCGCGCCGCACCGGTTTCAGACGAGTCCCTGACGCAAGTCGGCCAGCCGCCCACGGCACGGGCTACTGGCGCCCGTCGCCGTCGTGGTGAACCATGACGCAATGACGAACTCGCCAGGCGCCTTCGAAGACCTGGTCGCGCTGCTGGACTATCCCATGTACGTGGTCACCGCGTCGTCGGGCTCTGAAGTCGCGGGATGCCTGGTCGGATTCGCCAGCCAGACGAGCATCAAACCACCACGGTTCCTGGTCGGGTTGTCCAAAAGGAACCGAACGTTCCGGGTGGCTCGTGATGCGACACATCTGGGCGTGCACCTGCTCGCTCGCGAACACCTCGCGTTGGCCGAGTTGTTCGGCGGACGGACCGGCGACGACGTCGACAAGTTCGCCGAATGCGACTGGTTCAAAGGACCGCACGACGTGCCCATCCTGACCGATGCCGCCGGTTGGTTCGTCGGTGCGGTGTGCGAGCGTTTCGTGCTCGGCGATCACGTCGGGCACCTGTTGGAGCCCGTCGCCGGGCAATCTCCCGGTCACGTCGAACGCTGGGTGACCTTTGCCGATGTCCGCGACCTCGAGCCAGGCCACGACGCCTGACGGCCCCGTTGGGCGCTCGCACCTCAGAGCACTGGACGACCACCCGTGACGGCAAGGCGCGCACCAGAGATGTAGCTGGCCTCGTCGCAAGCCAGCAGCACGTAGGCTCCTGCCAGTTCCGCGGGTTGACCGGCGCGCCCGAGCGGGGTGTCGTCACCGAAGTTCGTGACCTTCTCCGATGGCATCGTCGAAGGGATCAACGGCGTCCAAATGGGACCAGGCGCAACGCTGTTGACGCGAATGCCTCGCTCGCCAAGTAGCTGCGCGAGGCTGGCCGAGAAGTTGGCGATCGCCGCCTTGGTGGCCGCGTACGGCGCCAGCGTCGGCGAGGGCATGTCGGAGTTGACCGACGAACTCCCGATGATCGACGAACCGGCCGACATGTGCGGCAACGCGGCCTTCACCAAGTGGAAGTAGGCCCCGACGTTCAACCGGAACGTGTAATCCCATTCGTCGTCGGTGATCTCATCGAGGTCCTCGTGCGTCATCTGATATGCCGCGTTGGAGACCAGCACGTCGATCCGACCGAATTCCTGCACCGCTTTGGCGATGACCGCGCGGCACTGATCGGGCTTGGATAGATCGCCGGGCACTGTGATCGCCTTGCGACCAGCGTCCTCGACCAGCGCCGCGACCTCCGCCGCGTCCTGATGCTCGTCGAGATATGCGATGAGTACGTCGGCACCCTCGCGCGCGTAGGCGATGGCCACCGCGCGCCCAATCCCGCTGTCGCCGCCAGTGATGACAGCCGCCTTACCGGCCAGCCGGCCCGAGCCCCGATAACTGGTTTCGCCGCAATCGGGGGTCGGCGTCATCTGCGCCTGCACGCCTGGCGGGGTCTGATGCTGATCGGGAAATCCCATCGGTCACTCCTTCCGTCGGTGGTGCCGCCCCCTGCTAAAGAGCGACCTGCCTACATGCACGCAGATACCCCACGGTGACCGATCGAACCCGCCGCGCAACCTCGAAACGAACGGTGCGATGGCTTGCGCGAGCGTCCCTCAACGGTGCGATCCACCCCGCCTGCCAAGCACTTTGAGGCCAAAGCGCTACAGCACGTCGCGCCCGCCGAAGGGGCCGTCGCTCGCACTCGGGTTTCCCTGGGGTGGTCGGGGGATATGTCGTCTGCGAGCGCCCGAGCACGGGTGCCAGGGACGGGGCCGCGAGGGAGTCCATGAACACCACTGGGTATGTTCGCAGTCGCCAATTGACACCCGCTGTCGCCGCGCTGCAGAAGATCGTCGTCGTCATTCCAGCGCACGACGAAGCCGACCGGTTGCCTGCGTGTCTGGCCAGCGTCGCCGCCGCCGCGGACGCGGTGAACCTCCCGGTGACGGTCGTGGTGGTGCTGGACGCCTGTACCGACCACTCCGAGGAAGTCGTGGGCGACGGGGTCCGAGTGTTGCGGGTCTCCGTCCGCAACGTAGGGGCTGCCCGCGCGGCGGGGTTCGCAGCCGCCTCCGCCGCTGACCCCACGACCTGGTTGGCCTGTACCGACGCAGACTGTGTGGTGCCGACGAGGTGGTTGGCCGACCAGGTCGCTGCCCACGTGCGGTCCTTTCAGGCCGTGGCGGGAACGGTGGCGGTGGACTGGCGAGAGCATTCGGTGGCGACGCAGCGGCTCTACGATCGGCTCTACCGTGCCGGGGCGAAGCGCCGGCGGCATGGACACGTGCACGGCGCCAATCTCGGCGTCCGGGCCGACGTGTACTGGCGGGTAGGTGGTTTTCGGCCCCTGCCGGTGGGGGAGGACGTGGACCTGGTGGCTCGGCTGGCGGCGGCTGACATACCGCTGATCTGGGACGATCGCAACGTCGTGCTGACCTCGGATCGACGGAACAGCCGTGCACCCGGTGGTTTCGGTGACTTCGTCACCGCGTTGGCGGAGCAGTCCGAAGGTGCCGATGTCGCCGCGAGGAGCTCGCGAGATCTGGGCGGCTCGTGACAGAGGCACGGTGGGGCGGCTAGGGATGGAACAGCGGGATCCGCGCCGACTTCACAGTACGGGTGATCAGTCGCGAGTTCGACGATCGAAGACGGCGGTGATGATTGGAGCTAGTCGTCACTGCCCCGGGACCGCCGCAGCGTGCGGCCGCGCTCAATTTCCGCTTGTTCCTTCGCCTCGTTCTTCTTGGCGACTCGGCTATCGCGCGGGGGCAGTTGCAGGTCGCGTTCGGCGCGGATGCCCGCCTGCAGTTGCCTGCCCCGCTCGAGTTCGGCGTCCACTTCGGCCCCGAAGAGCAGCGCTAGATTGGTGATCCACAACCACAGCAAGAACACGATGACACCGGCCAGCGCACCGTACGTCTTGTTGTAGCTGCCGAAGTTTCCGACGTAGAAACCGAATCCCACCGAGGCGACGACCCAGATCAGGATCGCGACGCCGGCGCCCACGCTGATCCAACGGAAGGTGGGCTGCTGGATGTTCGGCGCGACGTAGTACAGCACGGCGACCGCCAAGGCGACGAAGAGCAGCACCACCGGCCAGCGTCCGATGTTCCAGATGGTCTCGGCAACCTCACCTAGCCCGACGGCGCGGCCGAGTGCAGCTGCGATCGGCCCGCTCACCGCGAGCATGAACGCGACCGCCGCGGCCAAAACGAGTCCGACCAACGTGACCAGCAACTGGGTCGGCCGCAACTTCCACACCGGCCGACCCTCCTCGATCTGGTAGATCCGGTTCATCGCCCGACCGAACGCTCCGACGTACCCCGATGCCGACCACAGCGCACCGAGGATGCCGACGATCAAGGCAAAGCCAGCCGACGGTGACTCCACCAACTGTTGGATCGGCGCGCGCAGGGCGTCCACCGCAGAGGCGGGGCCAAGGTCACCGACGATCTGCAACACCGCGTCGGTGGTGCGCTGACCTTGGCCGAACACCCCGAGCAGGGACACCACCACGACGAGTGCGGGAAATACCGACAGCACGGCGTAGTAGGTCAGCGCGGCGGCCAGATCGGTGCACTGATCGGTGCCAAATTCCCTTGCCGTCCTCCGCAGTACGTACAGAAAAGAGCGCTTGGTGAGGTCGGTGGGCGATTCGGGTTTAGCTGGATCGTCCGGGTCCGGTCGATCGGACGCGTCATTCGAGTCGGCGACACGGTCGTCGGGTTGATCCCCGTCGCCCGGCAGCACG
The DNA here is from genome assembly GCA_025966225.1 of Mycobacterium sp. Classification (GTDB taxonomy): domain Bacteria; phylum Actinomycetota; class Actinomycetes; order Mycobacteriales; family Mycobacteriaceae; genus Mycobacterium. The sequence continues at coordinate 12,427 of JAOPVI010000006.1, read as the reverse complement.
GTCTGGCCTTCGAGCGCGGCGGTGGTCCGGTTCGGCGCGGCCGATTCGGCTGGCATCACCCGCCGATTACGGCCAATCAGCACGCCCGTAAGCAGGCCGCCCAACACCAGCAGAGCCGGTCTCAGTCGGGAGCGCCCAGCCATCGCGGAGGCGTCCGCGTGCTCGGTCACCGTCGGGTCGCCAGCGCAACGCCGCTGGCGTCAGGTCGTTGACTGCCGCGCCACGTACCACCGCCGACACCGAATTTGGTTGCCGCATGGATCATTTCCGCTCCTTCCCCGTACCGGCGCGCTGTCGGGCCAGCGCTGGACGACTACCGACGATGATGCCCGAAATTGACGGTGCCGAAACGTGTCACCTAGACGGCGCCACCCCACGCAAGCGGATCATCACCGAGCACGCGTGCCGCCCAGCACCTCGGTCGTGTCTGCGCCGTGGAAGATGGAGCGGGCGAGGTCGGCCGGCGATTCGTGCTGCGCGCTCATGCGCGGAGCAAGACGAAGGCCTGCTCCTTCGTCCATGCTGAGTACCCCGTCGGCGTCGGTCCACTCTGCGGTTCCCGATCCTCGAACACAGGTTGGCGGGAGCGATCTTGAAAGGCGTTGTGCCGCAGTGGTTCGAAGCAGGGTCGGAAGCCCGGTCATGTCTTGACTGATTCCAGAAACGGGTTGACACTTGTTGGCGTGGGTGCCCCCGTCGACTTCCGGCAGTTGCTGGTAAAGGCGGCCCTGCGAATAACTCGACCCCGGATCGCAGTGCTCGGCGCGGTGTATTCGCATCCGCACGCCGACACTGAATCGATCATCCGCGCTGCCCGCGAAGACGTGCCCCAGGTTTCTCATCAAACCGTGTATGACGCGCTCAACGCATTGACGGATGGAGGCTTGGTTCGGCGCATCCAACCGTCGGGTTTGGTGGCTCGGTACGAGTCACGCGTGGGTGACAACCACCACCACGTGGTCTGCCGCACGTGCGGCGCCATCGCCGATGTCGACTGCGCCGTCGGAGACGCGCCCTGTCTGATCGCGTCGGACGACAACGGCTTCACGATCGACGAAGCCGAGGTCATCTACTGGGGCACTTGCCCCGACTGTTCCACGGTTCCAAGTTCCTGATCACATCCGTGATCGCAGCCCGTCGCCAACCGATGAAAGGGAATCTCGTGTCCTCCGATACCTCAGATAGCCGCCCGCCCAACCCGGAAACCCCAACCCACAGCCACAGCGAGAGCGAGAATCCGGCGATCAAGTCGCCAGAGCCGAAGGCACACCGACCCCTGACGAACCAGGACTGGTGGCCCGAGCAGATCGACGTGTCGGTGCTGCACGCGCATTCGCCGAAGGGCAATCCCCTCGGCGAGAACTTCGATTACCCCGCCGAGTTCGCCAAGCTGGACGTCAACGCGCTCAAGGCCGACGTCATCTCGGTGATCACCACCTCGCAGGACTGGTGGCCCGCCGACTACGGCAGCTATGCGGGGTTGTTCATCAGGATGAGCTGGCACGCCGCGGGCACCTACCGCACCTTCGACGGACGCGGGGGCGCCGGCCAGGGCATGCAGCGTTTCGCGCCGCTCAACAGCTGGCCCGACAACGCGAACCTCGACAAGGCCCGCCGGCTGCTGTGGCCGTTCTAGCAGAAGTACGGCAACAAGATCTCCTGGGCCGACCTGCTGGTGTTCGCAGGCAACGCCGCGCTGGAGTCGGCGGGCTTCGAGACGTTCGGATTCGGCTTCGGCCGTTCGGACTTCTTCGAGCCCGAGGAAGTCATCTTCGGCGAGGAGGAGGAGTGGCTGGGCACGGACAAGCGCTATTCCGGTGAGCGCGACCTGGCCAGTCCGTACGGCGCCACCACCATGGGGCTGATCTACGTCAATCCCGAAGGCCCGGAAGGCAAGCCGGATCCGGTCGCCGCCGCCCACGACATCCGTGAGACGTTCGGCCGGATGGCGATGAACGACGAGGAGACCGCCGCCCTGATCGTTGGCGGTCACACACTCGGCAAGACCCACGGGGCCGGGGACGGCGATCTCGTCGGGCCGGAGCCGGAGGGCGCGCCGATCGAGCAGCAAGGCCTGGGCTGGAAGTGCGCGTTCGCATCTGGCAAGGGTGGCGATACCATCACCAGTGGACTCGAAGTCGTGTGGACGCCTACGCCGACGCAGTGGAGCAATGCCTACTTGGAATTGCTCTACGGTCATGAGTGGGAGTTGACGAAGAGTCCCGGCGGTGCGTGGCAGTTCGAGGCCAAGGACGCCGAGGCGATCATCCCCGACCCCTTCGGTGGCGCGGCGCGCAAGCCCACGATGCTGGTTACCGACATCTCGATGCGGGAAGACCCGATCTACGGTCAGATCACGCGGCGTTGGCTCGACCATCCCGAAGAACTCGACGCGGCCTTTGCCAAGGCTTGGTACAAGCTGCTGCACCGCGACATGGGCCCCCTGAGCCGTTATCTCGGACCGTGGGTCGCCGAGCCGCAGCTGTGGCAGGACCCGGTACCCGCCCTCGATGGCGAGTTGATCGGCGAGGCCGACATTGCGGCCTTGAAGGCCAAGGTGCTCGATTCCGGACTCTCGGTCCCGCAGTTGGTGAAGACGGCATGGTCGGCGGCGTCGAGCTTCCGCAGCACCGACAAGCGTGGTGGCGCCAACGGAGCCCGGCTGCGCCTCGAGCCGCAGAAGGACTGGGAGCTCAACGAGCCCTCGGAGTTGGCCAAGGTGCTGCCGGTCCTCGAGCGGATTCAGCAGGAGTTCAACGGTTCTGGCAGCAAGCAGGTGTCGCTCGCGGACCTGATCGTGCTGGCCGGATCGACTGCAGTCGAGAAGGCCGCGAAGGACGCGGGCTATGAGATCACGGTGCATTTCGCGCCCGGCCGCACCGACGCCACGCAAGAAAACACCGACGTCGAGACGTTCGAGGTGCTCGAGCCGCGGGCCGACGGATTCCGCAACTACGTGCGACCAGGCGAGAAGACGCAGCTGGAGAAGTTGCTGCTGGAGCGGGCCTACCTGCTTGATGTCACCGCGCCGGAGTTGACGGTGCTCATCGGTGGCCTCCGGGTACTCGGGGCCAACCACGGCGGCAGCTCGAACGGTGTCTTCACCGATAGGAAGGGCGTGCTCACGAACGACTTCTTCGTGAACCTGCTCGATGTCGGTACCGAGTGGAAGCCGTCGCAGTCCTCGGAGAACATCTACGAGGGCCGCGCCCGGGCCACCGGCGACCTCAAGTGGACGGCGACGGCCAACGATCTGGTCTTCGGATCGCACTCGGTGCTGCGCGCGATCGCCGAGATCTATGCGCAGGAAGACTCCAAGCAGAGTTTCGTCGAGGACTTCGTCGCCGCATGGGTGAAGGTAATGAACAACGACCGTTTCGATCTGCTCTGATGGGACCGAAGAGGTCGTCAGGCCAACCCCAACGGTCGGCCTGACGACCTATTCGACCGGCTAAAGACTTCCGGTGCCGACCGTCCTTCCTCGTCCGCGAACGAGGAAGGATGCTGCTACGACGACCGCCCCAATGACTGCAAGCGGAATGGTCCACGTCCGCCTACTCGAGATCGAAGCTCGACATTCGCTCACGTAGTCCGTATGGGGCACAATCTGATTGACGATGGGAATGTCCGCCACCACGTTCTTGTCGTTGGCCGCCTGCGCACTGGACGTGTCTGCCGCCACGGCGTTTCCACAGCCGATGTCGTGACCATCCCCGTCTGAGATGGACACTGGCACCAGAAGCCCGATCACTCCGGCGAGTAGTAGTACCGCACCAACCAACAGGATCAACCGACGTACCGTCACGCTCGAACTCCCTTCCATTCGATGACAACCTGCGCGGAGATACCCGCGCCGAACGGCGCCAAACACCAGGGCCGGATCCCTGCCGTCCAGGACGAAGCGGAGTGGCAGTCTGGACTACGCGACAAGCCGCCGGCCAGGGTCGAGTTCGGGTTGACCGACCACGGGCTACCTACGTCGGCCCGAATGCCGAGGAGGGGGGGTCGGATGGCGTGGCGCGACGGTGGGCGGGCCGTGCAAGCGACGCGACGATTGCAGCGTGTGCTCTGGCTCGCCGAAGCGGACGCCGTCAGCCGGCGGGGTCGCCGACGGCGGAAGATCGTGACGGTGCCGTTGCCGGACACGCCGGAAGCTGCCCGCTCGTCGCCTTCGGCGGCCGACTCGGCCACCAGGTCGGCGTAGCAACCGATCCCATTGGCGACGCCGACGAAAGCTCATTGCCATCAGAATCCGAAGGTCCTCCGTGCACTCCAGATGCACCGATCAGGTCACCGCGACGTCGAGCGTTCAGATCCACTACGCGGTTCGATCGCGGCTGGCATCCCCACGCGAATGGTGCCCTTGGTGGACCGGTGATTCCCAGGTGTAGGGCTCCTCGGGATGGCCGGATCCGCCAAGGATGAATGAGCGGTCGCTTCGGTTGGCGCGCGCGATGGTCGCCATCCAGGTCGCGACGGTGCTGAGGCGGTTGCGGAGGCCGGTGAGGAACGCGATGTGGATGAAGCCCCAACCGAGCCACCCGAGCCAGCCGGCGAGCCTTACTGGCCCCGCGTGCACTAGGGCATGCCCGCGGCTGATGTACGCAGCTGACCCGAGATCGCGGTACCGGTAGTCCTTGCGTTCTTTTTCGCCGAGGTCGTGTCGAATGCAGGCGGCGACGTGCAGGCCGCCCTGCATGGCGTTCTCGGCCACGCCGGGCAACCCGTCGAGACCGGCCAGGTCGCCGATGACGAACGCCTCGGGATGGCCGGGTACCGACAAGTCGGCGTTGACGGAGATGCGTCCCGATCGGTCGGTCTCGGCGGCGAGCACTGTGGCGGCGTGGCGGGCGAAGGGCACCGCCTCGACGCCGGCTGTCCACAAGATCGTGCGGGTGGGGTAGTCCTTGCTGGGGCCGCCCTTGGCACTCACGGTTACGCCGTCGCGGCGGACGTCGGTGACGTGGACACCGAAGTGCAGCTCCACGCCCAACTTCTGCAGGGTGCGTGACGCTCGTTCGGCGAGCGCCGGAGGGAAGCTCTTGAGCACTCGGTCGCCGCCGTCGAAGAGCAGCACCCGCGCGTCCGCCGGTTTGATGCTGTGAAACTCCTTGGCCAGCGAGCGGGTCGCCAGTTCCCTTATCTGCCCGGCGAGTTCGACGCCGGTGGGACCCGCGCCCGTCACGGCGAAGGTCAGCCACTCAGCTCGCTCTGGACCGGGTGGCAAAGTCTCGGCGATCTCGAATGCGGCGAAGACCCGGCGGCGGATGCTGAGCGCGTCGTCGAGGGTCTTCATGCCCGGCGCCCAGGCGGCAAATTCCTCGTTGCCGAAGTAGGACTGGCGCATGCCCGCGGCGATCACCAGGTAGTCGTATTCGAGGTCGAACGCTGATTCGTCAGGCCGGCGGGCCGTGACCCGGCGAGCCTCGGGATCGAGCCGGATGGCTTCACCGAGCAGTGTCGTGACGTTGTGGTGGCGTTCCAGTTCTTCGCGCAGCGACCGGCTGATTTGTCCGATGCTCAACGTCCCGGTCGCGCATTGGTAGAGCAGCGGTTGGAACACGTGGCACGCGGCCCGGTCTAGCAGCGTTACGTCCACGTCGAGCCGTCCGAGACGGCGCGCGCAAAAGAGACCGCCGAAACCGCCGCCGATGATGACTACCTTGGGGCGTTTGATCGTCCTGGTGAGTCAATACCCACTTCGCGTGCGGTGCAACGTACACGCCATCGCATTTAGGGGCCTTTTTGTCTAGGGCCTTGTTGCGCCGGAGGAACACCAGGCGCAGAGCCAACTCAACTGGAGCTCCGGTGTGATGAGGCACCACGGTTTCGCCGACAGTCGCCGGCGCGGCCTCCTAGGGCATTTGGAGGCCTCGGGTGGCCCCATGAGGCGCGCGCCGCAGGAAGAAGCGCCGCTCACTGATCGTGCTTCGAACCTTGACGCAGGCCAAAGCCAACGATTAGTAGATCGGGGCGACGGTGACGCGCGGTTTTAACGTGCAGTTGGTGGGTATTGACGCATCAGGCGCAATGTGTGGACCGCGAGGAGATGCCATGAGAAGTAGCGACGTGCGGTCCAAAGTCGAATACGGCGTACAGACGCCAAGCAGCAGCACGGTTGCGATGGTTACCGACCAAATCGAAGAAGCCGAACACATGCTCGATCTCATCGGTGCGGGCCGCATTATGCAGCGCACCGTGAGTTACGGCCCATGGAGTGCCGTCGAGAATTCCGTGCCCGCTGCGGGCTAAAGGGAGCGGCCGCGCTTTGGGGATTCCACCACCGATGACTCAGCGCCACGGACACTGGGAAATAACCGGGCACGGAAGAGAATGATGGATCGCGACGAACGGATCGGTGCGATGAATCTCTATCGCGCCGACGTCGGCGCGATGCCGCGTAGCGACCTTGCCATGGGTCGAGCGCTGGCCGACGTTGCGGCGCTCGGCATCCTGCATGAACGAACCCTCAACCACACCGCCACGGTCAATCAACAGTTGCAGACCGCATTGGATACCAGGCTGATCATCGAGCAGGCCAAGGGCGTGCTCGCCGAACGGGGAAACGTCGACATGGATCGGGGCATCTCACGGTGCTCAGCGCAGGCAATCGGCCGCGGACACCACCGTCGCGCGCATGTTGCTCTGCATCATCCGCAGCGCCCCTTGCCGAGCTCGGCGTCGATGTGCGCGACGGCATCCGAGGGCACGGTCACGTCGAAATGGCGGATGTAGGCGTCCAGCGCGGTGTACAGGATGCATTGCTCGGTCACTTGGCCCGTCAAGATGATGCTCTTGGTCTCCAACCGTCTGAGGAGGTATTCCAGCGACGTGGCATAAAACGCGCTGTGGCGCACCTTCTCCAAGAACGGCCAGCCGGGATCCGGCACGATCGGCTTGACCAGATCCGGGCGCGCGCCGCCGACCGCTTGGTGCACGATGTCATTGCGACTGGCGGTGAAGTCACCGTAGTTGTCATTCACGTAGATCACGTCCACGTCGTCGCGTTCGCGTGCTCGGTCGATGAGCCCGGACAGCGGTGCGAGGACGTCGGTGACACTAGCCGCCAGCGCGTCGGCGTCTTCGTGTTCGTATGCGTTCAACATATCGATGACGAGTAAGGCAATGGCGGTCATTTCAGCGGCATTACCTCAACGCGATTATTCGACACGCGACCGCAATACCTAAATATCGTGGTCTTTAACTCCGCCTATGGCGGGTTTTCGTGCGGACGACGGCTTGCACGTTGCACACCGCGCTCGCGGCCCCGGTCGCCGACGCGACGGCGGTTCTGCGCATCGCGCCGTCCAGGCGATCGAACGACGACGGGCGACGCCCTAGTCCGTCGGCGGTCGTTTGTTTGACCTAAGTCATCAAGCGCTAAAACCAAACTTTGCGACCGGCGACCGGGCGTCCGACGGCGCCCAGAACCCACAGCACGACACCGATGAGCACTAGGATGCCGCCGATCGTGTACAAGATCGAGATACCTGCGAAGTAGCCGATCAAGAGAAGAATGATGCCAAGGACGATCATGGTGAGTCCGATCCGTAGGGCTTGCAGTGATGAGTACAAGATTCATTGCCAAAATTTTCCGAACCGAAACCGCCCGTGAGCCCTCGGAGTGGACCGGATCTTCCGCCTCTGGCACCGGACTCTTCGGATGAGCGGTGTACAGCGCGGTGCTGGGATTGCTGATCAACACCCTGACGTGAACTCACCGTGGATGACAACGATGGCATGGCCATGGTGACGATGAGCGCCACATGTGCCCCGAAATCCGTTGAATCAACGCCGTTGCACACCGTCGCGGTGGCGGTTGGGATTGCCTGCGGCGGCTCAAGTTTTCGGCGCGGCAATCGGGGTATCTCGTGGGCAAGGTTCCTCCAGCAGCTGCGGGGACCTCGCCCGGTCGGTGACGGGTGGCGCACCGCTGAAGCCGCGCCCTCTCTAGGTGAGTGCGCGCCAGTTGCCATGCCGCAAAGGGGGTTTCCGTGCTACGGATCGCTTCGGTTCCTTCGTCGCACGTCTACGTGCGTCACCTCAGCCATCCCGGCGGTTTGGACACGGTGAGGCGCCTGCCCGACCCGGTCCCTGCCGACGGTGTCAAGGTGCCTGGCGGATGGTGGCCGCCGTTGATGCTCGAACCGGGCTGGGTCAGCGACAACCACCGCCGCTTCGACGTCTTCCACGTCCACTTCGGTTTCGACGCGGTGCCTCCCGACGTGCTCGAGGCCGTACTTCATGAGTTGAAGCTGCACGACAAGCCGCTGATCTACACGGTGCACGACCTTCGCAATCCCCATCACCCCGACCGCGCCGCTCACGACGAGCAGCAGGACGTCCTTGTCGCCGCGGCGCACACCCTGCTCACCCTGACACCGGGCGCAGCACGGACGATCTCGCAGCGGTGGGGCCGCGAGGCCGTCGTCCTACCCCACCCACACGTATTGGGAAGCGCACGCATCGAACGGGCGCGCCCGGCCCAAGATCGCTTCGTGGTGGCCCTGCACGCCAAGAGCGTGCGCGCAAACATGGACCCACTGACGGTGGCCGACGCGCTGGTCTCGATCGTCGCCGAACTGCCCGGCGCAGTGCTGCGCCTTGACATACACGACGAGGTCTATCAGCCCGGCAATCACTGGTACGCACCAGATCTGGGCGCCGCCATGCGCAAGTATGCCGACCATCCGCACGTCGACGTACGAGTCCACTCCTACTTCACCGACGCCGAACTGTGGGACTACCTGTCAACGGTGTCGGTGTCGGTCCTGCCCTACCGATTCGGTACGCACTCCGGCTGGCTGGAAGCCTGCTTCGACCTCGGCACAGCTGTCATCGCACCCAGTTGCGGCTTCTACGCCCAGCAGCGGCCCTGCGGTGTCTTCGAGTGCACCGAGCAGTCCTTCGACCCCGAATCGCTGCGGCGGGCGGTGCGGGCCGCATACGACCGGTGGGCGGCCGGGACTGCGACTCCCCGGGCTAGCTGGGGAGGGCGCCGCGCCGAGCGCACGCGTATCGCCGACGCGCACCGCGCCGTCTACGAAGCGGCGCTGTCGTGAGCAGTTCCTTGCGGGTGGCGCTCATCGCATCCAATCGGTTTCCGCTGCGCCAACCGTTCGCAGGTGGCTTGGAGGCCCACGTCTGGCACCTCGCGCGGGCCCTCACGGCACGCGGCCACCGAGTGTCGTTGTTCGCCGCGGCCGGATCGGACCCCGACCTGGGCTGCGCCGCATTGACCGTGCACGAACTCGCACTTTCAGCTGCCGCGCAAGCGGATTCGTCGATGCCGCCAGCGGCGCACATGATCGACCACCACGCCTACCTCAGCTTGATGATGGAGCTTGCGAACCCCGACAGCGAGTTCGACCTGGTGCACAACCACAGCCTGCATCACCTGCCCGTCGCCATGGCGCCGATGATGTCCACCCCCATGCTGACTACGGTGCACACTCCGCCCACGCCGTGGCTGGAATCGGCGCTGCTGGTCACAAACGGTGCGGGCACCCGCTTCGCGGCTGTGAGCCGGCACACCGCACAGGCCTGGCGACACACGGTGCCCGACGTCGCGGTAGTGCCCAACGGAGTCGATTCCCGATGCTGGCGACTCGGTCCCGGAGGCGACGAATTGGTGTGGTTCGGCCGCATCACCCCCGAGAAGGCGCCGCACCTCGCAATCGCAGCGGCCCGGATGGCCGAGCGGTCGCTGGTACTGGCTGGACCCGTGAGCGACACCAAGTACTTTCAGCGTCGCGTTGCGCCGGAACTCGGCAGCGGCGTGCAGTATGCCGGCCATCTCGACCACGACGAACTGGCACACCTCGTGGGTCGGTCGGCGACCGCGTTGGTCACCCCAGTGTGGGACGAACCGTACGGGCTGGTGGTGGCCGAGGCCATGTCGTGTGGCACGCCGGTGGTGGCGTTCGCCCGCGGTGGCATCCCGGAGATTCTGGCACCCACAGCCGGGCGACTCGTGCCACCCGACGACGTGGCGGCGATGGCCGCCGCGATCCCGGCCGCAACGGCGCTCCCACGCATCGACGTGCACCGCCACGCGGTCGCCCGATGCTCGGCCGACGCCATGGTCACTGCATATCTCAACCTGTATCACCACTTGATCGACGACCCGGGCGGAAAGAACAATGATCGGCTACTACATCCACCACCACGGCCGCGGACACCTCAACAGGGCCGTCGCCGTCTGCACCCAAATGCGCCAGCCGGTCACCGCCCTGACGTCGCTGGACGTCCCTAGCCCGCACCCCTTTGCCGGAACACTCACACTTCCGCGCGACGACGACGGCGCGCGGGTCGCCGACCCCACCGCCCACGGCGCGCTGCATTGGGTACCCCACCACGACGACGGACTCTGCGACCGCATGGCCCTGATCGCGCGCTGGATCGAACTGACCCGGCCCGCGGCAGTAGTGGTGGACGTGTCGGTGGAGGTTGCCCTCTTCGTGCGGCTGATGGGGGTCCCAGTAGTGGTGATGGCGGTCCCCGGGGACCGCACCGACGCACCGCACACCTCCCTACACCGACTGGCCGATCACATCGTCGCCGCCTGGCCCAGGGAACTGTATGAACCGTCGTGGTTGTACGAGCACGCCGACAAGGTCAGCTACGTCGGTGGCATCAGCCGATTCGCCGGGCGCGGGCACCCGCAACCGGGCACGCGCACGTCGGCCGGGACCGTGCTCGTCTTGGGCGGCTCCGGCGGGTCCGACGTCGACCAGGCGGCCGTCGACGCGTGCGCTGCCGAACAGCCTTGCATCGATTGGAGGACAATGGGTTTGGCCGGCGGTCCGGCCGTTCGGGACCCGTGGCCCGACATCTGCGCGGCCGACGTCGTCGTCACCCACGCTGGCCAGGGCTGCATCGCCGACGTCGCCGCCGCTCAACGGCCCGCGATCGTACTGGCCCAACCACGCCCATTTGGCGAACAAGCCGCCACCGCGGATGCGCTGTGCCGACACCGGCTCGCAGTCGTGATCCGGCGGTGGCCCGACGCGCCGGCCTGGCCGGACCTGATTGCGCAAGCGCGCGCGAGCGACCCGGGCCGGTGGGCAGCGTGGCAGACCGCCAATGCCGCTCAGCGCGCCGCGCGCGCCATCGAGGACACGGCCCGTCGCTGCGCGAAGGTGGGCATGCCATGAGAACCGCCGTCGTCACCACCGTCCACGGTCGTGCCGAACACCTACGCCGACAGCTGTGCGGGCTGGCCGCCGGCACGCTGCGGCCGGACGTGCACGTCCTCGTGGCCATCGCCGACGATGAGGCCGCCACGGTCGTGGCGGCCATCGACAGCCCGGCGCTCGTGGTCGACTTCCCAAGCGGGCCAGGCCCGCTGCCGATCGCCGCGGCGCGCAACACCGGTGCGCGGACCGCCCTCGACCTCGGCGCAGAACTGCTCGTCTTCCTCGACGTGGACTGCATTCCGTCACCCGACATGATCGCCAGCTACCTCAGCGCCGCGACGCAGTACGACCATCACGGCGCACTGCTCTGCGGCCCGGTCACCTACCTGCCTCCGCCGGACTCGACGGGTTACCCGCTCAACCTCGAGCACCTCGTCGACCCGCATCCCGCACGGCCAGTGCCCGCTGCAGGGCAGATCATCGACGGCAGCGACTACGGCCTGTTCTGGTCGCTGTCCTTCGCTTTGACAGCTCCCCCCTGGCGCCAGATTGGCGGCTTCTGCACCGAGTATCGAGGCTACGGCGCTGAGGACACAGACTTTGCCCAAAAAGCCTCGGCCACAGACGTTCCCATGCGGTGGGTAGGTGGAGCACACGCTTTCCACCAGTTCCACCCCGTGTCAGATCCCCCGGTGGAGCACCTGTACGACATCGTGGCCAACGCCACGATCTTTCACCGGCGTTGGGGGTGGTGGCCAATGCAAGGATGGCTGAATGCATTCGCCGCCCTCGGCCTGATCCATTGGGACTCCGACGGGAGCCCCGCGATCATGAGCTCGTCGGGCGATGCGGCGACCTAAGTCCAAGCGGAACCCCACCTTCAGGGGACCCGGAAGCTACCAAGGATGCTGTCTTTCAAAACATCTCGCACCGATGACCCCCAACCAGTGCAGTCGGCGCATTGTCTCCGCGGCGCAGGCGCTGAGTCGGCGAACTTCGGCGACAAGCTGCTCTGCGAGCGCGCGCAATTTGGAGTTCGTCTGCTGCGAAGGGCCAGCACAGTACTTCGTAGGCGGCAGCGTCATCGATTTCATAGGGCAAGGAGAGCATCGCCTGGGCTCGTTCGATGATGGCGCGACGTTCGCTGATCTCGGCCATCCTGGCGGTGATCTGGTCTTGCTCGGCGCGGGCAGTCGGGACACGCCGTTGTGAAGGCCCCGAGTTCCCACACGAGCCGATTTCGTCGCGGAGTTAGTCGCCGACTACGACGACATGATGGGTGCGCCCCC
>JAOPVI010000395.1 GCA_025966225.1 Mycobacterium sp. | reverse complement strand
CGTCCCGTACGCGACTAATTGCGACTCGGCGAGCACCCAATGCATCGAGTGCAATCTCGGCAGCTTCCTGATCTAGCTCCGCTGTATCCCTACTCGCGCGCAGGCGTGTCATGCCTCTCGAGAGTGCCGCTCGTCGCTGGACCCGTTGGCGCTCAACGTAATCGAGTAGCGCTTGCTCGAATCTGCCAACGCGGACGAGGAGCTTCATCAATTCGAAACGACGCTGCGCAAAGCCGGTGTCGACCTCGTGCAGCGCAGACAATATTGACTCTTCGATCGTGTGCACCAGCGCCTGCGACGCGGCCACCTCACCGCCGACGCAGACTGCCTCCGCTTCACCGGCGCCGTCGACGATCTGCTCGACATCGCCGACGAGTGCCAACCGCATGGCAGTCAGGTCGTCAGGAAGCCGCTCATCCATCTACGTTCTCGCTTAGTCGGATGTATCGCGCCACGGCGGCACCCCGGCTCGTCACGTGGAGTTTGCGCAATATGGCGCGCAGGTGGGTCTTCACGGTGTCCTCCGATAGCTTCAGCTGCCGTGCGACCGCGGCGTTGGTCGCTCCCTGCGCGACACATTCGAGGACCTCGCGCTCGCGCAGAGTCAGGAGTGCGTCCCGTGATGGCGCGGGACGTCCGCGTGCAGACGCGCCCTCCGTTGACCCGAGGTGAGCGCCCTCCCCAAGCCCCGGCCGAGACCTCTCGAAGGCCGCTAGCGCTGCACGAGTCGACTCGATCGCATGCAGCAGCCCATCGCGCTGCGTGAGAAGTTGTTCAGCCCCGACTGCGCGGTCGAACAAACTGGCGAGTTCCGCTGCGAATTCAGCGATCCTCTCCATGTCGTCGTAGCTGACCGTCCTTCCTTGGCCGACGCGGTCGGCGTGCATGAACCCTATTGCTCGGCCCCCGATGACGATCGGCGCGGCGATGTACCCAGGACTCTTGGCAACCTCGATGATTGGCTTGAACGTTCGGGCATCAAGTGGTGCGTCTTCTACGTGAATCGCAGCCCGTCGGCGTGCCATGTCCGTTTCCGCCAACATATTCGCCAACGGGATTTCCGTATCGCCGCCCACGAACGCCTTGAACGCCTCCGCTTGCGGATCGAGTTGATCGCTAGTGAACAAGATCAGCGGTACCCACCGCGAGCCTTGAATGGCCGACACCATTGCCCGCGTAAATCCACATGCGTCGCATAGCGCACGTGGCGCAGCCTCGAGCAGCGCGCTGCTCGAGGGCGCTCGGCGGAGCTCCGACGATGCGTTCGCGAGTCCGGTTGCCGCCAACATCCGAACCTCGTCGTCATGTGCTGCGATTGCGCGACGCTCACCGAGAACGCGCAAATAACAACGGATCTCGTCCGGTCCCGCTCGACCCGTCGACAGCATCGTCGCGGCATTCTCGAATGCTTCATCGACGCTCGCACGTAGTTCTGCCGAGACGACGGCGCAGACCTCGCGAGCGTCACGCCGTTCGCGTGCCGCTGCTGCGCACAGTAGCTCGACATCCATCAAGGACATTGTGCGCCAGGGTGATCCCATATCCCGGCTACCGTCGCACCAACCCCGGGAACCGTGGCCGTCGGACGAAGTGCCCGAGGGCTCACAGGCATCATCGCGAAAACGCCCGACGCGCTGCCTGAACCATCCGTCCCGCCAGCGATATTGCTGTCAAGATGCATTCGCTCAGCCTCACACGACCTTGGCCGACACAGTCTCCGTCCCTCTCTTCAGGAGCACGAAAATCCCTCTTGCTGGAGCCGTCGTCCTGTGACGCGGCCCGTAGCGTCACCGCATGCCCCCGATCGGTCACCAGTTGAATGTCACTACGCAGGCGATACTGACCTACGGCAGCTGGACTTTGACCGCCGTCATTCTCATCGTGTCCGTTCGGATGGGACGGCGGGAGGGGACGCCGTTCTATGTGCTGATGGTGCTTGCGGCGATGGTCGGCGCGCTCGTCGAGCCGCTCTACGACGTCGCGATGATGCTGTACTTCTATTCGACTGCTGGGATGTGGACGCATTTCACTGCGTTCGACATCCCGCAGCCGGTGTGGACGCACAGCGGATATGTCGTGCTCTACGCCAGCACGGCCCCCTTCATTGCTCGAGAGATCGCGCGGGGGACGCTGACCCGGCAGAGGCTATTCGGCTGGGCAGCGGTCGAACTGGCGATGTCCGCGGCGTTCGAGATCTTCGGCATCAACGCGGGCGCCTACAGCTATTGGGGCCCCCACGTCTTTCGGATCTTCCAGTATCCGTTGGTGATTGGGGTTCTCGAGGCCGCGCAGGTGATTTGCTTCGCGGTTGCGGCGTCGCAGCTGAGGGCCCGCGTGACGCATCGATGGCAGTTACTGGGGTTGTTCGTCCTGTTTCCATGCACCTTCTTGCTGGCGAACTTCGGTGCTGGTTGGCCCGTCGTCATCGCCATGCATCTTCATCACACGACGCCGCTGCTCGTAGCGGGAGCAACGGTCATCAGCATCGGTTTCGCAGCTGTGCTAGTCTGGGCTGCCGGCGCGTTCTTGTCGCCCCCTTCACCGGCCGCCGATGCCGAGGGTGGTTCGCGCGGTGTCGCCGAGCAGTATCCGCAGCCTTCACTCGGCTAGGTCCAGTGTTGCGGACACAGGGGACGGGAACGCCCCCGATGACCGTGCCGATGACCGACCGTCGGCTGGAAAGCCTCACGCTCGACACGCGGTTTGGCTTTCCGGCGTAGCCGACGCTATCCGCTGCTTTCAGTTGCCCGATTCCGTATGTCGCCCATTCCAGAGTGCTGCGGTGGCGAAACCGAAGCAGGCCTGGACC
The DNA here is from genome assembly GCA_025966225.1 of Mycobacterium sp. Lineage (GTDB taxonomy): Bacteria > Actinomycetota > Actinomycetes > Mycobacteriales > Mycobacteriaceae > Mycobacterium. The sequence continues at coordinate 4,464 of JAOPVI010000395.1, read as the reverse complement.
CCGTCCCCCTCGGCAAATCACAAGTCGCTAACTCGAGTTATTAGCCGTGCCTGCGTTTCGCCAGGAAGTTCGTCCGGCGGGGTTCGCTTCGGTCCTGATCACGGAGCAGAGTCGGCAAACTGTGGAGGAACCAGCCATCCGCCGGGCCCGCGTGACGGGTTGCCCATCATGGACTTGAGCCTTCGAAGAGCGAAAGCGGTGGTATCTCTCCTTGGAGATACCCCTAAAGAGGCAAGTTTTCGGTCTGACCATAAGAACGATTGACCAAACGGTGGCGATTGGGGCAGGGTGGCGTCGTGACCCCCATCACAGCAGGAGCGTCACTGTGATCTCACTCGAATTGGCCTGGAAGGCATCGATGACTGCGACCGACTATCGCCAGCTCTACATCGGGGGCGGGTGGCACGACCCGGTGACCTCGGCCACGATCGATGTCCACTCAGCCACGACCGAAGATCTGATTGGCTCCGTCCCACGGGGCGCCGAAGGTGACGTCGATGCGGCCGTGGCCGCCGCGCGCTCGGCGTTCGACGCACCCGACGGTTGGCCGACGTGGCACCCCAAGCAGCGCGGTGACGTGCTCGAGCAGTTCGCCGCCGAACTCGAATCACGCGGCGCCGAGATGGCCGCCCGAGTATCGATGCAGAACGGCATGCCGATATGGCTGGCCCAGCAGTTCGAGGCCGGATTCCCACCGTTGCTGTTGCGCTACTACACCGATCTGATGAACAGTGCCCCCGCCGAAGAGGAACGGGCGGGCATGTTCGGCGGCACCACCTTGATTTCCAAGCACCCCGTCGGAGTCGTCGGCGCGATCGTGCCGTGGAATGTCCCGCAGGGAATCACGTTCCTCAAGATCGCGCCCGCCCTGGCCGCTGGTTGCACGGTGGTGCTCAAGCCAGCCGAGGAGACAGTGCTCGACGCCTTCCTGATGGCGGAGGCCGCAGCTGCGGCCGGCCTGCCACCAGGAGTCCTCAACGTCGTGCCAGGCGGCCGCGACATTGGCGCCTACCTGGTGTCACATCCCGGCGTGGACAAGGTGTCCTTCACCGGATCCACCTTGGCCGGCCGTGCAATTGCCGAGATCTGCGGGCGAATGCTGCGCCCGGTGACGCTGGAACTCGGCGGCAAGTCGGCGGCAATCATCCTCGACGACGCCGACATGTCCGCCGCCGTCGAGGCGTTCTTCGGCGCCACCCTGCTGAACAATGGACAGATCTGCTGGCTCAGCACCCGCGTGCTGGCGCCACGCAGCCGATATGGCGAGATCGTCGACGCTATAACCGATCTCGCGCGATCTCTGACCATTGGCGACCCGCTGGATCCCGCGACGAAGGTCGGCCCGCTGGTCTCGAGCAGGCAGCGTGACCGCGTTGAGAGCTATATCGCCCAGGGTTTGCAAGAGGGTCGGATGACCACGGGCGGGTCGCGGCCAACAGGATTCGATCGGGGCTGGTTCATCGAGCCAACGGTTTTCGCCGACGTCGACAATGACGCCGTCGTGTCCCGCGAAGAGATCTTCGGGCCCGTGCTCTCCGTTATCCCGTACGGCGACGAGGACGAGGCCGTGGCCATCGCCAACGACAGCAAGTATGGACTCGGAGGCACCGTGTGGTCGTCGGACCAGGAACGCGCGGCTGGCGTCGCACGCCGTGTCCAGTCGGGAACCATCGGCGTCAATCACTACTTGAATGATCCGGTGGCACCTTTCGGCGGGACCAAGGAGAGCGGCATGGGCCGTGAACTCGGCCCTGAAGGGCTCCACGCCTTTCAGGTGTACAAGACCATCTACATGCCGCCGGCGTGACGGGAAAGGGGACGTTGATGTCCACCACGGAACTAGATCAGATGCACGTCGAGCTGGCTCGCGAAATCCAGAGCGCTGCAACGGATGTGCTACCTGGAGTGGAACTGTGCCCACTTGCTGCGGACGCGGATCTCCGCGCCACCGACTCGGCGCTGCACGCTTCCAGGCGGGCGTTAGTCGGTAGCCTCGAGAAGCTCACGAAGAGTCCTGACGACGCGCCCTGCGATCGACTGTCCGCGCTGGTGCTCGAAACCGCTGTGGCACAGGCGAAGATCAAGGACGCGTTAGTCGAGCAACGTGGCGAGGTCGCGGTCGGTGTGCGCGAGGCGCTCTCTGCCCTGCGAAACGCAACAACCACAGCCGCCTTGGCTGAGCGCGCGCCGATCGAGGCGGCCCGGATCGGCTTTCGCCGGGCGCTGTTCTCTCGCATCGAGACTGGTATCTGGATGACGCGCACTGCTTTCGCCGTGGACGATGCGGACTTCGCGGCCGAACTCGTCGCCGTGGGCACCGCTAACCCTCGCAGGCTCAACGGGCCGCTGGTGGAAAGCGAAATGGTCCGGCGATGTTCGCCCATTTTAGTCGCCGACCCTCAGTCCAATCCGCGCGTAAACCTACAACTGGTGCGGTACACGGACTCTACGAGCTACGTCGCCGCTCCCGTGCTGTCCTGGGGAGTGCCGGTCGCGATGTTGCATGTGGACCGCGACACCGATGGAGCGGTAGACGATTTCGACCGTTTCATGCTCGGGATCTATGCCGAGGGACTGGGCCTCGCGTTCGAGCGCACCCAGTTGATGGAACGGATGCAGGCGGTGCGCAGGGCGACTGCTGAGTATCACGCTGGTGTGAGTGCCATTGCCGATGACTTCACCGCCGATGTCTTGGACAGCACCGGGGTGGACTCGTCCGGGGAGCATCGAAATTACCCGCCTGGGCTGCTAGCCGAGGAGCACGGAGAGCGATTGACGCCGCGCGAGTGGGACGTGTTGCGAAATCTGGCGTCTGGCAAGACGAACGCGCAGATCGCCACGGGCCTGTTCGTCACCGAGGGGACCGTCAAGTCGCACGTCAAGCACATCCTGCGCAAGCTCGGCGCCACGAACCGGACTGAAGCGGTCGCTCGGTTTCACCGTCTTGCCATGGCCTCCGCGGGAGCGAAGGCCGGATGAGCGGCCCTGCCTGGGCTCCAGCCTCTTCGTCACCCGTCTAGTTGGGCGAAAGTCTCTGACAACAGGTGCATTTCGCGGACATGCTCGCGTGCTGACGTGTTCACCGCGCGTAGCCGTTCAGCCAAATCGTTGCGTTCGAAGATTGCGCCCACGGCCTCGGCGAGTAGTCGCAGCAGCATCGGATTGCATTCAGTCGCTGCGGGATCCGCGGCAGCATGCAACTGACCCAATGGCCTGCGCCACGCGAACACCGTCACCGTCAGGATGGCCGCCGCTGTTGGGGTGGATGGTAATGGGACGGGGTGATCGCGGTCAGTCTCTTCCCGTGTGGTGTGGGAGAAGAACACCCGCGTGAAACCGGCCTGATGCAGCTCGGTGGGGATCCGCTCGGTCAGCCCGTCGTTGTCGAAGACGCTGCGGAGCCGCGCGAGTGCATCGACCGCGCCAAAGGGCAAGAGACCAAGGCCGTGCTCAACCTGGACCGAATCGGAACTCTCCTGCGGCGCCGCCACATTGAGGAGCCTAATCGGGCGATCCCCCAGATACCTCTCTCAACAGGAGGACGTAGGGAGCAATTAACACTGACGATAGTTAGGTGTCGAGACGTGGTTTCCTCAACCGAGTGCCGAGTACGGCGGCGCGGCACTCTGTGCGCGGTGATACATGGCCACCGCTTCCGTCCGGTTGCTTGCGCCGAGCTTTCGCAGGATGTGCTTGACGTGCGACTTCACCGTGCCCTCCGTCACGAAGAGAGCGCTGGCAATCTGCGCGTTGGTCTTGCCGGCGGCGATTGCCCGCAGCACCTCCGCCTCTCGGGTGGTTAGTTCCCTGAGCAGTCGGCCGCCACGATCGATCGGTGTCCGCTCGTGCCCGGGGTACCGATCGAGGAGTTCCTCGGCGGCAGCGGGTGCCGGGCCCGCGAGATCCATGACGTCCAGGGTGAAGTCGTCAGCGAGGGCACCTGCCATCCGGGAGTGCTCATCGGCCGCGCGCCGCATGGCATGTATCCGTTCAATCATCGAATTGCGCTCGAAAGCGAGACCGAGCGCCTCTGCGAAGACGCCAAGTGCATCGCGGTCGAACTCTCCGACGTGCTCGCCGTCATGGCGATCTGCGTGTACGAGTCCGATTGGGCGTCCCCAGCTGAACACAGGCGCAGCCACGTAGACCGCGGCTTTGGTGATCGCAGCGAGCTCGTTGTGTACCCGCGAGTCGGTTTGCGCGTCACGCACCAGGATTGGGTGGCGTCGGCGCACCATCTCACCCTCGAGCAAGGGCCCTGCGAGTCTGCGCGGATTGACTGTGCCCGCTTCAACCATCGCGAGCGCCATTTCTTTGTCGTCCCCGGCAAATGCCGAGCAGGCAATCCAAGTGCCGTGCTTGACGTACGAGAACAAGACGCGAGTGAAGCCCATCAAACACGACTCGACCGGAATACGTTCGGCCAGCGCCGACGTCGACACCGAACCCCGGAGCCGGTTCATG
>JAOPVI010000266.1 GCA_025966225.1 Mycobacterium sp. | reverse complement strand
CGCTGATCGACGCAGTCCTACAGCGCAACGATGCAGCTGGAAGTTAGCTCGTCTTGACTACGAGGTTAACCGACCGTCGTGGTGGCCCGCAGGGTCGCGATGCTGCGACCTTCGGTCCCGCTGACCGCTCGTGGGGCCAACCTGGTCGGCATCACCCCTTCTTCTGTCGCGTGCGGCGAGCCCGTATCCAAGGCCATCACCGCCTCATCGTACTGAGGTAGATGCTGTGGCATATCGGGCTGGCGGCCAGCCTCGCATCAAAGCCATTATGCGAGAGATGATTCAAGATGTATAGCGCGTCGCGCGACGGCGGGTGGATGGCTTCGGCGGAGGCGATTCGAGCTTGACAGGCCGTGCGGCGGGCGGCGGGGGCCGCCGCACGGCCTGACATGCTGACGTCTTGAATCACTTTGATCAAAACCCTCAACCGATATTCCCGCCCGGGCCGCCGGAGCGATCGACCCAAATGGTCGACTCCACAGTCGCAAGATATCAAAAACAGCATGATTCAAAGCTCCGGAGACGCCTGGATCCTCTGGTGTGCGGCAACCGTTGGTGATTACGAATTAATCACGCGCTCAGCACCTTTGACTGTAGACAGTGAGCAGAAATGCGGCAATGACTTGCCCTGGCGGACACTGGTTGTCGAAAGTCTTCGGTTTAACCACACGCGTTGTCAGCGGATAGCGTCCGTTCATCCGTATACCCGCGTTGGCGCCCAAAACATCGAAGGAGCGGCCGACATGACATTGAGCGTTGTTCCCGAAGGCTTGGCTGCCGCCAGCGCGGGCGTGGAGGCATTGACGGCTCGGTTGGCGGCCGCGCACGCCGTTGCTGCGCCGCTGATTACGGCGGTGGCGCCGCCGGCGGTTGACCCGGTGTCGCTGCAGAGCGCAGCGGAATTCAGCGTTCGCGGCGGCCTGCACGCGGCGTTGGCTGCGCAAGGTGCCGAGGAGCTTGGTCGCGCGGGGATCGGCGTGGGGGAGTCGGGCGCCAGCTATGCCAGCGGCGACGCCGCGGCTGCTGCGTCGTCGTATACCTTCCCGGCCGTTTGACGATGACCGCGCCGATTTGGATTGCCGCGCCGGCAGAGGTGCATTCGACCTTGTTGAGCAGCGGTCCCGGACCCGGCCAACTGCTGGAGGCGGCCGGGGCATGGAACTCGCTGAGCGCCGAATACACTTCTGTGGCCGACGAACTCACCGATTTGTTGGCGCAGGTTCAGGCCGGCGCGTGGCAGGGTCCGAGCGCGGAATCGTTCGTGTCCGCGAATGCGCCGTACTTGGCGTGGCTGAATCAAGCCGGCGCCGACAGCGCGGCAGCGGCCGCCCAACACGAGACCGTCGCCGCGGCTCACTCCGCCGCATTGGCTGCAATGCCCACGCTGCCTGAGTTGGCCACCAATCACGTGGTGCATGGAGCACTGGTGGCGACCAATTTCTTTGGTATCAACACCATCCCGATCGCGCTGAACGAAGCGGACTACGCGCGAATGTGGATCCAGGCCGCCACGATCATGGGGACGTACCAAGCGGTAGCCGGCTCGGCTGTCGCGTCGACGCCCGTGGCCGAACCGGCACCACCAATTCTGAAGGCGGACAACCAAACCAATCCCACCGCGTCGCCGGCCGACTCCACCACCGAGACCCCCCTGGACCAACTCATCGTGCAATTCCTGCAGGCCAGGGGAATCACATGGGATCCCACCGGCGGCACGATCAACGGGCTGCCCTACTCGTCGTACACGAACCCGCTGACAACGCTGTACTGGGTGAAGAACACCGTCACCCTCGTTCAGGATCTCGAGCAGTTCGCGCAATTGCTGGCCAACAACCCAGAGGCAGCGCTGGCCAGCCTGACGCCGGCCAACATCATCGCGTTCCTCGTCGCGCATCCGGTAGTCGCCGCCGCGATCGCCGCCAGTTCGACCACTGCTGTCCTTCCCGCCGCCGCTGCCGCAGCGGTGGCGTCAGTAGCCAGCGTGGCGGGGCTGATAGACCCCTCTGTTTTTCAGCCGCTCGTGCCACCGCTGCCGCACCTTCCCGCGCTGCCGATTGCGCCGGTCACCGCATCGGCCCCGACTGTCGCCGCCATTGCGCATTCGGCGCCCGTCCCGACCTCGGCGACCGCGCCCGCAGCGAGCCCTGCCACCGGCACGGCACCGGCACCACCGAGTCCGCCGCCCACGGGTGCCCACGGTTTGGCCTTCCCATACATGGTTGCCGCGGGAGGTGGTCCACCCATTGGATTCGATTTCGGAGCCAAGGCCAGCGCCGGTTCAAGCGCGCGGCTGAAAGCGCCTGCCGAGTCGGCCGCGGTTGCCGCAGCGGGAGCCGCTCGGCGACGGTCACGGAAGCGGCGGGCACAGCAGGCGCATAGGTACGACTATGCCGACGCGACAATGGATTACGACGTCGATCCGGATTGGGATGCACCGCCGACCGACGGGCCGGTCGCGTCGAAGACAGCATCGGATAGCGGCGCGGGATCGCTGGGCTTCGCGGGCACGGTGTCGAAACCCAGTGAGCAAGCCGCTGGATTGGCCACCCTGCCCAGCGACGATTTCGGCGTCGGGCCGAGCGTGCCGATGCTGCCGCACACCTGGACGCAGGGGGAGCGGACAGACCCTGGTTAGCCACTGCGGCGGCGTGACCGTTCGTCAGTGCGATGTTGGCCGACTGTTCGGCGCAGCGGTGTAGTCTGCATCCGGAATCCCAGGGGTCCACTACGAGAGTGAGGCCAGCGATGGCTACCGAGTTCAACGGCAAGATCGAACTGGATATCCGTGATTCGGAACCGGATTGGGGCCCATTCGCTGCGCCAACCGCACCGGAGAGTGCACCCAACATTCTTTATCTGGTGTGGGACGACACGGGCATCGCGACCTGGGACTGCTTCGGCGGCCTGGTGGAGATGCCGGCGATGACGCGCATCGCCGAGCGGGGAGTGCGACTGTCGCAGTTCCACACCACGGCCCTGTGCTCACCGACCCGGGCGTCCCTGTTGACCGGTCGCAACGCCACCACGGTCGGCATGGCGATGATCGAAGAGTTCACCGAAGGCTTCCCCAACGCATGCGGTCGCATCCCGTTCGAAACCGCTTTGCTGTCTGAGGTCCTGGCCGAACAGGGCTACAACACCTACTGCGTCGGCAAGTGGCATCTGACGCCACTCGACGAGTCAAACCTAGCGTCGACCAAGCGGCACTGGCCGACCTCGCGTGGCTTCGAACGCTTCTACGGATTCATGGGCGGCGAGACCGATCAGTGGTATCCGGACCTGGTGTACGACAACCACCCGGTGAACCCGCCCGGCACGCCAGAAGATGGTTATCACCTGTCGAAAGACCTCGCCGACAAGACAATCGAATTCATCCGCGATGCCAAGGTGATCGCGCCGGACAAGCCGTGGTTCAGCTATGTGTGCCCCGGTGCGGGCCACGCACCGCATCACGTGTTCGCCGAATGGGCCGACAAGTACGACGGCGTGTTCGACATGGGCTACGAGGCGTACCGCGAGCTCGTCCTGGCGATTCAGAAGAAGCTCGGCATCGTGCCGGAGCACACTGAATTGTCGCCCGTGAACCCGTATCTCGACGTCAAGGGACCGAACGGGGAGGCCTGGCCCTACCAGGACACCGTGCGGCCGTGGGACACCCTCGACGACGAGGAGAAACGACTCTTCAGCAGGATGGCCGAGGTGTTCGCCGGGTTCCTGTCCTATACCGATGCGCAGATCGGCCGCATCTTGGACTATCTCGAGGAGTCCGGACAACTCGACAACACGATCATCGTCACGATTTCCGACAACGGGGCCAGCGGAGAGGGCGGACCCAACGGCTCGGTCAACGAGAACAAGTTCTTCAACGGCTACATCGACACCGTCGAAGAGAGCATGCGGTTCTACGATCACCTCGGCGCCCCGGACACCTACAACCACTATCCGATCGGCTGGGCGATGGCGTTCAACACGCCCTACAAGCTGTTCAAGCGCTACGCCTCGCACGAGGGCGGCATCGCGGACACCGCAATCATCAGCTGGCCCAAGGGAATCTCGGCGCACGGTGAATTCCGGGACAACTACGTCAACGTATGCGACGTCACGCCGACCATCTACGACCTCCTCGGCATCGCGCCACCCGACGAGGTCGCGGGCATCGCGCAGAAGCCACTCGACGGGGTGAGTTTCAAGGCGGCCCTTGGCGACTCGACCGCCGACACGGGCAAGGACACCCAGTTCTACACCATGCTCGGCACTCGCGGCATCTGGCACCAGGGCTGGTTCGCCAACACCGTGCACGCCGCCAGCCCGGCTGGCTGGTCGCACTTCGGCGACGACCGCTGGGAGCTCTTCCACATCGAATCCGACCGCAGCCAGTGCCACGACCTCGCGGCAGAGCAGCCGGAGAAACTCGAGGAACTCAAGGCGCTCTGGTTTTCCGAGGCGGCCAAGTACAACGGACTACCGCTGGGTGACCTGAACATCTTCGAGACCCTGGGCCGCTTCCGTCCCTACCTGTCCGTCGACCGCAAGACCTTCACCTACTACCCGGGCACAGCCGAGGTCGGCGTCGGCGCAGCCGTCGAACTGCGCGGCCAGTCCTTCTCGGTCCTCGCGGAGGTCACGGTGGACACCACCGGCGCGGAAGGCGTGCTGTTCAAGCACGGCGCCGGCCACGGCGGTCACGTGCTCTTCGTCCAGGATGGCAGGCTGAACTACGTCTACAACTTCATGGGCGAAGACGAGCAGAGGGTTACAGCCCCCGACGCGATTCCGCTGGGCAGCCACGTGTTCGGAGTCACCTACGACAGGACCGGCACCGTCGAGGGCAGCCACACGCCACTCGGAGACGTCTCGCTCTACGTCGATGGCGCGAAGGTCGCGACGAAGACGGCGGTGCGGGCCCATCCGGGGAGCTTCGGACTGGCCGGCGGCGGTGTCGCGGTCGGGCGCAACGGCGGCCAAGCCGTGTCCAGCGCCTACAAGGCGCCGTACGACTTCACGGGTGGAACCATCGCCAAGGTGGTGGTCGACATCTCGGGCACGCCGTATCGCGACGTGGAACGAGAAGTCGCGCAGGCTTTCGCGAAGGACTGACGGCATGAAAACGATTGCCGTAGCTACCGTCGTCGCCGCCGTGGGGCTCGGGTGCGCATGCGCCAGGCAGACCGAAGGTGCTGCCGTCGCGGGCGAGCCGACGACTTCGTCGACGGCACAACGTTCGACGAGTTCGACGTCCGCGGCGTCGACACCGAGCCCGGTTCGGGCTTCGGCGTTGCCGAGACCACCCGCAGGCCGCTCGAACCGATGGCGCAGACCTGCGAACCGGCCGGGCGCGAACCGGGCTCGCAACAGATCTCGTTCGTCCAGGGCGCCCGACCAGACACGCCCATCATCGAGCTCCTCGCGCCCGACAATTGGAAATTCGCACCGAGTCCGGTGGATCCGACGCTGAACCTGACGGGCCCCAACGGCCTCAAGGGCACGGTGACCGTCGCTCCGACCGAGCTCGAGCCGACGGAGGCCTTCGACAAGTACTCCGACGACGCGATGGCCAAGGCGCCCATCGCCTCGCTGAGCGTGCTGCCCGGCGAGCTCTGCGGCTACAGCGGCCAGAAGTTGATGGGCATGTGGTCGGGTTCGGGCGGTGCCCCGGTGGAGTATCGCGACCGCATCGCGCACGTCTGGACCAACTCGGCGTCCTACCTAGTGGCAATTCACCTCGAAGGCCCGCAAGGCGCCCTCGGCTACGCCGCCGCGGAGGACCTGATGATGCGGGACTTCGGCATCGAAATACCGTGAGCTGATGCTGACCGACTTGGTCGCGCTCCCGGGCGGATCATTTCCGATGGGGTCGACGAGCTTCTACCCAGAAGAGGCGCCGGTGCACACCGCCACGGTGTCCGCCTTCGCCGTCGAACGACACCCGGTCACCAACGCGCAGTTCGCCGAGTTCGTCGACGACACCGGTTACGTCACCGTCGCCGAGCGCCCGCTCGATCCTGGGCTGTATCCCGGCGTCTCCGAAGCCGACCTGCAGCCCGGCACGCTGGTGTTCCGGTCAACGGATGGCCCGATCGACCTGCGCGACTGGCGGCAGTGGTGGGACTGGGTGCCCGGTGCGTACTGGCGCAGTCCGTTCGGGCCGGGTAGCTCGATCGGTGCCTTGCGGGACCGGCCAGACCACCCCGTCGTGCAGGTCGCGTACACGGATGCGGCGGCTTATGCGCGCTGGGCGCGCAGGCGGCTGCCGACCGAGGCGGAGTGGGAGTACGCCGCGCGAGGCGGGAGTGTGACGACGTACGCGTGGGGCGAACAGGTCACGCCCGGCGGCCGGCTGATGGCCAACACCTGGCAGGGCCGCTTTCCGTATCGCAACGACGGCGCCCTCGGTTGGGCGGGCACGTCGCCGGTGGGTATCTTCCCGGAGAACGCGTTCGGGCTGGTCGACATGATCGGCAACGTGTGGGAATGGACCACCACGCAGTACGCCACACAACACCGCACCGAAGACAAGAAGGGCTGCTGTACGCCATCGGTAGACCCCGATCCGGCCGTCAATCAGACGCTCAAGGGTGGCTCACACCTCTGCGCGCCCGAGTACTGCCACCGCTACCGGCCCGCCGCGCGGTCGTCGCAGTCGCAGGACAGCGCGGCCACCCACATCGGCTTCCGCTGCGTCGTTTCCGAGTGATTTCGGCGCGCATTTGGTCGGTGAGCACCGAACGCGCGCCGAAATCGCTGGTGGGGATGATTTGGCGCATTCGCAGAGGTCACCTAGTATGTAGGGGTTGCCTTGGGCAGACCTCGGCTGACCGCAGTGCTCGCTTGCTCTTCGCGCAAGCGCTCATCGCGTGCCAGCCCTGCGTGCCTTTCGGGAACGAAGACCGCGTACGTCGAGCTGATTCAGCGCTGCTTTCTGAGCTGCTCAGCGTGCATTAAATCGAGGAGATCGAGTGATTCAGCAGGAATCGCGACTCAAGGTCGCCGACAACACGGGCGCCAAGGAAATCTTGTGCATCCGCGTCCTCGGCGGCTCGGGTCGGCGATATGCCGGCATCGGAGATGTCATCGTCGCGACGGTGAAGGACGCCATCCCCGGCGGAAACGTCAAGCGTGGCGAGGTCGTCAAGGCCGTCATCGTCCGCACCGTCAAGGAGCGTCGCCGCGCCGATGGCAGCTACATAAAGTTCGACGAGAACGCCGCCGTGCTCATCAAGCCCGACAACGACCCCCGCGGGACCCGCATCTTCGGGCCGGTCGGTCGTGAGCTGCGCGAGAAGCGCTTCATGAAGATCGTTTCGCTGGCCCCGGAGGTGTTGTAAATGAAGGTGCACAAGGGCGACACCGTCCTCGTCATCTCGGGTAAGGACAAGGGCGCCAAGGGCAAGGTCCTGGTGGCCTACCCGACCCGCGACAAGGTGCTCGTCGAGGGCGTCAACCGCATCAAGAAGCACACCGCCGTCTCGCGCAACGAGCGCGGTGCCTCTTCGGGAGGCATCGTCACGCAGGAGGCGCCCATCCACGTGAGCAACGTGATGGTCGTCGACTCCGACGGGAACCCCACCCGCCTCGGGTACGGCGTTGACGACGACGGCAAGAAGGTGCGCATCTCGAAGCGCAACGGCAAGGAAGTCTGAGCATGACCACCGTAGAAAGCACCGAGACGACGGCGAAGACGCAGCCCCGCCTGAAGCAGCGCTACCGCGAAGAGATCAAGGACGCGCTGAACAAGGAATTCACCTACGCCAACGTGATGCAGATCCCCGGCGTGGTCAAGGTGATCGTCAACATGGGTGTCGGTGACGCCGCCCGCGACGCGAAGCTGATCAACGGCGCGGTCAACGACCTGGCGCTGATCACCGGCCAGAAGCCGGAGATCCGCAAGGCCCGCAAGTCCATCGCCCAGTTCAAGCTGCGCGAGGGCATGCCGATCGGCGCCCGCGTGACGCTGCGCGGCGACCGCATGTGGGAGTTCCTCGATCGCCTGGTGTCGATCGCGCTGCCCCGTATCCGCGACTTCCGCGGCCTGTCGGCCAAGCAGTTCGACGGCAACGGCAACTACACGTTCGGTCTGAACGAGCAGTCGATGTTCCACGAGATCGACATCGACAGCATCGACCGGCCCCGCGGCATGGACATCACCGTCGTCACCTCGGCGACGACCGACGACGAAGGTCGCGCGCTGCTGCGTGCACTTGGCTTCCCGTTCAAGGAGAACTGAGCAGATGGCAAAGAAGGCTCTGGTCAACAAGGCCAACAAGAAGCCGAAGTTCAAGGTCCGCGGCTACACCCGTTGCAACAGGTGCGGCCGCCCCCACGCCGTCTACCGCAAGTTCGGCCTGTGCCGAATCTGCTTGCGTGAGATGGCGCATGCCGGCGAACTGCCCGGCGTGCAAAAAGCCAGCTGGTAAGACAGCCCAGTGATGAGCGCTTGCGCGAAGAGCCGCAAGCTTCCGTACCTACAACTACTTTGAAAACACGCGGAAGGCCCCCAAAGGGATCAAACCCAGTGGGAACCACTGCGAGGAAGGTGAAGCGGCTGTCATGACCATGACGGATCCGATCGCAGACTTCTTGACACGTCTGCGCAACGCCAACTCGGCGTACCACGACGAAGTGACCCTGCCCCACTCGAAGATCAAGGCGAACATCGCCGAGATCCTCAAGAAGGAGGGGTACATCACCGACTACCGCACCGAGGATGCCCGCGTGGGCAAGTCGCTGGTAGTTCAGCTGAAGTACGGCCCGACCCGCGAGCGCAGCATCGCGGGCCTCAAGCGGGTGTCCAAGCCCGGCTTGCGGGTGTACGCACGATCCACCAATCTGCCGCGGGTGCTCGGCGGCCTCGGCGTGGCGATCCTGTCCACGTCCTCGGGTCTGCTCACCGACCGTCAGGCATCACGACAAGGCGTGGGCGGCGAAGTCCTCGCTTACGTCTGGTGAGGGAGATTTAGACATGTCGCGCATTGGTAAGCAACCGGTCCTGGTTCCATCCGGGGTCGACGTCACGATCGACGGACAGAACGTGTCGGTCAAGGGGCCCAAGGGCTCGCTGGAACTGGCCGTTGCCGAGCCCATCTCGGTCTCGCGCAACGACGATGGCGCCATCGTGGTGGATCGCCCCAACGACGAGCGGCTCAACCGCTCGCTGCACGGGCTGTCGCGCACCCTGGTCGCCAACCTCATCACCGGTGTCACCGAGGGGTACACCACGAAGATGGAGATCTTCGGCGTCGGCTACCGCGTCGTGCTCAAGGGCAAGACCCTCGAGTTCGCGCTCGGCTACAGCCATCCCGTCGTGATCGAGGCGCCCGACGGCATCTCGTTCGCGGTGGAGACACCAACCAAGTTCTCGGTCACCGGCATCGACAAGCAAAAGGTCGGCCAGATCTCGGCGAACATCCGCCGCCTGCGCCGCCCCGACCCGTACAAGGGCAAGGGCGTGCGCTACGAGGGTGAGCAGATCCGCCGCAAGGTCGGAAAGACAGGTAAGTAAGACATGGCCGCTACTAACACAGACACCGCGAAGCGGAAGCCCGTGGGGCAGAACGTCTCCGAGACCCGTCGGGTGGCCCGGCTGCGCAGGCACGCCCGGCTGCGCAAGAAGGTCTCGGGTACCGCACAGACCCCGCGCCTGGTGGTGAACCGCTCCGCGCGGCACATCCACGTGCAGTTGGTCGACGACGGGGACGGCGTCACGCTGGCCGCGGCGTCCTCCATCGAAGCGGACGTGCGCGCGGTCGAGGGTGACAAGAAGGCCCACAGCGTGCGGGTCGGACAGCTGATCGCCGAGCGCGCCAAGGCCGCAGGCATCGACACCGTGGTGTTCGACCGCGGTGGCTACACCTACGGCGGCCGGATCGCTGCGCTGGCTGACGCCGCGCGCGAAGGCGGGCTCAAATTCTGATGACGAAGACGTACGGAAGGTCTGCATGATGGCAGAACAGGCAGCAGGAACCGGTACCGGCGCCGGTCGGACCGACAACCGTGGCGGCGGAGCCCGTGATGGCGGCCGTGGTCGCCGCGACGACCGTGGTGGTCGTGGCGGTCGCGACGGTGGCGAGAAGAGCAACCTGATCGAGCGGATGGTCACGATCAACCGCGTCTCCAAGGTGGTCAAGGGTGGCCGTCGGTTCAGCTTCACCGCGCTGATGGTCGTCGGCGACGGCAACGGCATGGTCGGCGTCGGTTACGGCAAGGCCTAGGAAGTGCCCGCCGCGAGCGCCAAGGGTTTGTAGGAAGCGCGCAAGAACTTCTTCCGCGTACCGCTCATCGGCGG
>JAOPVI010000314.1 GCA_025966225.1 Mycobacterium sp. | reverse complement strand
ACACGCGAGTTGGGCGCTAGCGTCGGATACCTTGGAGTTTGTCGACCTCGAGGACATCCCCGGTGTCTTCAGAGAGCCGCTACCGCGAATCGGCCTTGATTCGCTGCCCGAGCAGGGAGCTTGGCTGCAGCCGTTCCGGCCGCTGTCCTCGCTACTGACCTCGCGCGTTGGTTGACTGAAGCGATGAGCGCCGGCCGAAAGAGAAACTTGAAGAAGATCGTGAGGAGCTGACGTGTTCGCCTGGTGGGGTCGAACTGTGTACCGATTCCGATACGTAGTGATCGGTGTCATGGTCGCACTCTGCGTTGGCGGCGGCATCTACGGGATGAGCCTCGGCGAGCACGTCACGCAGAGCGGTTTCTACGACGAAAGCAGCCAGTCCGTCGCGGCTTCAGAGCTCGCCGACAACGTCTACGGCCGGGACCGGCTCAGTCACATCGTCGGTGTGCTGGACGCTCCCGACGGCAAGAAGGTCAACGACCCCGACTGGTCCAAGCAGGTCAAGGACGAGCTCGACAAGGTCCAGGCCGACCATCCCGACCAGGTGCTGTCCTGGCAGGGGTACCTCAAGAGTCCCACCGGCGACCCGACGACCAACAAGGCGATCGCCAACGACGGGACGCGCACGTTCATCGTCATGCCGCTCAAGGGCAACGACGACGACACCATCCTCAAGAACTACAAGACCATTGCGCCCGATCTGCAGAAGGTCGACGACGGCAACATCAAGCTGGCCGGACTACAACCCATCGCCAGCGAGCTCACGGGAACCATCGGTGAGGACCAGCAGCGTGCCGAGGTAGCGGCCATCCCGCTGGTGTCGGTGGTGCTGTTCTTCGTCTTCGGCGGGGTGATCGCGGCCGCCCTGCCAGCCATCATCGGCGGCCTGACCATCGCGGGCGCACTCGGGATCATGCGGCTGGTGGCCGAATTCACCCCCGTGCACTTCTTCGCCCAGCCGGTGGTCACGCTCATCGGCCTGGGCATCGCCATCGACTACGGCTTGTTCATCGTGAGCCGGTTCCGAGAGGAGATCGCCGAGGGCTACGACACCGAGACTGCGATTCGAAGAACGATGATGACCTCCGGTCGGACGGTCATGTTCTCCGCGGTGATCATCGTGGCGTCGTCCGTGCCGCTGCTGCTCTTCCCTCAGGGCTTCCTGAAGTCGATCACCTACGCGATCATCGCTTCGGTCATGCTCGCGGCGATCCTCTCGAACACCGTGTTGGCGGCTGCTCTTGCGATCCTGGGCCCGCGGGTCGACGCACTCGGCGTGAGCACGCTGATCAAGTTCGCGCAACCCGATCCGATCAGGTCGGACCCCGACAACCCGG
The DNA here is from genome assembly GCA_025966225.1 of Mycobacterium sp. Lineage (GTDB taxonomy): Bacteria > Actinomycetota > Actinomycetes > Mycobacteriales > Mycobacteriaceae > Mycobacterium. Next base: position 1,873 of record JAOPVI010000314.1, on the reverse strand, counting down.
CCACCAACACGTTCGCCATCGCTTCCATCCCGCTGGGCGTGCTCGTGCCCCCGGTCGGCATCGCGCTTGGCCACATCGCACGTCAGCGCATCCGCGTCAGCGGAGAACGTGGCGCGGGGATCGCCACCGTCGGCCTGGTGCTCGGCTACACCGCGCTGATGGCCGCGCTCAGCTACGGCGTCTACGCCCTGCGCGACGCAGGCATCGTCGAGGGCGCGCTGTTCTGGATCCTGCTCGGCATCGTCATATTCGTAGCAGTGGTCATCGCCGGACTGGCCCTCGCCCGGGCCGTCGAGATTGCGCGGACCCCGATCGTCTGGTGGCTGCACTGGCTGGCCGACAAGACACAGAAGACCAAGACCCGCGACGAGGTCGAGAAGGGCTTCTGGGGCAGGCTCGTCAACGTCGTGATGAAGCGACCGATCGCGTTCGCCGCGCCCATCGCCATCGTGATGGTCATCCTCATCATCCCGCTCGGCCAACTCGCGCTCGGTGGCATCAGCGAGAAGTACCTGCCGCCGGACAACTCGGTGCGCAACGCGCAGAAGACCTTCGACGACAGCTTCCCCGGGTACCGCACCGAGAAGCTGACCCTGGTCATCAAGGGCGCGACACCTGAGCAGATCGCCGACATCAAGAACAAGGCGACCCAGATTTCCGGCTTCTCCGGCACCTGGGACGAGCGCCCCGTGGCGCCGGACGTCACCAACCCCGACATCACGAAGGGTGCGGACGGCCAACTGTCTCCGTGCGACTCGAAGGACCAACCGTGCGTGCTGCAGAACGGGCTGAAGGAGCGTAGCGACGCCGCCAAGAAGATCGACGAGCTCCGCGGCCTGCAGACGCCCAAGGACGTCACGGTCTGGGTAGGCGGCACGCCCGCGCTCGAGCAGGACAGCATCCACAGTCTGTTCGCCAAGCTGCCGCTGATGGCGGTGTTCCTGATCACGACGACGACGATCCTGATGTTCCTGGCATTCGGATCGTTGGTGTTGCCGATCAAGGCCGCGTTGATGAGTGCGCTCACGCTGGGCTCGACGATGGGCATCCTGACGTGGATGTTCGTGGACGGCCACGGGTCCGGCCTGATGAACTACACGCCGCAGCCGCTGATGGCACCGATGATCGGGTTGATCATCGCGGTGATCTGGGGGCTGTCGACCGACTACGAGGTGTTCCTGGTGTCTCGCATGGTCGAGGCCAGGGAACGGGGCATGTCCACCGCCGAAGCCATCCGAATAGGTACCGCCACGACGGGCCGGCTCATCACCGGCGCCGCCTTGATCCTGGCCGTCGTCGCGGGCGCGTTCGTGTTCTCGGACCTGGTGATGATGAAGTACCTGGCCTTCGGCCTGCTCATCGCGCTGCTCCTCGACGCCACGATCATCCGGATGTTCCTCGTGCCCGCAATCATGAAGTTGCTCGGCGACGACTGCTGGTGGGCGCCGCGCTGGTTGAAGCGTGTTCAGGAAAAACTCGGCCTCGGCGAGACCGAACTGCCCGACGAACGCAAGCGGCCCGCCGTCAGGGAGCCGGAAGAAGCCCTCGTCGGTGCGGTGGCCGCGCCCGTTTCTCCGCCCAACCGGCCGCGGCCACCGCACGATCCGGGCCATCCGGACGGACCTCGGGCCATCGCCCCTGGCCGCCCGGCCGTTCCTCCGCGCGCGAATCCGCCGTCGGCAGCGAGCACCACACGCATTCCCACCGCCCCGGCAGCAGCGCCTGCCGGGGAAGCTCAGACCACCCGGTTCTCGGCGCCAAAGGGCGCGCCACCGAGAGGCGCAGGCAAGCCCCCGAACTCCGGACGGGGCAACAGCGCCTCTGGCAGCCGTTAGATCGAATCGTGGCTGGGCGACCTACGCGCGGGCGGTGC
>JAOPVI010000258.1 GCA_025966225.1 Mycobacterium sp. | reverse complement strand
GCCACTCGCCCCAACAACCGGGGGAGCGTATCACGCACTCCGGCCCGTTCCCCAACCGCGCAGGTCTCCGTCGGGAGCCCCGGATCACGCGCTGACCTGGCGCGATCTGATTCTCATGATTCTATTGGTGGGCTGTTGGCACCGTTGCGCCGGGTTGGGCCGATACCATGCGTACAGGGTGATCGGGCCTGTGACGCGCAGGTTCGGACATCACGCGAACGGACCCGACGACGACAGCCAGCGAGGTGGGCGGTGACATGGGCCTTGTCAACCGATTCGAGCGAAAGCTCGAGTCCACGGTTGGTGACGCCTTCGCGCGCGTATTCGGCGGCTCCATCGTTCCGCAAGAGGTCGAGGCGGGTTTGCAGCGTGAGGCCGAGTCCGGAGCGCGCGACGCGGGCGGCGGTCGCATTTTGGCCCCGAACGACTACGTCATTACCCTCAGTGTGTCCGACTATCAGAAGGTGAGCGCCGATCCAGCCCTCACCTCGACCACTTTTGCCAGATACCTGGAGGGATACATCCGTGACCAAGGATGGCAAACGTATGGTGAGGTGGTCGTCAGGTTCGAATCGTCACCGAACTTGCACACCGGCCAGTTCCGCACACGAGGAGCGGTCAACCCGGACTCGACCGCGAGCGAACCCGCCCCGGCTCCAACAGACCGCACGGACGCAGAACCAGGAGTACCGCCAATGACCGACAATCCGAGCCACCGCGGGGGCCCCGGCCAGGGGCAACCCGGCGACGAGTACAACGACTACGGCAGGCAGGCCGACGATCGTGGCCCCGCCTATCCGCCTGACCAGGCCGGATACCCGCCGCAGGGCGCGCCGCCGCCCGGCTACCCGCCCCGCCCGGCGGGCTATCCCGACCAAGGTGCCTATCCCGAGCAGGGTGGCTACCCGCCGCAGGGCGCGCCCCCGCCCCCGCCCGCCTACCCGCCCCGCCAGGGCGGCTACCCCGACCAGGGTGGCTATCCGGAGCAGGGCGGCTACCCGCCGCAGGGCGGATACGCCGATCAGGGTTACGGCCGGGCACCCGGCGGCTACCCTGCCGGCGGACAGGGCGGCTACCCCGCGCCTGGCGCCGAATACGACTACGGCCGTCAGCCCGCCGCTCCTGCGCACGACGACTACGGGCGTCCCGACCAAGGTGGCTATCCCGCTGCGCCGGGCGGATACCCCGACCAGCCCGGCGGCTACCCGGCCCCGGCCCAACCCGGCGGCTACCCCGAGCAGCCCGGCTATCCCGGCGGCTACCCGGAGCAGGGCGGCTACCCGGAGCAGGGTGGCTACCCCGACCAGGCCGGTTACGGTGCCCAGGGCTACGGCGGACGCCAGGACTACGCCCAGCCCGACTACGGCCGCTACGCGGATCCCGCAGCGGCGCAACCCGCTGGGTACGCCGATCCGGGCTATCCCGCAGGCCAGCCTGCCGGGTATGACTACGGCCAGCAGCCGGCTCCGCCTGGCGGATACGGACAGGGTTACGGCGCAGCCGGCGCCACCGTGACGCTGCAGCTCGATGACGGCAGCGGTCGCACCTACCAGCTGCGCGAGGGCGCCAACGTGATCGGCCGCGGACAGGACGCCCAGTTCCGCCTCCCGGACACCGGGGTTTCGCGTCGGCACCTCGAGATCCGGTGGGACGGGGCGCTGGCCTTGTTGTCCGACCTGAACTCGACGAACGGTACGACGGTAAACAATGCGCCCGTTCAGGAGTGGCAGCTCGCCGACGGCGACGTCATCCGGCTCGGCCATTCCGAGATCATCGTTCGCGTTCATTGACCCACTGAGGACTCAGACCGGTCACAGTCGCGGAGCTGGTGTTCGCTTCGCCTCCATGCCGTTCCGCGCCCAAGTATCGTGACGGTGCCGACGGTCTCCGAGCGGGTGATCGGTGTGCCACGACAATGGGACGGTGACGGAGAGGACGTCAGATGCAGGGGTTAGTTCTGCAGCTGACGCGCGTCGGTTTCCTGCTGCTGCTCTGGCTGTTCATCTGGTCGGTGCTGAGGATCCTGCGCACGGACATCTACGCGCCCACCGGCGCGGCGATGGCCCACCGCGGCCTTGCGCTGCGCGGCACGCTGCTGCCAAGCCGGGGGCGACGCGGCGTGGTCCGGCAGCTGATCGTCACCGAAGGCGCACTCACGGGGACGCGTATAACGTTGGGCAGCCAACCCGTGCTCATCGGCCGCGCCGACGACTCCACCCTGGTGCTCACCGACGACTACGCTTCGACACGGCACGCCCGGCTGTCCCCGCGGGGGTCCGAATGGTACGTAGAGGACCTAGGATCGACCAACGGTACATACCTTGACAGGGCGAAGGTGACGACAGCAGTACGGGTTCCGATGGGTGCGCCGGTTCGAATCGGCAAGACAGTGATCGAGCTGCGCCCGTGACCCTCGTCCTCCGCTACGCGGCCCGAAGCGACCGCGGTCTCGTCCGAGCCAACAACGAAGACTCCGTCTACGCCGGGGCCAGGCTGCTCGCCCTGGCCGACGGCATGGGTGGGCACGCCGCTGGCGAGGTGGCGTCCCAACTGGTCATCGCCGCGCTGGCCCACCTCGACGACGACGAACCCGGTGGCGACCTGCTCAGCGAGCTCAACTCGGCGGTGCACGAGGGCAACACCGCGATCGCCGCACATGTCGAGGCCGACCCCGAACTCGACGGCATGGGCACCACGCTCACCGCAATCTTGTTCGCGGGCAACAGACTTGGCCTGGTCCACATCGGCGATTCGCGCGCCTATCTGCTGCGCGACGGCGAGCTGAACCAGATCACCAAGGACGACACCTTCGTCCAGACCCTCGTCGACGAGGGTCGCATCACCGCCGAGGAAGCGCACAGCCATCCTCAGCGGTCGCTCATCATGCGCGCGCTGACCGGCCACGAGGTCGAGCCGACGCTGATCATGCGGGAGGCTCACGTCGGCGACCGTTACCTGCTGTGTTCCGACGGCCTGTCCGACCCGGTGAGTCACGAGACCATCCAGGATGCGCTGCTGATTCCCGACGTCGCCGAAAGCGCCGACCGGCTAATCGAAATGGCGCTTCGCGGCGGAGGTCCGGACAACGTCACCGTGGTCGTCGCCGACGTCGTCGACTACGGCGTCGGCCAGACCCAGCCGATCCTGGCGGGGGCCGTGTCCGGCGACGACGACCAAACTGCGCCGCCGAACACCGCGGCCGGACGCGCCTCGGCGTTCAATCCACGCCGCGTCGAGCCCCCCAAGCGGCCGGCCGCCGAACCGGAAGCGCCTGCCCGCAAACCGCGTTCGCGGCGCAGGATGCTGTACGCCGGAATCCTGGTCGTCCTGCTCGTGCTTGCGGGCCTCGCCATCGGCCGGTTCGTCATCCGAAGCAACTACTACGTCGCCGAGTACAACGGCGCCGTCTACATCATGCGCGGCGTTCAGGGCAGCTTCCTCGGCATGCCGCTGCAGCAGCCGTTCCGGCTCGCCTGCCTGGACTCGCGGGCCGACCTGACGATCATCGGGTCCGACGACCCGCGCGGGGACTGCCAGGTTCTGAAGGTCGGCGATCTCCGCGAATCCGAACGGGCACAAGTGAAGGCGGGGCTACCCGCAGGCAGCGTCGACGACGCGATCCGTCAGCTCAAGGAACTCGGACACTCGTCGCTACTGCCGATCTGCCTGCCGCCTCCCCCACCGACCACGACCACGACGACACCTCCCCCGCCACCGCCCGGCCCCACCCCGTCGGAGCCTTCGCGCGAGCCGACGGAGTCCGTCAATCCCGAGGTGCCGACCACCGTCACCTCGCCTGCGCCAGCGCCAGCGCCTGCGCCACTGACTCCTGAGCCGCCCGCTTCGTCACCTGTGCCTCCCTCGCCGTCGCCCACCGTGACGGCACTGCCGCCACCACCGCAGGAGCCGGGCACCAACTGCCGGGCCGAGTCATGACCACGCAACCGCAGGCCGCGGTCCCCGTCACACTGCCCGTGCCCAACCGTCGCAACGCGGAATTGTTCCTGCTTGGGTTCGCGGCGTTGATCACGACGGTGGCCCTGCTGATCGTCGAGGCCAATCAGGAGCCGGGGCTGAGCTGGGATCTGGCCCAGTACACGATCGCGTACTTCGCGCTGTTCGGCGGCGCCCACCTTGTCGTGCGCCGCTTCGCGCCCTATGCCGACCCGCTGCTGCTTCCCGTCGTGGCGTTGTTGAATGGCTTGGGGCTGGTCATGATTCACCGGATCGACCTCGCGTCGGGCCCCGTGGTAGCGGGTGTCGACCGTGGCCCCGACGCCAATCTGCAGACGCTGTGGACCCTCGTCGGCGTCATCGCGTTCTCGCTCGTCGTGGTGTTCTTGAAGGACTACCGCTTCCTCGCGCGATACGGCTACGTGTGCGGGCTGACGGGCCTGGTGCTGCTCGTCATCCCCGCTGTGCTCCCCGCCCGGTTCTCTGAGGAGGGCGGCGCGAAGATCTGGATTCGCTTGCCCGGCTTCTCGATTCAGCCTGCGGAGTTCTCCAAGATCCTGCTGCTGATCTTCTTCGCCGCGGTGTTGGTGGCCAAGCGTTCGCTGTTCACCAGCGCGGGCAAGCACGTGCTCGGCATGAACCTGCCTCGGCCCCGCGACCTCGCGCCGTTGCTGGTGGCGTGGATCGCTTCGGTCGGCGTCATGGTGTTCGAGAAGGACCTCGGTACGTCGCTGTTGTTGTACGCCTCGTTCCTGATGCTGGTCTACGTCGCCACCGATCGGATCAGCTGGGTACTCATCGGACTGACCCTGTTCGCCATCGGAAGCGTTGCGGCATATCAGGTTTTCGCCCACGTCCAGGTGCGCGTCCAGAACTGGCTCGATCCATTCGCCGATCCCGACGGAGCCGGCTACCAGATGGTGCAGTCGTTGTTCAGCTTCGCCACCGGCGGCATCTTCGGCACGGGTCTTGGCAACGGTCAGCCCGAAACGGTGCCGGCGGCCGCGACCGACTTCATCGTCGCCGCGATCGGTGAGGAGCTCGGGCTCGTCGGTTTCGCTGGCGTGCTGATGCTTTACACCATCCTCATCATGCGCGGACTTCGCTCCGCGATCGCAGTCCGCGACAGCTTCGGCAAGCTGCTGGCCGCCGGGCTGGCGTCGACGCTGGCGATCCAGCTGTTCATCGTCGTCGGCGGAGTCACCAAGCTGATCCCGCTGACCGGTTTGACCACCCCGTGGATGTCCTACGGCGGGTCGTCGCTGCTCGCCAACTACGTGCTGCTGGCGATCCTGATACAGATCTCGCACGCCGCCCGTCGTCCGATCAGCACGACGCCGGTCAACGCCACGCCCATCGCGGCCGCGAGCACCGAGGTGATTCAGAAAATATGAACACCTCCCTGCGCCGGATCTCCGTCGCGATCATGGCCCTGATCGTGTTGCTGCTCGCCAACGCCACCCTGACCCAGGTGTTCACCGCCGACGGGTTGCGGGCCGATCCGCGCAATCAGCGCATCCTGCTCGACGAGTACTCCCGGCAGCGCGGACAGATCTCTGCAGGCGGCCAGCTGCTCGCTTACTCGATGTCGACCAACGGTCACTTCCGGTTCCTGCGGGAGTACCCGAACCCACTGGCGTACGCGCCCGTGACCGGCTTCTACTCCCTGCAGTACTCGAGCACGGGCCTGGAGCACGCCGAGGACTCCATCCTGAACGGGTCCGACGAGCGGCTGTTCGGACGCCGGCTGGCGGACTTCTTCACCGGTCGTGACCCCCGCGGAGGAAACGTCGCGACCACCATCAACCCGAGCGTGCAGGAAGCGGCGTGGGACGCCATGCAACAGGGGTGCAGCGGACCGTGCAAGGGTGCGGTCGTGGCGTTGGAGCCGTCGACGGGCAAGATCCTGGCAATGGTGTCATCGCCGTCCTTCGATCCCAATCTGCTGGCGTCCCATGACGGCGCCACCCAGTCGAACGCATGGCAGCAACTGCGCGACGACCACGACTCGCCTCTGGTCAACCGGGCGATCTCGGAGACCTACCCGCCGGGGTCCACGTTCAAGGTGATCACCACGGCCGCGGCCCTGCAGGCCGGGGCCACCCCAAGCACCCCGGTCACCACCGCTTCGCGGATACCGCTGCCAGACAGCACCGCGACGCTCGAGAACTACGGCGGGACGTCCTGCGGCAGCGGGCCGACGACCACCCTGCGAGAGGCGTTCGCCAAGTCGTGCAACACCGCGTTCGTCGAACTCGGCATCAAGACCGGCGCGGACGCCATGCGCAACGCCGCCAGGGCGTTCGGGCTCGACACCCCGCTGCCACCGACGCCCCTTCAGGTCGCCGACTCGACGGTCGGCCCCATCGACGACGCTGCCGCGCTCGGGATGACGAGCATCGGCCAAAAGGACGTCGCGCTGACCCCGCTGCAGAACGCGATGATCGCCGCGACCATCGCCAACGACGGCGTCACCATGCAGCCCTACCTCGTCGAAGATCTCAAGGGTCCTGACCTCGCCAACATCAACACGACCGCACCTCACGAGCTACGCCGGGCGGTATCCGCGCAGGTCGCCGATACAATTACGGGTCTGATGATCGACGCCGAGCAAGTCACGTCGCAGAAGGGTGCCATCTCGGGCGTCCAGATCGCGTCCAAGACGGGCACCGCCGAACACGGCACCGACCCCCGTAACACTCCACCCCACGCGTGGTACATCGCGTTTGCCCCGGCCAAGGCACCCAAAGTGGCCGTCGCGGTGCTAGTGGAGAATGGGGGCGACCGATTGTCCGCCACCGGCGGCGCACTAGCCGCGCCGATCGGGCGGGCCACCATTGCCGCAGCGCTGCGGGAGGGCTCATGAGTACGCGCGTCGGAGTGACGCTGTCCGACCGCTACCGCCTGCAGCGGCACATTGCCACGGGCGGTATGGGTCAGGTCTGGGAGGGGTTGGACACCCGGCTCGGACGACAGGTCGCGATCAAGGTGCTCAAGGCGGAGTTCTCGTCGGACCCCGAGTTCATCGAGCGGTTCCGCGCCGAGGCGCGCACGGTCGCGATGCTCAACCACCCAGGCATCGCCGGCGTCTACGACTACGGCGAGACGGACCTCGACGGCGAGGGCCGCACCGCGTACCTGGTCATGGAGCTCGTCAACGGCGAGCCGCTGAACACCGTGCTCAAGCGCACCGGGAGCCTGTCGCTGCGCCACTCCCTCGACATGCTCGAGCAGACGGGTCGGGCCCTGCAGGTCGCCCACAACGCCGGGCTGGTGCACCGGGACGTCAAGCCGGGCAACATCCTGATCACTCCGACCGGCCAGGTGAAGCTCACCGACTTCGGCATCGCCAAGGCCGTCGACGCGGCCCCCGTCACGCAGACGGGCATGGTGATGGGCACGGCGCAGTACATCGCCCCGGAGCAGGCCCTCGGTCGGGACGCCACCGCCGCCAGCGACGTGTACTCATTGGGTGTCGTCGGCTACGAGTCCGTTTCGGGCCGACGACCGTTCACCGGCGACGGCGCCCTGACCGTCGCGATGAAGCACATCAAGGAACAACCACCGGCCCTGCCGGGCAACGTGCCGCCCAACGTGCGCGAGCTCATCGAGATCGCGTTGCAGAAGGAACCCGGCAATCGGTATCGCACCGGCGGCGCGTTCGCCGATGCCGTCGCCGCCGTGCGCACCGGGCGTCGGCCTCCGCGCCCGAACCAGGCGCCGTCACTGGGCGGGCGGGCCACCCCGGCCAACATCCCGTCCGCCGGAGCACGGCCTCCGGTCAACTACGGGCCAAGGCCCCCCGTCCCGGCGGCCCGCCCGCGGCCTGCCACGGGTAGCCACCGGCCTGCGCCGAGGACTCCCCCGCCGCGCCGGACCTTCTCCCCCGGCCAGCGTGCGCTGCTGTGGGCGGCAGGCGTGCTTGGCGCACTCGCCATCATCATCGCGATCATGATCGTGCTGAACGCCCAGGACAAGAAGGACAAGGAGCTACCCCGCCAGACGGTGACGACCACCACCGTGCTGCCCGCACCGTCCTCGTCACCTGCGGCCCAACCTGCGCCCGATTGGACCGACGTGGGTCCCATCGGGGATCCTGGTTACGAATCCGGACCGTCCCGGACCATCCTCGCGGCCCTGGAACAGAAATTCCCATGACCACCCCCCAGCACCTTTCAGAACGTTACGAACTCGGCGAGATCCTCGGGTTCGGCGGTATGTCAGAGGTTCACATCGCCCGCGACACGCGCTTGCACCGCGACGTCGCGGTCAAAGTGCTGCGCGCCGATCTGGCCAGGGACCCCAGCTTCTATCTGCGGTTCCGGCGGGAGGCCCAGAACGCCGCCGCGTTGAACCACCCCGCGATCGTCGCCGTGTATGACACCGGCGAGGCCGAGACCGCGGCGGGCCCGCTGCCCTACATCGTCATGGAGTACGTCGACGGCCTGACGCTGCGCGACATCGTGCACACCGACGGGCCCATGGAGCCGAAGCGCGCGATCGAGATCATCGCGGACGCCTGTCAGGCGCTGAACTTCAGCCACCAGCACGGCATCATCCATCGCGACGTCAAGCCCGCGAACATCATGATCAGCAAGGCCGGCGCCGTGAAGGTCATGGACTTCGGCATCGCCAGGGCGCTCGCCGACAGCGCCAATCCGATGACCCAGACCTCGGCCGTCATCGGCACCGCGCAGTACCTGTCGCCGGAGCAGGCTCGCGGGGAGACCGTCGACGCTCGGTCGGATGTCTACTCGCTGGGTTGCGTGCTGTACGAAATCCTCACGGGGCAACCACCTTTCGTGGGTGATTCGCCGGTGGCGGTGGCCTATCAGCACGTGCGGGAAGATCCGAGGCCGCCATCAGAGCGTTACCAAGGCATCTCCCCCGAGCTCGACGCCGTGGTGCTCAAGGCCCTGGCGAAGAACCCCGAGAACCGCTACCAGACTGCTGCGGACATGCGCACCGATCTGATCCGGGTGCACAGTGGCGAAGCTCCTGACGCGCCGAAGGTCCTGACCGACGTCGAGCGCAACACGTTCATGGCCTCCGGGCCGCGTGGCCGCAGTGCCCCCACCGAACACATCCCGACGCACCGGCCGAACAGCGAAGAGCCCGAGCGGCGGGCGTCCATCGCGCGTTGGCTGGTGGTCGTCGCGATCCTGGCCGTGCTGACCGTCGTCGTCACCATCGGGATCAGCATGATCGGCGGCAGCCCGCGCGACCAGCAGGTGCCCGACGTAGCAGGCAAGACCCGCGACGACGCCATTGCGACCCTGCAGAACCGCGGCTTCAAGACGAATGTCTCGAACAAGTCCGATTCGAAGGTGCCCCCTGAGCGCGTCATCAACACCGAGCCCGGCGCCAACTCGTCGGTCAGCGCCGGTGACCAGATCACCATCAACGTGTCGAGTGGTCCCCAGCAGCAGGAAGTCCCCGACGTCAGCAACTTGAGCCCCGCCGATGCGGAGGACAAGCTCAAGTCAGCCGGGTTCGACAACGTCAAGCAGACGCTTTCGGTGTCGGCGCCCGAACAGAAGGGCCGGGTGACGGGTACCGTCCCGGCCGCCAATTCCACGTCGGCGATCACCAACGTCATCACGATCGTCGTGGGCTCGGGACCTGACAGCAAGCCGGTACCCGACTGCTCGAACCTGTCCGCCACCGACTGCGATCAGATCGTCAAGCAATCCGGCTTCCCGAACACCGCCCAGGTGCAGATGGACGGCACGAAGGCCGCGGGTTCAGTCCTGGGCACCAATCCGCCTGCGGGACAAGAAGTTCCGGTGGACACGGTCATCCAGATCCAAGTGTCGCGGGGCAACCAGTTCATGATGCCGAATCTGCGTGGCCAGTTCTGGGTGGATGCGTTTCCGCTGCTGCAGAGCCTTGGCTGGACGGGCGCTCTAGTGCCGCTACCCACCGCGCAAAACAGCGGCGTGCCGTCCAATGGCGTGGTGACTCAGGATCCGCCTGCGAACACCCCGGTCAAGTTCGGTGATTCGATCAGGTTGAGCTTCGCCCAGTAGGACGGCTGGGCGTTACCCGGCTCTGGCGCCGCTCGTCGCCGCACGCACCGTCTCGGCCACCTCCCGCTCGAGCACGCTGACCAGCTGCTCGGCGGGCGGGTCCCCACAGATGCCCAACCAGTTGGCGAGCATGCGGTGCCCACCTTCGGTGAGGATCGACTCGGGATGGAACTGCACGCCGTGAATCGGGAGTTCGACGTGCTGTACGCCCATGATGACGCCCCCGTCCGTCCGCGCGGTGACCTCCAACTCGGCGGGCATCGTCTCCGGGAGGATGGTCAGCGAGTGGTAGCGCGTCGCCGTGAACGGATCCGGAAGGTCCTTCAGCACACCGACATTCGTATGGTGCACGCTGCTGGTCTTGCCGTGCAGGAGTTCCGGGGCGCGGTCGACGGTTCCGCCGAAGGCCACGCCGATCGCCTGGTGGCCGAGGCAGACGCCAAGCAGCGGCGTCGATGCGGTCGCACACGCACGCACCAACGGGATGGACGCGCCTGCCCGCTCCGGCGTTCCAGGACCCGGGCTCAGCAGGACGCCGTCGTACTCCGCTGCGACGGCATTGACGTCCGACTCCGTGGCCAGCCGTGCGTCGTCGTTGCGCCAGACCTCCGCGTTCACACCGAGCTGGCCCAGGTACTGGACCAGGTTGAACACGAAGCTGTCGTAGTTGTCGACGACCAGAACCCGCATCCCGCCAGGCTACTTCGTCAGTAGCCCAGGGGACCGGCCGGCTTGGCGTACCGCATGCGTATCGGAGCGGGGTGCCCGTTGAGGTCGACCTGCGTCTTGGGTTCTTCCACGTACCCCAGCCCGAAGCGCACCACGTACTGCTTGTAGAGCGTGACCAGTGGCGCCACGGCGAGCGCGGCCTGCATCGCCGGTACGTCGCCGATCGCGGTGATGACGTACGGCGGACTGTAGGTGCGCCCGTTGAGCAGCAGGGTGTTGCCCACACACCGCGGCGCCGAGGTCGCCATGATCCGTTGGTCCTGCATCTGGATGCCCTCGACCCCCGCGCTCCACAAGGCGTTCAACACCGCCTGAACGTCCTGCTGGTGGACGACGAGGTCGTCCGGTGCGGCATCGCGTGGGAAGCGGCCCTCGGCGTCTCGTTTCGCATCGTCGAGGGAGATCACCAGGCCCGGCCCCTGCATCGGATCGATGCCTGCGTCGACGCCCAGCACATCGGCCCGTTTGGTGATGGCCGCCAGAGCGGCGTCGGTGGTCGGTGACCCGCCGTGATGCGCGTCGAGTTGCGCCGCCAGTGAGTCCCGCTGCCCCGCGAGCCGATCCACCGACTGCTGTGCTTCGCGGACCAGGTCGACGAGCCGCGGCGCATCGCTGCCCCGGATCTCGGCACCCTTCGAGACGGTGTGCGTGGTGGCGAGCAGCAGCCCTGCGCAGAGGCACACGGCGGGGACGCCGAAGCGCCACAGCGAGGCTCGGCGGACCACGACGGGCTTGCGGGGACGGGGCATTCGCTCCTCCCTCCTCCGATGCGGCTCGTTTCGGAGCCAGGCGGTGCACTGCGTTAGGCTCTGGGGTGCATCCGCATCATCGTCGCACTGTGTGACGCCTACTGTCCGCGAAGGTACTAATGCCCAAGTCCAAGGTTCGCAAGAAGAACGACTTCACCATCAACCCGGTGAGCCGGACCCCGGTCAAGGTCAAGGCCGGCCCGTCCGGCGTGTGGTTCGTGCTCCTGTTCTGCGGTCTGATGCTGTTCGGGCTGATCTGGCTGCTGGTCTTCCAACTCGCGGCGACCAATCCGGTGGATGCGCCGAGCTTCCTGCTGTGGATGGCCAACTTGGCCCAGTGGAACTACGCGATCGCCTTTGCCTTCATGATTACCGGTCTGTTGCTCACAATGCGGTGGCGGTGACGGTTCTCAGGCCCAGGATGAATTCAAGTTGGTCCCGGCGCGTTTCCATTCCTGCAACCTTTTCGTTACCCAATCACATCGTTGTGATTCATCCCCATTGGGGATAGCACTTGTGGATAACCCCATCCGGCACGCGTAGACGGCACCCCAACCCAATGCAGCAAACACAGTGGAGCCCTCGGACCGCGGGTATCGCGGGATGTGCAGCAATCGGCGCAATCTTGGCTACGGCCGCTGTGACCATCGTCACAGACGCCCCCGGCCGCTTGCTCGCAGGAATTGCCGCAGTGGGATTGCTCACGTTTGCAAGCATGTCTTGGCGTGCACGGCCAAAGCTGGCAATGACCGACGCAGGGCTAGAGGTCCGTGGGTGGTTTCGGACGCAACGATTGACCCGTGCGGACATCGCGAGTGTCCGCATCACCGAGTTCCGCCGAATCGCACGCAAGGTCCGCCTGCTGGAGCTGGACACGGCAGACGATCAGCTGCTGGTTTTCACCCGATGGGATCTGGGCACCGACCCGATCGACGTGCTCGACGCACTGACCGAAGCGGGTTACGCCGGCTAGTACCGGGAGGGCTAGGCGATCGTGACCGACTCGATCACGACCGGCTCGACGGGCCGATCGCTGCGGTCGGTGGCCGTGGCCCCGATCGCGTCGACGATCTTCTGCGACTCCGTGTCGACGACCTCGCCGAAGATGGTGTGCTTGCGGTTCAGGTGCGGCGTCTTGCCGACCGTGATGAAGAACTGTGAGCCGTTGGTCCCGGGCCCGGCGTTGGCCATGGCGAGCAGGTACGGCTTGTCGAACACCAGCTCCGGGTGGAATTCGTCGGCGAACTGGTAGCCCGGCCCACCACGGCCCGTTCCCGTCGGGTCGCCGCCCTGCAGCATGAAGCCTTCGATGACGCGGTGGAACACCGCACCGTCGTAGAAGGGTCCCGTGCTGCCACCAGTGGCGTTCTGGGTGCTGTAGTCCTTGGTGCCCTGCGCCAGGCCGACGAAGTTGTCGACGGTCTTGGGGGCGTGATTGCCGAAGAGTGCAATCTTGATGTCACCGCGGTTGGTGTGCAGAGTCGCGGTCGCTGTCTGAATGGGGCTCGTCACGGGAACCCAGTGTGCCATTTCGAAGTTCATGGCCGAGCCCGACCCCCACCGAATACTGTTGTTCCCATGAGCTCGAAGACCTCGAAGACGAAGCCCGACCGGTTGTCATCACGTGAGCGGCTCGCCCGTGGGTTGAAGTATTCGACGGTCGGGCCGGTCGACGTGACCAGGGGAGCGCTGGGGATAAGCCTGCACTCCGTGGGTTCGTCCGCAGGCTGGCTGCGCGACCGCTACCGCAGCGGCAAGCTGCGTGAGGAGCTCGAGGCCGCACAGGACGCCATCTCCAGCGAGCTCGCCGCCGCGCAGGGAGTGGTGACCAACCTCCCGCAGGCACTCAAGGACGCGCGGCGATACAAGCGACGGCCACGTCCGCTGCTGCTGGTGGCAGGTGGGGTGGTCGTGCTCGGGGTTGGTGCGGTGGCGTTCTCGATCATCCGACGCTCGACACAGCCCGAGCCCTCTCCGCGCCCGCCGAGCGTCGAGGTGTCGCCGAAGCCCTAGGTGTAATGACCAGGCAGGTTGTGAACGGCGTGGCGTTCGGAAGTAGGTGAGGACCTCCGGTATCGGTGTGGTTACCACACGCACCCCGAATACCGAGAGGTCCTCATGGTCCACGCTAATGCCTGTCTGACTCCCCAGGGCCGAACCCGGCTCGCATCGGCCATCATCGAGCAGGGTTGGTCGATCCGCCGTGCCGCAGAACGGTTCCAGTGCTCGCCGGCCACGGCCAAGAAATGGGCCGACCGCTACCGCGACGGCGGAGCCGCGGCGATGCAGGACCGCTCCAGCCGCCCGCATCACAGCCCGGCTCGGACCTGCCGCAAGACCGAACGACGCATCCTGGGTCTGCGCCACGAACGACGATGGGGCCCACACCGCATCGTCTATCACCTCGGCATTCCTCGCTCCACCGTGCAAGCAGTGCTGGCCCGCTACCGGATGCCGCTGCTGCGACACCTGGACCAGGCCACCGGACTGCCGGTGCGCAAACCCGCACCGCGCCGCTATGAGCACCCCGCGCCGGGGAGACCTGATCCACCTCGACATCAAGAAGCTCGGCCGCATCCCCGACGGGGGCGGGCACCGCAAGCTTGGGCGCACCGTCGGCAGGCGCCACAGCGGGCAACGCGGCCGTGGGTATGCCTTGGTCCATCACGCGGTCGATGACCATTCCCGCCTGGCCTATTCGGAGATCCTCGGTGATGAACGCAAGGAAACCGCCGCGGCGTTCTGGGAGCGTGCCAGAGCCTACTTCGCCGAGCACGGCATCACCGTCTCACGGGTACTGACAATGGATCCTGTTACCGTTCAACATTTTTCGCTCAAGCACTGGGACCCGACGTCACTCACAAGAAGACCCGCCCCTACCGGCCGCAGACCAACGGGAAAGTGGAGAGATTCAACCGCACCCTCAACCAAGAATGGGCCTATGCCCAGACCTACCTCACCGACGCAGCCCGCGCAGCGACCTACCAAGCCTGGGTCCATCACTACAATCACCACCGACCCCACACCGGCATCGGCGGAAAGTCACCCATCGAACGCCTCAGCGTTCACAACCTGCCCATGAAGAACACCTAGGTTTGAAGTGCCGCAGTGCGCGCCCGCCACCGGTCAGGCCAATCGCGGGGAGGTGATCGGTGCGGGCGGTGACGGCACGCACCTCAGCTTCACGATCGTGTGGCTGGACAAGAATGGGCACGAGGCCGAGGCGAACGATTACACCGGCGACATCGTGCCGGACTCGGGCTCGTTGCGCGGTACCACCGTCAACGACGCGGGCGTCAGGAACGAATGGTCGGCACGAGCATTGGACGTGTAATAGAGATCGTGGCGAACTATGAGTTCATAAGCTCGGCACCGCCGCTTTCACGGTTCCGGCGCAGGGCAGTAGGCCCTCCGGGTCACAGATCGCAAGCACGCGTGACACCGCGGGACCGGGCACCACTGCCCAATGTGTTTTTGCAGCAGCGCAACTCACGGAAATCCTGTGCAGCGCCGAGAATCCCTCGATCCCCATGAAAC
>JAOPVI010000249.1 GCA_025966225.1 Mycobacterium sp. | reverse complement strand
GCAGCCGAGGTGGCAGCGCATGTCCGATGGTTCGGCAACCCGCACGCGTCGGCCGAGCAGTGGAAGGCCACCGGCACCTACGATCTGTTCGACGATCCTTCGGCGACCCGCTGGTGAAGGGGCCGTTCGTGTAGCCGGGCCATGGGCCCGAATAACTCTTACAAAGCCGATGGGCGGACAATGTGGGGCAACCACTTGGCTGACCACCGTCATGTCATCGCCTCGGCCCACTTCATGTGCCCCTCGAAGCCCAGCGATGTCGCCATTGCGCGGTAGCGATCGCGATAGTCGCGGTAGGCGGTCTCGTCGCCATGTGCCCGCGCCAGCAGGGCGCGCGATCGCACTAGCCAGACTTCGCGGGCTGCCCACGAGTAAGGGACCCGCGTAGTTGCGAATCTGTCGATCGCGGCTTGGGCTCCGTGCACGTCGTTTCGTGCGATGAGTAATTCCACGAGAATGGCGGTACCCGGCGCACACCAGCCGGGTTGCCCGGCATCGAACAGCGCGCCGAGGGCGGAATGCACTTGCATCAGCGCACCTTCGTGATCTCCCTGAGCGGCCATCTGCCTCGCCGTATACATATCGATGGCTGGGACCGCCACACGAGGGTATCGGTCGTGGAGGCACAGGTCGCGCAACTCCGTCAGCACGTCGATTCCCCGCAACCGATCTGCGTCGGCGCGGTGGACAAGCGCAAGTCCGAGGGCGGACTGGACGAGACCCACCGCCGTGTCGTCTGCCGATCGCTCGGCGATCGAAAGCGCTTCCTCGATGTCGCTGAGCGCGGCATCGTCTGCGAGAAGCACGCCACTCGGGATCGCCAGCCCGTATTTGTAGTACACGGCAACCGCAT
The DNA here is from genome assembly GCA_025966225.1 of Mycobacterium sp. Taxonomy (GTDB): domain Bacteria; phylum Actinomycetota; class Actinomycetes; order Mycobacteriales; family Mycobacteriaceae; genus Mycobacterium. The sequence goes on along the minus strand of JAOPVI010000249.1, from coordinate 4,445 downwards.
GGGAAATGGGATCGGTCTTGCGGGCCATGGAGATAGCGCCGTCGAAATCGTCGCGCCACCCATTCTGGCCGAGGCACCACCGCGCCTCTCCCCGCCAGGCCAATGCTGCTGCCAACGGCGAACCGATGATGAGGTTGCCCATCGTAGGGTCGCCTTTGGAGAGATTGATGACGTTCTGTGTCCATCGCAGCATGTCGAGCAGCTCGCCGGTCTCGCGCTTAATGACGATCGCGGCGAACGACAGTCCGACGGTGAGTGTCGCGTCTCCAATCGACTCCAGGAGCGACATGTATTCAGACGCCATCCGCGATCCTTCGCGCAGGCGAGCATGAACGAGATGCTCCATTGTGAGTCCGGCCATGCCGATAGCCAGGGACGCTCTGTCTCCAGCTGCCGTACATATTTGGCGCAACTCCTCGAAGCGCGATCCGGAGATGGTCTCGTGCACCCGCCATCCAGTAGCGCATAGAAGGGTGCGCGGACCGATGCGCATCGCGGTGCTGTCGGCGACGTCGTTGGGCAAGCGATCGGCGACCTGACACGCACGGTCCCAACTCAGCCGGGCGGCGGCAACGTCGCGTGTTGCAGACCATGCGGCGGCACGCATGTGCCAGGCGTAGGCCGCGGCCAGTTCCCCGGCGGCTTCGTGATGTTCGGCGATTATGGCCGCATTCTCGTCAGCCGAACCGGGCTCACGGTCCTCGATCGCAGCGGCCAACCGGTGGTGTAACTTTGCGCGCTGCGACTTGAGCTGTGATTCGTATGCCACGGCTCGGATCAGCGGATGACGAAAGACGAACTCTGCACGCGGTGCATACATCACTTGATCGATCAGCTCTGCTGCAATTAGTTGGTCGAGGGCTGGAGCGATGCCTACCGACATCAACAGGTCAGGGTTGAACCGAGAGCCAATCACCGCCGCCGCGTTCAGGACTCGCTTGGCATCAGGAGCGAGGCGGTCGATGCGCGCGCCGATGGCGGCCTGCAAAGTAGCTGGCACGACCACTTCGACGGCCGCTTGTGGGCACTCATATTCTCCCGGGCCGCCGATGAGTATGCCGCGGTCGGCGAGATCGCGCACAATCTCTTCAGCGAAAAAGGGATTACCGGCGGCCCGGTCGGCGATCTGGTCGGCAAGTCGCTCGACCGATGGGTGGGTTCCCACCAGTTCGCTAATTAGGGACTCCGTTTCCACGCTGCCCAAAGGCATCAAGGTGATCGTTTGCGCGCCTGGTGTTCGACTTAACGCACCGTGGTATTCGGGTCGGTAGGTGATCAACACCAACGAATGGGTCTGTGGAACCACGGACAAGAAGTTTGCGAGTAACGATTCGCTGACTTCGTCTACCCAGTGCGCATCCTCAATTAGGTAGACACTCGGCGAAGTGCGTGCCAGTGCAGCCGCATTTACCCATGTTGTTAGTCGACGTCGTCGCGCCTCTGGCGCTATATCCGGCAACTCGATGTCTATATTGCGGATACCAAGCACATCATCGACAAGGATCAGGTCCGCGGGATCGGCGTCTGGTACCTCACTCCTGACCCGAGCTCGCGCCGCCTCCTCGTCAAGTTCCTCGATCCCTAATGCGGCCCGCAGCAACCTGGTCGACGCAAGGAATGGGACCTCGTTGGTGTGAGACTCGCCGAACGTCGAATAGACCTGCGCGCCATGTTTTCTTGCGACACCCGCTATCTCGGCAACGAGACGGCTTTTGCCGATACCTGGCGCGCCGACCACACACGCCACAGACCCCCTGCCATCGATCGACCGGTCTACCATCGCGGTCAAGGCGGCCAGCTCCCATTCCCGGCCCACTAGCGTCGAGGCCCATGGAAAGACACCGGGCCGGTGCGCGCCCAGCGAGACCAGCCGATGAGCACGCACCGGCTCCGCGCTGCCCTTAATGCGGACGATCTCCTGTCGACCCAGGACCGCTAAGCCATCGACGAGTCGCGCAGTGGACTCGCTGAGCATCACCCCGCCTGGCGCAGCGGCCGATTCCATCCGCTGTGCTATTCCGACGTGCTGACCGATGGCCGTGTATCCGAAAGATCTTGAGCCGATCTCACCGGCGATCACCTGACCCGAGTTCAAGCCCACCCGCAATCGCAGCTCCACGCCGTCGTGGTCGTGAACTTCGACGGCGAGCCGCCCGGTCTCCTCTTGAACGCCCAAGGCCGTCAGACAGGCACGAACAGCGTGGTCCTCAAGCGCGACAGGAGCGCCAAACACCGCCATGATCCCGTCCCCGGTGAACTTATCCACCGTGCCGCCGAAACCCTGCACAACAGCGGCGCAGCGGTCGGCCAGCTCGGTCATGATCTCGCGTAAACGCTCCGGACCGACCGCCGCTGCGATGTCCATCGAGTGCACCACGTCGGCGAACAGCACCGTCACCTGCTTGTACTCAGCCGATCGGCTGACCTGTGTGACCGGTGCACCGCAGTCGTTACAGAATTTGGAGTTCAGCGGCAGCTCCATGCCACACGACCCACACGACAGTCCAGTTGCCGTCAGTGCACCGCGACGGTCCTCAATGCCGTCCACGTCAGTATCGTTTCACCCCTGCTTAGGGATGTCCGTCATATCGCCGCCATCTCCGGTACGAAGTTTTGAGACCCTCAATGCCGTTTATTTCGAGACGCGGCGGTAGTTCTCGCTGAGTGCCGCAGGCTGGCGTTAGCTGTTAGGAAGCGTCGCCGTCGCCGCCAGGCGAGTTGCGGCGTGGGAAACTGCCCGCCGATGACGATGGCGGCGTCGAGGGTCCGCGGGTCGTGTTCACATTGTCGACAGCGGCGGTCTGGTTGGTCGACTGGCCGCGATTGCCACGGTGACGCAGATCGCGGTTCTGCTGGCCGACGGCCCCGACCGTACCGCGCTCCACCGGGCCACGTGATTCAGGAGTATCGGCGCGCTTGCCCGGTTGGGATGTCGAAAGGGTCGTCGACGACTCCGAAGCACTGGCTGGCGTCGACGTGTTCTGGTTGGTCTGGGGTCCCGCTGCCGTCAAGGTCACCTGGTCGATTTCGGTCCGCTTCTTCGTCGACGTCGTCTGGTCGGTTTGGGGTCCGGCTGCCGTCAAGGTCACCTGGTCGGATTCGGTCCCGGTCTCCGACGCCGCCTGGCCGGTATCGGTCGCCCGTTCCGTCGACCCTGCCTGCTGGAAGGTGTCCGCTGGTGCGGAGTCGGTGGCCGGTGTCGCAGGAATGCTCCGCAGCGGTGGCAAGCCGACGAGGGCCAGGGCGTTGTTGATCCCCTCGCCGACCGCGTTAACGAGATCGGTGGCCACCTTCCCCGGATCGAGCGTGGGGATCAGCCGCGCCGGGGTGGGTTCCCACGGCGGGATGCTGCGGTCATAGCCCAGTTCCACGAGCACCCGAAAGAACGGCTCGACCACGTCGATGAGCGACTCGGGCACCCCCAGGGTGCGCAGCGGAGCGAACAACGGCAGGTCCTGGGTCTCGAAGAAGTAGTAGCTGGTGTCGCCGTGGGTGCCTTGGTAAGCCGGTGACATCGACGGATCGGGAGCCAGGCTCACGTCGAACGCGTAGAGATGCACGTAGGGGAAGCCCAGCACCGCGTTCAGGTCGGCGACGAGGTTGAGCGGATACAGCGGGAAATCGGCGTAGAAGTCGTATTGGCGGGTGATGACGACCGTGTCGAACTGGGTGTTGGTCGGCTCGGGGCCGTCGAACGACCAATCGAGGATCGGGATGTACAGGCCCGGGAAGCGGGCAAGAAAGCCGCCGTTGGGCAGATTCCCGTCACCGCCCAGCACGAAGTCGATATCAGGGGCTGGGGTGCCCGCCGGGTACTGCTCGGCGAGCTTGCGCTTCTCCCGGTTTGCGACGGTCGCGCCTTGGGAGTAGCCGTAGATCACCAGATCGTCATTGCCGTGTGTGGCCATCGCCGTCTCGAGATCGGTGAGCCCAGCCTGGATCGACTGATTTAAGGTGAGGTCGAAGAGCCCCGAGAGTTTCCACCACGGTTCGTCCGGCCAGCCTGGGCCACCGGGCCCCCAGATTTCCGGAGGCCCGAACGCGCTAAAGAGGAGGCGGCTGACCCCCGTGAGGGGCCAGCCCTCCTCGGGCGTCGTCACCGCGACGGGCTCGATCGCTTGGCCAGGATGAGTCGGCGCGATGAACAGGCTCATGACGGAGTCGACCCAGAACTCGTCGGGTGTCGGGATGGTAGTCGCGCCCATGATCAGGGCGGTTCTATCAGGCGGCGGTACGTCCGAGGACGACGCCGACGCCACCGGCAAAACCGGGGCCATCACCGCCAGCACCGCAACGCCGATCGACACCGTCATACGCCTGGCGGTGACTCGCAACGAGACTGGAATCGCACCGGACAACTGACCCCGGCGTGGCGGAGCCGCCGACATGCGCCGTGTCCGGATCGGCGACTTGGTTTCGCGGAATACAGGCATCTTGCGCTCCTC
>JAOPVI010000231.1 GCA_025966225.1 Mycobacterium sp. | reverse complement strand
TTGGTGCAGCCGGGGAACCGGCAGGTCAGGTCGCGACACCGCACGAACTCGGCGAGTTTCTTCGAGGGTCGGTAGCGGGGTTCCGGCGGGGCCTGCCCGGGGTGGATCAATTGCTCGAGGGTGGCGTGCATGGCGGCCTGCGCGGCGATCGGGGCGGGCAGTACCGGCCCGCCGAGGATGACTGCCGGTGGTGCGGCGGGGCACTTGCCGGTGTCGGCGTTGAGCGCGTCGGTCAGCCCGGACCAGGTGTAGGCGAACCAGGGTTTGGGCAGCAGCGGCGGTGGTTCGCCGACCAGTGCGCGGCGTTGGGTGGTGAGGTCGAGCACCTCTGGGACGGATTCGCCAGGGCCAGCATCGGTTTCGTCCTCCGGCCCGGGATCGACCTCTGGGTCAACGGGAGGCGGGGGATCGGCGGGCGGTGCAGGGTCGGCGGGTGGCTCGGTGGCGATGGTGTCGGCGCGGGCGATGACGTGCACGATCACCCCGCCGCCGGCCGGCTTCGAAGCCGCCGCGCAGTCGGGCTGTTCGCATAGGCACGGCAGTCGGTCCCAGCCGAAGCCCACCGCCCCCACCGCCGCGGCGCGACGCTGGACGATGGTGCGCGGATCACGCTCGCAGACGGTGCGCGCCAACGCGTCGAGGCGCTGGTCGAAGGCCTTGCCGTCGGTGGCCACCACGGATCCCGAGACGTGCGCGATGCCGGACGAGTCGTCGAGGTAGACCTCGACGCTGCAGCCCCGGCCCTTGGCTTCGGTGCGCCGCACCCCGTGCGGATCGTGCGTGAGTACCAGGGTGTCGATGGTGCGTTCGGCCTCGCACACCGACATCGCCCCACGAGCCCGTAGTTCGGCGGCCAGGTCGGCGTCCAAGGCGCGCAGTGCGTCCGGGTCGCGGACCAGGAGGGTGCGTGCGCAGATGGCGTGCACCAGCCGGTAGGCGATCAGCCCTTCGGCGAAGAGCAACCCGACCTTGGGCAGGCGTTCGCGCAGGGTGACCGCGTCCATCAACAGTCCCGAGGCGACTCCGCTGGTGACGTCGTGGGCGGCGCCGAGCTGGGCACACACCGCGGCCCAGTTGTCCAGCCGCCACTGCTCGCGCTCGGCCGAACCGTCGGCGGCGTGAGCGGCGGCCAGCATGTCGGCCATCGCCGACAGCCGGGCCGCGCAGGCGGCGTTCTCCAACCGGGCGCAGGCCCGGACCCGCTCACCCGGGGTGCGGGCCGCGGCGATGGAGGCGATGAACTGATCGAACACACATTCGACATTAATCGTGTGACGCGAGACCGGCCACTAGCCAAAGCAGATCTGTGGATGAACACGCAACTGTGGACAACTCTCGAACCGAACGACCAACCTGTCGCACCCCGCACGCACTCTGACGGCATCTACGACAGAGAGGCGCCCATCCCATGTGCTGGCAATGCGACCACCCCGACAAGACGCGCGAGGATTACCTCGCGCTGCTGCGCAAGACGATCACGGCCCACGGCTGGGCCGTGCAGTACGTCGACGACGACCGCACGCCATTCGCCTACACGATCGGGCTGCACGATCGGGGGTTACCGGAACTGCTCGTCACCGGTCTGGAGCCGAATCGAGCCACATGGCTACTGAACACGTTCGCGAAGCGGGTGGTAACCGGCCGCACGTCCGCGCCGGGGAACCAGGTGTGGCTGCCAACCGGCACCCGTGTCGAACTTGTGGCGGTCGCACATCCAGATGCGCACCTCTACATGGCGGTTGCAATCGGCGGCCCGGAAATCCAGGCCGTGCAACTGGTTTGGGCTGACGGTCGCGGCCGATGGCCGTGGGCGCCTGGATTCGACGACGGTCGCCGGCCACAGCCCGTGCTCGGCAATCGAGCGGCTTAGTCCGGTGGACCGAACGCGTAGCGGTGATACTGCGCCATGTACCGCAGCACGGGCACGGTGGCCATCACCTTGCCCAGCAGTCGGTATGGGCCGGGGATCGCGCGGAACGACTCGGAGTCGAACACTGACACCCAGGCGAGCAGCCGGGTGCCGGGGACCGCCGCGAGGATTTCGTCGGGCCCGTTGATACCCCAGTGCAGCGTGGCCCCGGCGCGCGTGACCACACGGTTGCTCCACTGCGTCCTGATCCCGAACGTGTTGAACGCGTCGAACTGAAGCTCGCCGGAAGGGAACCTGTCAACGACGCGGCGCAACAGTGCGATGCCGTCGTCTCGGGTGAGGTACATCGTCAGCCCCTCCCCGACTATCAGCGTCGGACGGTCGGCTGGAATGTCGGCGAGGTAGCCCGGGTCGGTGACCGACGCGGCGACGACGTGGTAGTGCTCCCGAGCCGGGAACAGTTGGGTCCGAAGCGCGCTCACGTCGGGATAGTCGACGTCGTACCACTCGACGTCGGGGCCGGGGTCGATGCGGAAGTACCGACTGTCGAGTCCGCAGCCCAAATGCAGGACGGTCGCCTTCGGATGGACTGCGAGGAACTGGCGGGTCCAGACGTCGAAGTGAGCACTGCGCGTCGTCACCGAGGGCGAGGTGCGGGCGGTGATGGTGGTCTGCGACCAGTCGTAGTCGAGCCGCGCGACGATCTCCTTCGCGTAGCGATCGGCCAGGATCGGTTGCGGCAGGTCGACATCGAGCGCCTTCGCGTAGAGCGTCGCCAGCATGGTCCGCGGCGCACCGGACAGGTCGACGTTGAGTTTGTCCGTCACGGCGTTCAGGCTAGCCCCGCAGCAGGCCCACGCCGAACGCCTGAACGACCTTCGGCGCGTTGTTCAAATAGCCGTCAGCCAGCCTGCTTGCTCTTTCGCTTGGCCGCGCGCAGACCGACCCAGAACCTGGCGGCCTCGCGGATGGATTCCTCGACCGGCCTTGGTTGCCAACCGAGTTCACGCCGGGCCTTGCTGCAGTCGACGGGAGCTTCAGCGCGCATCAGCCGAAGCGAGCCGATCGACAACTGTTCGTCGGTGCCCTTCAGCCGCGCCTTGGCACTGCCGAGCGCTGCCATCGCCCACGACGTCATCAGCGGAACGGACTTGGCAGGCGCCGGAACGCCCGCGGCCTCGGCAGCGATGCGGACGACCTCGACGTTGCTTATCATCTTGTCCGAGATCAGGTAGCGCTCCCCGAGCTCGCCCCGCTCCGCGGCCAGGATCAGCGCGCGGGCGGCGTCGTCGACACCGACCGCCTCGAGTTCGATGTCCTTCATCACGAACGGAAGCTTCCCGAAGGCCGCGCCTGCGATGATCGCTCCGTGCGGGGTCCGGCCCCAGTCGCCACTGCCGTAAGTCGTGGACACGCACATTGCCACGGCAGGCAGGCCCTGGTCATATGCGTACTGCATGACCAGGTTCTCGGCCTGCACGCGGGAGCGGACGTACGGCGTGAGGCCACGGTTGGAGATGACATCGTCCTCGGTGGCGACGAAGCCACGCTTCCGGCCGACGGTGACGTAGCTACTGGTGAAGATGAAGCGGTGCAGCCCAGCGTCTTTCGCGATCTCGAGCACGTTGCGCGTGCCCTCGACGTTGGTACGGAACAGCGGCGCCGGGTCCCTGAGCCATCCCCTGGTGTCGACGACGCAGTAGTAGACGTCGTCGCAGCCGGCCATCGCCTCGCGCAGTGCGTGGTTGTTCCAGATGTCGCCGACGAACCGCGTCACCTTCAAATCATCGATGCCGATGGTGTTGGCGCCATCGCGGACCATGACCCGGACGTCGTGGCCATCGTCGACGAGTTGGCGGGTGACATGTGAGCCCAGGTACCCGTTGGCGCCGATCACCAACTTGGGCGCACTCACTTGGCCGAACCCATCTCACTGCCCATCTGGCGCATCCACGCGGCCGCCTCGTCGGGCAGAGTGCCCAGTTGCTCGGCCTTCTTGCACCACTTCATCGCCGCGGATACGAAGCGCAGGGGGTTGTAGATGTCCTCCTGGCGGCACCACAGTCCGTCACCCGCATAGGTCACGATCGAGATGTTCGTGGCGCTGACGATGGTGCCGTCGCCTGGATCGCGCATGGGATTGTCGAGTTCGCAGAGCACGCGGCTGGTCGCCTCGTCGTACACCTTCCACAGCGCCGGAAACGACGTCATGTAGCTACCGGGAAAGCTCTCCATGGTCTTCCAGATCCAAGGCCGGACCTGCTCGCGGCCACGCATCGTGCCTGCCGCGTGTTCGACGTACACGATGTCGTCGGAGTACTGGTCAACCCACGGATCCCAATTCCTGGTCTGCGCCGCGTCGTCGACCGTCTGCTCGAACTTCTGGAATGCCGCGATCAATTCGTCACGACTGAAAGTGCTGCCCGTCACATCCAGAACTAGAACACGTTCTATCGGCCTTTGTCGAGGACGCGTCGCTATTCTCACCCGATGAAGATTCTGCGCGCGGTGGCCATCGGGGCGACCGCCGCAATCACGAGTGCTCCCATCGCACACGCCGACGACACCGCCGGCCTCGTCGACATCGGCAACGGCCGCAGCCTCTTCCTGAACTGCCAGGGCCGTGCTCCCGAGGGTTCGCCGACCGTGTTCGTGATCCCTGGCAAGGGCAGCTACGCCGACGCATGGAACGCCGCGGTCCCACCAAACGACCCGATCCGGTCCTCGCCATCCGACCTGATCGAACAGGCGAAAATCGCGTCCAGTCCGGTCTCGGCGCAGCCGATCGTCGCGAAGGCGACCCGAATATGCACCTACGACCGGCCCAACACCCGACCGGACGGGCCCGACCAGTCGACACCGGTTCCGCAGCCGCACACGGTGCAGGAAGACGTCGACGACGTGGTGACTCTGATTGCAGCGGCACACCTTCCGACACCGATGGTCTTCGTCGCGCATTCCTACGGCGGGCTGATCCTCGACCTGCTCGCCCGGCAGCACCCCGAGTTGGTCAGCGGGCTGGTGTTCTCCGAACCCACCTCGGAGTTCCTGTGGGGTCTCGGCAGACCCGACCAGAACGCGGCCTTCAACACCGACGGCCAGATTGTCGCGCCAGGAGCTGAGGCCATCCTCGCCGAGGACGCATTTGCGACCGTGGCCGCCGCACCGCCACTGCCACGCGTGCCCGCGATCGTGCTCAGCGGGGACAAGTTCGCGGCGCCATCCGCACTCAAACCGGACAATTACACCCAAGCCCAGATCCATCAGGCGAACGACATGCTCGCCGCGGCACTCGGCACGACCAACGTGGTCGTCCCTGGCACCGGACACAACCAGATGCTCTACCAGCCGAGGGCAATTGCTGACCAAATCGTGACGGTCGTCGACGAGGTCCGTAGCGGGAACTAACTCAACTCCACGCGAGGTTGTACAGGTGCCAACCCTAGGAGGATCAGTGACAAGGGAGTACCACAAGAACCCGACCGCCGTCGACGCGTTGTCGCCCGAGCAGTACCACGTCACGCAGGAGAGCGGCACCGAGCGTGCGTTCACCGGCGAGTATTGGGACAACCACGAGCCGGGCATCTACGTCGACGTCGTGTCCGGTGAGCCGTTGTTCGCCTCTGTCGACAAGTTCGAGAGCGGTACCGGCTGGCCGAGCTTCACCAAACCGATTCGAGGCGACGACGGCTCCAATGTCGTTGAGAAGCGCGACTTCAGCCACCTGATGTTGCGCACCGAAGTCCGCTCGACGCATGGCGACAGCCACCTCGGGCACGTGTTCAAGGACGGACCGCGTGCCGAGGGAGGGTTGCGCTACTGCATCAACTCGGCTTCGCTGAAGTTCATTCACCTCGACGACCTCGAGGCGGAGGGCTATGGCGAGTACGAGACACTCTTCAAGGAGGACGCACAGTCATGAGTGAGTATCAGAAGGCGATCCTCGCCGGCGGCTGTTTCTGGGGCATGCAGGAACTCATCCGAAGGCAGCCCGGCGTGGTGTCGACGCGCGTCGGCTACACCGGCGGAGAGCACGCCAACGCCACCTACCGCAAGCACCCCGGCCACGCCGAAGCCATCGAAATCGTCTACGACCCAACGCAAACCGACTTCCGCAACCTGCTGGAATTCTTCTTCCAGGTTCACGACCCGAGCACGAAGGACCGTCAGGGCAACGACGTCGGTAGCAGCTACCGGTCGGCGATCTTCTACGTCGACGACGAGCAGAAGCGCGTTGCGTTGGACACCATCGCCGACGTGGACGCATCGGGGCTATGGCCGGGAAAGGTAGTCACCGAGGTGACGCCCGCCAGCGACTTCTGGGAGGCCGAGCCCGAGCATCAGGACTACCTGCGGAAGTACCCCAACGGGTACACGTGCCACTTCCCGCGCGCGGGCTGGAAGCTGCCCAAGCGCGCGCAGGTCTAGGCATCGGAGGCCAGCGGGGTGGTGCGGCGACGCATCACCGCGCGGCCGCCGGCCTTGGGCGTGTAGGCCACCCCGCGGCTGTGCATCTTCTCGTCGGGAGCATCGGTGGTCTCGATGACGAAGTGGCGCAGCACAGTTCGCAACGCGACGTCCATCTCGACGTTGGCGAAGACCGCGCCGACACAGCGACGGGTACCGCCCCCGAACGGGATGAAGGACAGCCCGGGCCGTTGGCCGACGAACCGCTGCGGGTCGAATCGATCCGGATCCGGGAACTCGTCGGTCTGCCCGTGCATCCGGTTGATTGCGACCGTTATCGAATGACCCTTCGGGATCACCCACTCCCCGAGTTCGAACACCGGCGCGTACACGTGCCGCCCCGCGAAGTCGATGACGGTCCGCACGCGTTGGATTTCGAGGATGGTGGCCTGCCGGTACTCGTTGCCGTCGGTGGCGGCCTCGGCCTCCAACTTTGCGAGCACCTCGGGATGCCGGGTGATGCGCTCGAATGCCCACGCGAGGGTGGACCCAGTCGTCTCGTGGCCCGCGGCGAGGAGGGTCAGCAGTTCATCGGCGATGTCTCGACGCGACATCGCCGAGCCGTCCTCGTAGGTGCTGCGGAGCAACAGCGCGAGGACGTCGTCGCGCTCCTCGAAGTTGGGGTCGGCCTTCACTGCGTCGACGAGCCGGTCGACGACTGCGTCGTAGTCGCGCCGATATCTCGCCAGTCGGCCCCATGGGCTGAACCGGCCGTAGCTGCGGGACGGCGACGGCAGCACGGCCAGCCGCGAGCCGAGGGTCACCCACGGCGGGATGATGCGCCGCAATTCGTCGAGTTGTTCGCCGTCGGCGCCGAACACCGCCCGCAGGATGGCGTTGAGGGTGATCCGCATCATCGGCCCGAGCGTTTCGAACTCCTGGCCCGACGGCCAAGAGGCGGCCTCGCGCAGCGTCTCCTCCTCGAAGATCCGTTCGTAGTTCTTGATGCTCTTGCCGTGGAAGGGCGGGGTCAGCAAGCGGCGGCGGCGCTTGTGGTCGGCACCGTCGAGTGCAAAGACCGAGCCTGGCCCGAGGACGCGGCTCAGGTTGGGCTGGATGTTTCCGACGTCGTCGGTGTTGGCCATGAAGAGTTGCTTGGCCAGTTGCGGATCGGCGACGACGACGGCGCGGCCGAATACGGGCAGGGTCATGGTGAAGACGTCGCCGTAGCGCCGCACCATCTGTTCGACGGTCCAAGTGCGGGAGACCGCGTATGCAAGGCCCTGGATGAACATGGGCAACCGCGGACCCGGCGGCAGGTTTACCGCTGCCCCCGACGTCTCGGTTGCCTCGGCGATGGTTGCTTCGGTCATGGCACGCTCCAAGCCGTGATGTGGTACCGCGGTGTACCGTATGTTAGTACGGTACGGTACCGGGTGGTACCGCACATGCGCAAGGGTTGGAGGTGACGTCATGACGACCGCATTGAACGACGCCACTCAGGCGGGTTCCGCCGCCGACGCCTTCCGCGGCAGGCTGCTCGACGGGCTCGCGCAATCCATCGTCGAGCGCGGCTATCGCGAAACCACCGTCGCCGACGTCGTCCGCATCGCGAAGACTTCGAAGCGCACCTTCTACGACCAGTTCGCCAGCAAGGAAGAGTGCTTCATCGAACTGCTGCGCGCCAACAACGAGGACTTGATCGTCACGATCCGCGGCTCCGTCGACCCGGAGGCGCAGTGGGACGACCAGGTTCGCAGCGCCGCGGGCGCGTACGTCGACCACATCGCGTCACGTCCTGCGATCACGTTGAGCTGGATCCGCGAGGCCCCGGCGCTGGGCGCGGTAGCGCTACCGCTGCAAAGGCTGGCGATGGGCCAACTGACCGACATGCTCGTCGACCTCACGGACAGTCCCGGGTTTCGCCGCGCGGCCTTGCCGCCCATCGACCGCCCACTGGCCCTGATCCTGCTCGGCGGGTTGCGCGAGCTGACGGCGCTGACAGTCGAGGCCGAACGCGACGCGAGAGAGATCCTCGATCCGGCCGTGACCGCGTCGCTCGCGATCCTCGGTCCGCGCTCAACCCAGCATTAGCCGCGCCGACTTCTCCAGTCGACGCGCAATGTCCTCATAGGACGCGTAGCCCATGCCTGCCCGCACCAGCGCCCCCGAGTAGAGCATCTCCAGCGATTCGATGACGTCCGGATCGGTATCGGGTCCGAGCGCAGCGCGGAGGCGCTCGTGGATGTCGAGACCGATCCGCTGCCGAAGCACCTCGACGTCGGGGTCCCGGCCAAGCAGTGCGTTGGTGACTGCACCGGCGAACTCTGGCTCGTCGGCGACGAGCAACGCGATGTGGCTCAAGACGTCGATCACCCTGGTGGCTGGGTCGTCGGAGTCATGGCCCGCGGGCGGCGCGGACGCAAGCCGTCTCCAGAAGACCTCCGCAACCAGATGTTCCTTCGACGAGAAGTACGTGTAGGCCGTGGCCGCGCCGACGCCGGCTTCGGCGGCCACCCGGCGCACGGTCAGCCCGGAGAATCCCTCGCGATTGAGCAGCTCGAGTGCGGCCCTGCCGAGGCGGTCGACGGTGTCTGCCTGCTTGGCGGTCAGTCGGCGCCGAGTCGACTCCAAAGCCGGATCGGACACGTGTCTGGACGCTACTACAACACCGCATGAGCGGCAACGGTAAGTTGGCCCGCATGAGCGTTACCGATACCGCCCTGCCGCCGTCCGCCGCACGCCTTTTCGCCATGGCCGAGCAGGTCACCGGATTCATGCCCGCCGACGAGGGACGCGCACTCTACGACGCGGCGGTCCGGTATCTCGGGGATGGCACCGGCGTCGAGATCGGCACCTACTGCGGCAAGTCGACGGTCATGCTCGGCGCGGCCGCCCAGCAGACCGGGGGCGTGCTCTACACCGTCGATCACCACCACGGCTCCGAAGAACACCAGCCAGGGTGGGAGTATCACGACACGTCCATGGTGGACCCTGTCACCGGCCTGTTCGACACGCTGCCGACGCTTCGGCACACACTCGATGCGGCGGGGTTGGACGACCACGTCGTCGCCGTCGTCGGCAAGTCCGTCGTCGTCGCGCGGTCGTGGCGAACTCCATTGCAGTTCTTGTTCATTGACGGCGGGCACACCGAAGAGGCGGCGCAGCGGGACTTCGACGGCTGGGCGAAATGGGTCGTCGTCGGCGGCGGGCTGGTCATCCACGACGTGTTCCCCAACCCGGATGAAGGCGGCCAGGCGCCGTTCCACATCTACCGTCGGGCGTTGGATTCGGGCGAGTTCCGCGAGGCGAGTGCGACGGGCACGCTGCGAGTGTTGGAGCGGGTGTCACCGACCACCTAGTGGCGTGTCTCGCAAATTGCCAGTGGGTACGCCCGGTCGGGACCTCAACTCCACAATCGAACCCGCGGGTCCGCCGGCGGCAAAGCAACCCACCCGGCCGAAACCCGTTGGTGCTGATCCTGAATCGGCCGGACTAGTGCATTGCCAGCCTGGTGGCAGCCCCGCCATAGCCTCCCCACACATAGGCTGCCTAGCTTGGATGTTGGCGTCAGGCGGCTTGTATACCGCCTGACAGCCGAACACGAGAGGGCACTGCGATGATCCTGAAGAAGATGGTCGGCGCGACCGCAATCACTGGTGCGCTTGGCTTTTGTGTCATAGGCGCATCTGCCGGAGTCGCGAACGCAGCGCCGGCGCCACAGGGTATCCCGGGCGTGGTCCACCAGGTTCAGTTGGATGCCTGGAACCCCGGTGGTGGCCGGGGCGGCGGTGGCGGCGGTGGCCGTGGCGGTGGCGGCTGGAACCGTGGCGGCGGTGGCCGTGGCGGTGGCGGCTGGGACCGTGGCCGTGGTGGCGGCTGGGACCGTGGTGGCCGTGGCTGGGGAGGACCCGGGCCCGGCTGGGGCGGACCCGGCTGGGGCGACTGGGGCCCTCCGCCTCCTCCCTGTCTCGTTGGCCTCTGCTTTTGACATAGGCACGGTATCGGCGCGTGGCGACGCCGACCTGCTCCACGAAGAAGTCAGCTAATTCCGAGACACACCACTAGTTGGCGAACGTGGTCAGCGGCCGCTGGTCGCGCAGGCGCAGTCGAGCTCGAACTCGCCGTCGAGTCCGCGGGGCAGCTCGGCGCCGCGGAAGATGCCGCTGGCCGGCGTCGTGGACGAGAGTGCGTCCGCGGCAAGGATCATCGCGGCACCCGTCCACGTGGTGCGCTCCTCGGGCCACCGCTTGCCGTCGGCGAATACCAGTCCGGTCCAGTAGGAGCCGTCGTGCTCGCGCAGGTGGTGCATCGCCGCGAACTGCTCGTGCGCCCTGGCCGAGTCGCCCATGGCGTCGAGCGCCATGACCAGTTCGCACGTCTCCGCACCGGTCACCCACGGACGGTGATCGACGCAGCGGATGCCAAGGCCCGGCACCACGAAGTCGTCCCAGCGGGCGTCGATGCGCGCCTTGGCGGCCTCGCCGCGCAGCGCACCCCCGAGCACCGGGTAGTACCACTCCATCGCGTGAGTATCCTTGGTCAGGAACGACTCTGGATGCTCGGCGATGGCGTGCCCGAGCTGCCCGACCGCGACCTCCCACTCCGGCTGCGGTTCGTCGACGTAGTTCGCGAGCGCCAGCGCGCACCGGATGCTGTGGTAGATGCTCGCGCATCCTGTCAGCAGCGCTTCTTGGATGATCCCCGAATCACTCCTGGCCCAGGAGATCTCGCCGCCGCTGAGCTGCATCGTCAGCACGAAGTCGATGGCCCTGCTGACCACCGGCCACATGGTCTCGGCGAAGCCGCGGTCCTGCGTGATGAGCACGTGGTGCCACACGCCGGTCGCTACGTAGGCGCAGAAGTTGCTGTCGCTGTTGGCGTCCTCGACGACGCCGTTGCGGAACTGGATCGGCCAAGAGCCGTCTGCGCGTTGGGTGGCCCGGCACCAGTCGAACCCGGCCCTGGCCTGTTCCCAGAGTCCCCCGACGGTCAGCGCCATCGCGTTCTCGACGTGGTCCCACGGATCGGTGTGCCCGCCGGTGAACCAGGGCAGCGCACCCGACGACTCCTGGTCGGCGGCAATGGCTTCCGCGGTCTGCCGGCATTGCGCGGGCGTCAGTACGCCCGGCACGCCGGGCAGTTCCGGCCTAAGCACTCGTGACCGGCTTCGTGAAGGCCGCCGGTTTTGAAAAGTACATGGCGACGCTCTTGCCGATGAGCGGATTCAGCACCGCTTCGGCGCTCTTCGTCAGCCACGGCCGCGACATCATGTCCCACACCAACATCTTGTGGTACGCAGCGACAGCGGGATGGTTCGGCTTCTCAACGCCCACAGCGCATTTCAGCCACCAAAACGGTACGTGCAAGGCATGCGCGTGATGGGTGTGGTCGAATTGCAGCCCGCGAGCGGCGATCTTGTCGTGCAACTCGTTGGCGCGGTAGATCCGGATGTGACCACCCTCGTTGGCGTGGTATTCGTCGGACAGCATCCAGCAGATCTTCTCCGGCAGCCAACGCGGAACGGTGACAGCCAGTCGGCCGCCGGGTCGCAGCACCCGGACCAGTTCCTCGATCGCGCGGTCGTCCTGGGGCACGTGCTCGAGGATCTCCGAGGCGATCACGCAATCGAATGAGCCGTCCTCGTAAGGCAGGTCCAGTGCATCACCCTTGACCGCCTCCGCCTTGGCCGATGCAGGCGCCTCCCCTTGGTCCTGCATGGCCTGCAGGATGGCGTCGACGTCGTTGAGTTCGGCGGCGTCCATGTCGAACGCCACCACGTCGGCGCCGCGCCGGAAGGCCTCGAACGAGTGCCGTCCCGCGCCGCAGCCCACGTCTATCACCGACGTGCCCGCGCCGACCTCGAGCCGGTCGAAGTCGACGGTCAGCATGTATTGTCCTCCATCATGGCCCGCTCGTATACCGAAACAGTTTGGGCCGCTACCGATTCCCAGCTGAAGACATCGACTGCGCGCCGACGCCCGGCCGCTCCGAGGCGACGCAGTTCCAATGGCGAGTCGAGCAGTTCGCCCAACACCCGGGTCAGGTCGTCGACGTCGCCGGGATTGACCAGTCGCGCACAGTCACCGTCGACACCCACCACCTCGGGAAGTGCGCCTGCACGGCTCGCGACGATCGGCGTTCCGCTGGCCATCGCCTCCACTGCGGGCAGCGAGAAGCCTTCGTAGAGCGACGGGATGCAGGCCACCTCGGCCGACGAGAGCAGCGCCGCAAGCTCGGCGTCAGTGACTCCACTGGAACTGTGCACGATGTCGGAGATGCCCAATTCGGCGATCAACTTCTCGGTCGGCCCGTTGGGTTCCAGCTTCGCGACGAGCTGGAGCTCGAGATCGCGTTCCACGCGGAGCCTGGCGACCGCATGTAGCAGGTGGCTGACCCCCTTGAGCGGGACGTCGGCACTTGCGATGGCGATGATGCGGTTGCGTACCCGGTGCTCGGCAGGGGTGAACAGTTCGGTGTCGACGCCCAACGGGACGACGTGCAGTTGGCTTGGCGACACCCCGAAGTCCTCGGCGATGTCGGCGGCCGACGTCGACGAGACGGTGAGCAGTTCCGGAATGCGGCGGGCGACCTGCTTCTGCATCTCGGCAAAGCCATACCACCTGCGTACCAACGGCTTTCGCCACCACTTGGCGGCCGCGACGTCGAGCACCCGGTCCCTGGTGATCGGGTGGTGCACCGTCGCGACGACGGGCAGGCCGAGCTCGGCGATGGTCAGCAGTCCGGTGCCAAGGCTCTGGTTGTCGTGCACGACGTCGAAGTCATCGAGGCGGTCTGCGAGCAGCCGCGCGACACGCAGACAGAACGTCCTGGGCTCTGGGAAGCCGGCCGTCCACGTCGCCAGCAGCTCGAGCACGTCGATGCGGTCGTGGAACTCGCTCGGCCGCGGGACGCGGAACGGATCGGGTTCGCGGTACAGGTCCAGGCTGGGCACCTTGGTGAGCCGAACCCGGGGGTCGAGGCCCTCGGGGTAGGGCTGTCCGGAGAACACCTCGACGTCGTGACCTAGCTCGACGAGGCCCCGGCTGAGGTGGCGGACGTACACGCCTTGCCCACCACAATGCGTCTTGCTTCGGTACGACAGCAGGGCAATGCGCATGGTCAGTTCACCGCGGCCAGAGTCTGGCCACCACGACCAGAGTGGGAAAAAGGGGCTCTGGACATGTGTCCAGACTATAGTTTGACTAGCTATCCTCCGCAAACGCGGCCCCGCTCGATGGTCTTCGCGCGAGCGGCTCATCCGACCCCTGTCCGACTTGCCCAGGGCGGCGACTAGGCCGGCGGGAACCCGCCCGTCGCGACCGGACCCCACTGCGTCGGAGTCACTCTGATCAGGCACTTTCCCTGATCGACCATGGCCTGCCTGTACTCGTCCCAGTCCGAATGCTCACCCGCGATGACGCGGTAGTAGTCGACCAGTGGCTCGACGGCATCGGGCAGTGCGATGACTTCGGCGTCGCCGTCAACCTGCACGTAAGGCCCGTTGAATTCCTCGGACAGCACCATCACGCTGGCCCGCGGCGTGCGGCGGACGTTGGCCGACTTGGCCCGCTGCGGGTAGGTGGCGATCACGATCCGTCCGGCCTCGTCGACGCCACCGCTGACCGGTGAACTCTGCAGTGAGCCGTCGGCCCGGAACGTGGTGAGCACCATGTGGTGACGCGGTCGCACGAACTCGAGGAGTTCTGGGAGTGCGACGGCGTCCGCGGTCGCGAACTTGCGGGCCATGCGCTCCACCCTAACGACGCCGCAGCGTCCACGCCGGAATCCAGTGGGTCACCGATCGTCGTTGGGTGCCATAGGTGACCTCGTAGGTCACCCAGCCCCACCAGAAGCCCTGCTCGCACATGCCCCAGCAGCTGAGCCTGCCCTCGACGACGGTGTGCATCTGCAGCCCGGCGGGGTGGTAGCCGCCCGCCCGGTGCGGCTCCCGAGGGAAGACGGCCACCAGATCGACGAGCACGTCGACCGGCGGATCGACGCGGCGAAACGCCTGCGGCACCGGCTGGCCGTGGTAACCGATCGATTGGAGCTCACCCACGGATCGATCATATGTTCGAATGGAGTGCTTTCGGGACCACGAATGCAAACGGCCGCGGAAAGCCGACGTTGGTCAGCTCGGCGCCTCGTATCGCCGCCAGCTCGACCGACCGCACCTGCCCGGACGTCGGCTCGTAACAGCGCACGACATCGGTCCCGGATCGCTCGACGACGAGCACCCAGTGTCGCGGGATGTAGTTGCCGACCAGCATCCCGACGGGCCAGTGCGCGTCGACGGCCGCCAACACGTCGGCCAGTTGGTCGCGTCGGCCCCACCACGACCGCCAGCGGTACCGCACGCCGTAGCGGGCGCTGTGCACGCTGATCGCGCGTGCCACGCCCATCGGCGTCGCACCGAACCGGCGTGGCCAGACCCGATTGATGGCGGTGTGCACACGACCCTGTTCGCCTGCGAACCACACGCGCCCCGCGGTCCCGACGGCCTTGTCGGCGCGCCCCGTCAGCTTCGCGCGGTAGGCGGGGTCGAGCAGCGCACCGGCGACCACGGCGACGGCGGGTCCACACGTCACGCCGTCGCGCTGCGTCAGCCGCATCGCCGCGAGCTTCATCGTCTTCAGGCTAGGCCGAACCTCACCGATGCTGGACCCGATCGGCCTAGCCTTTGCGCCATGCGGCTATCCACCCGAAATCAGCTCACCGGCACCATTACCGAGGTCACGCCCGGCAGCGTGATGGCCACCGTGAAGGTCCGGCTCGACGGCGGCGACCAGATCGTGACGGCCTCGATCACCAAGGACGCCGCGGAGGAACTCGGGCTGAAGGCCGGACTGCCCGCCACGGTGCTGATCAAGTCGACCGAGGTGTTCATCGGGGTCGAGTAGCCGACCGGACATGTGGGTACCAGTGAACACATGTCTACCGACTGTGCCGATCGGCGATGAGCTTCGACCTCACCCCGACCATCGCTCAACACGACCTGGCCCGACGCACCCACGAATTCGCCGAGCAGGTGGTCAGACCCGTCGCCGCCGAGTACGACGCGCGCCAGGAGTTCCCGTGGCCGGTGTTGGAGGAAGCGGCTGCTCGGGGGTTTTATAGCCCACTGTTCTACCGCGACCTCATCGGCGATCCGACGGGTCTTTCACTGCCCATGTTCATGGAGGAACTGTTCTGGGGCTGCGCGGGCATCGGGCTCGCAGTCGTCATGCCCGCGCTTGCGCTGTCCGCGATCGGTCAGTCGGCGACCCCCGAGCAGATGCTGCAGTGGGCGCCGGAGTGCTTCGGCAGTCCCGGTGACCTAAAGCTCGCCGCGCTGGCGATCTCCGAACCCGAGGGCGGTAGCGATGTCCGAAACCTACGCACTACTGCAAGGCGCTCCGGTCCGGAAAAGGATGCAGACTGGATCATCGACGGACACAAGATGTGGATCGGCAACGGCGGCATCGCCAACGTCCACGTCGTCAACGCCGTCGTAGACCAGGAACTCGGCCACCGCGGACAGGCGCTGTTCGTCGTGCCGGGCGGCACCCCGGGGCTGGAGTTGGTGCGCAAACTCGACAAGCTGGGCTGCCGGGCGTCGCACACCGCAGAATTGAAGTTCGACGGGGTCCGCATCCCAGCGGCCAACCTGCTCGGCGGACCCGACAAGCTCGAGCACAAGCTGGCCAAGGCCCACGAGGTGGTCGCCGGGGCCAAGCACTCGGGCTCGGCGACGCTGGGCACCTTCGAGCAGACGCGTCCGATGGTGGCCGCGCAGGCACTCGGAATTGCCAGGGCTGCAATCGAATACGCGACAGAGTACGCCAACCGTCGGGAGGCCTTCGGCAGCCCGATCATCGATCATCAGGGCATCGCCTTCCCCTTGGCCGACCTGGCCACCAGGATCGACGCGGCCCGGCTGCTGACCTGGCGAGCGTCGTGGATGGCCGCCACCGGGGTGCCGTTCGAGCGCGGCGAGGGCTCGATGGCAAAGCTTGCCGCCAGCGAGGTCGCCGTCGAGACCACCGAGCGCGCCATCCAGACCATGGGCGGCTGGGGCTACATCAAGGACCATCCGGTCGAGAAGTGGTATCGAGATGCCAAGTTGTACACCATCTTCGAGGGCACCAGTGAAATTCAGCGGGTCGTCATCTCGCACGCCCTCGGCGCCGCCGACGGCAGGCCGCCCATGCACGTCGACCTCGAACCGACCGGCGGACCGCTCAACGCATGGTTTGGCCGTGGCACGCCTGCGCGCACCCAACTGGCCGACGCCGCGCTGGGCGTGCGGGACCGGGTGCCTGGGCCGGTCATGAACCTGGCCATGAAGGTATTGCGCCCACCGACCAGGAAGAAGTAGGCGTGCGCGGACGAAGCTCGGGTTTGGAGGAACGAGTAATGCGGTACCTCTGGTCACGCATACAGGGTTCTGACAACATTACCGACGAGTAGGGTTCGATCGGTCCGGCACGACGAGGTGGGGATGACTATGGGGTCTTGGCAGTCGTACGTCGCACAGGGCACCGAAGGTGGCGGCGCCGCCTTGGACCAGGTGATCGGCATGTCGGTCGTCGCCGCCATCGTCTCCGCGGGGCTGCTGTGGGTCGGCTACCTGCACCGGGCGCGCAAGATCACCTGGCTGGAACGGCTGGGCGAATGGGCGGGCCGGAAGTTCCACCGACCACCCTGGGTGGCCCTCCCGATCGCGCTTTTCATCACGACGATCATCACGGCGCTGTTCGGCTTCATCTGGGACGTCAGCCTGCACATCGGCAAGGGCCGCGACCCCGGTCCGCTGGCCAACCCCGCCCACTACTTCATCCTGTTCGGCCTGTTCATCCTGTTCATCGCGGGCTGCCTGGCCTGCGTGTTGCCCTACGACAAGCCGGGACCGGCCGCGGTTCGAATCACCCGAAACTGGTACGCCCCGGTCGGTGGCGTGCTGATGGCCGGTTGCGGACTGTACGCGCTGATCGGCTTTCCGCTCGACGACGTCTGGCACCGCATCTTCGGCCAGGACGTCACGCTGTGGGGCCCCACCCACTTGATGATGATCGGAGGGGCCGGCTTCTCCACCCTCACGGCGCTCTTCCTCGAGCACGAGGGCCGGCGCGCGGCCGGATCCGACGCCCCCAAGGACGGACCAGGCATCAAGTTCATTCAGTACCTGGCCTTCGGCGGACTCATCATCGGCATGTCCGTCTTCCAGATCGAGTTCGACTTCGGCGTGATGCAGTTCCGTCAGGTGTTCGAGCCCATGCTGATCGCTGCCGCCGCGGCGCTCGGACTGGTGGCCGCTCGCATCATGCTCGGACGGGGCGCCGCCATCATCGCGGCCCTGCTGGCGCTCGCCCTGCGCGCTCTGGTCGCCGTCATCGTGGGCCCCATACTCGGATCCCCGATCAACTGGTTCGCGCTCTACCTGGGGCCCGCGCTCGTCATCGAACTGCTCGCCCTCACGCCACTGATCAAGCGCCCCATCGTGTTCGGCATGGTAGGTGGCCTCGGCATCGCGACGGTCGGCATCTGGCTGGAGTCCCTCTGGGTCGACGCGGTCTACGACTATCCGTGGCCAGCCAGCCTCTGGCCCGAGGCCCTTGCGATGGCCGTGCCCGTCGCCGTCCTCGTCGGTGGATGCGGCGCCATGATCGGCATGGTGCTGACCAATCAGCGGCTGCCGCGGCGCGCGATCAGCGTCGGCATAGTGGTGCTCGCGGTGCTCGCCATCGGTGGCGCCACCGCCAACGGGTTGCGCTACGAGGTGCCGCAGAACGCAACGGCCACGTTCACCCTGACCGACGCGCCGAGCATCGGCGACCAACGCATGGCAACGGCCGACGTCCGGATCAACCCGCCGAACCTGGTCAGCGACGATCCCAACTGGGTCTCGATCCTGGGCTGGCAGGGCGGCCTCGCCAACCAGCGCGGAATCTTCATCGACCACCTCGAGAAGGTCGGCCCCGGCCACTACCGCTCGACCGCGCCGATGCCGGTCTCCGGAAAGTGGAAGACGCTGCTGCGCGTCCATGACGGACGGCTGCTCACCGCGGTGCCGATCTACCTGCAGGGCGACCCTGGGATCGGTGCCAAGGAGGTGCCTGCGGAGGCGTCCATGACACGTCCGTTCGTCGGCGAGGTCACGATCCTGCAGCGTGAACGCAACCCGGACATCCCGCAAGCCCTGTGGCTGGTGGGCTGCCTGGTGGTGCTGTTCTGCACGCTGGTGCTGATCGCCGGGCTGTCCTGGGGTGCGGGACGGCTGAACAGAGCAGAGCCGACGGGTGCCAAGCCCGAGTTACAGCCCTCTGCGCAGGCATGACCCCAGACGTCGAATACCTCGCAGACCACACGCTGCTGCTTGCCATCCCGGCGTTCTTCCCCGCGGTCGTCGTCGTCGGCGTGGTGATCTTCGTGGCGATGCGCGACCGGCGGAAGCCGGACGACGATGATTCACACGACGAGGCTCCCGTTGAGCAGTCGGCGCCGGCCGACGATGATGGGTCACCGTGACGACCCTCAGGATCTCCCGGACCATGCTGACCCTGGCCGCCGCCGCCCTGATCACCGCGGGCTGCGGCGGATCAACCGGCTCCCACGGCGGGGTGAGCACCTCGGCCGCAGGCCCATCGTCGACGGCCGCGCCCCCGTTCACGGACCAGCAGGCCCCGCCGGCCCAGCTGGTGATCGACGTGACCGTCAAGGGTGGTCAGGTCACGCCGACGAATGCACAGGTGAAGAGCGGTGTCGGCGAGCCCATCATCGTCAAGGTGAACAGCGACGCCGCCGACCAGTTGCACGTCCACTCCAACCCGGAGCACACGTTCAACGTCGAGCCGAAGCAGAACCAGTCATTTCAGTTCACCGTCACCGTGCCAGGCCAGGTCGACGTCGAGCTGCACCAGCTGAACAAAGTCGTCGCGACCATCACGGTGCAGTGACGTACGGGCGTCCGGCCCAAACGACTCACGTACTTGCCCACGGGCTGGGCGGGTCGAACGATCTGCCGATTCCGTATACCTACGCGCTGATCGGCGCAGCGTGGGCGCTGACGTTCACGTTCGCCGTCGTCGTGCTCGCGTGGAAGCAGCCGCGGTTCGACGCGGCCAAGCCGGGCCGGCCGCTGCCCCAGTGGGTGAGCTCTTTCGTCGATGCCCCGGTGACGCGATGGACGGTGGCGGTCGCGGCACTGCTCTTCACGGGTTGGGTAACGATGGCCGCGCTGTTCGGTCCGCAGAACGCCGAGAACCCGCTGCTCGGAGTGTTCTACGTGCTGATGTGGGTGGGGCTGGTGGCGGCGTCGCTGGCCGTCGGGCCGGTGTGGCGGGCGGTGTCGCCGGTCCGTACGGTCTACCGCCTGCTGCCGTCGTCCAGGAAGGCCCCGCCGAGCACGTATCCCGCGGGGTGGGGCTATTGGCCCGCGGCACTGGGTCTGTTCGCGTTCGTCTGGTTGGAGCTCGCCAGTCCTGATCCGGGTTCGCTTGCCGCGGTGAAGGTTTGGCTGCTGCTGTATCTGGCCGTGACCCTGGCTGGGACGTTGGTGTTCGGCACGCGCTGGCCGTCGAACGCCGATCCGTTCGAGGTCTACGGGGTGGTGGCCTCGCGGCTGTCGCCGATGCGCCGCAACCTCGACGGGCGAATTGCGATCGGCAACCCGTTCGACCACCTGCCCTCCATGCCGGTGCGGTCGGGCACCCTCGCGGTGCTGGCGGTGCTGCTGGGGTCGACGGCATTCGACAGCTTCTCGGCAATGCCGCAGTGGCGCAACTTCGTCGACGCCCACGCCGGTTCGGTTCCGTTCGGCGCCGTGGCGATCCGCAGCGTCGGCCTGCTGGTGTTCGCGGTGGTGGTTGGCGCGACCTTCTGGCTGGCCGCGCGGGCCGCCGGGGGCGTGCCGCGGGAGACCCGACGAGCACTGCCTGGGCTGATGGCGCACTCGCTCATCCCGATCGTCATCGGGTACGTGTTCGCCCACTATCTGACCTATCTCGTCGAACGGGGCCAGCAGACGGTGTTCCGGCTCGCCGACCCGCTCGGCCGCGGCTGGAACCCGCTCGGCCTTGGTCATGCCGAGGTGAATTACGCACTGTCCCTTCACCCCTCGGTGCTGGCGACGCTCAAGATCTGCTTCGTATTGGGCGGACACGTCGCGGGCGTCATCGCCGCCCACGACCGTGCGCTCCACCTGCTGCCGAAGCGCCATCAGGTGACCGGGCAACTGGCCATGATGCTGGTGATGGTCGGCTACACGTTCACGGGGTTGTACCTGCTCTTCGGTGGGTAGGTTTACGGCATGCGCGCGCTCATCGTCGTCGACGTACAGAAGGACTTCTGCGAGGGCGGGTCCCTGGCGGTCGCGGGTGGCGCCGACGTCGCCCAGGCCATCACCGACCTGCTCGTCGAGCACGACTACGCGCACGTCGTCGCGACGAAGGACTATCACATCGACCCCGGCGACCACTTCTCCGACCACCCCGACTACCAGAACTCCTGGCCGCCGCACTGCGTCGTCGGCACGCCAGGCGTGGACTTCCATCCGGCGTTCAATCCCGTCGTCGTCGAGGCCGTGTTCATGAAGGGGCACTACTCCGCGGCCTACAGCGGTTTCGAGGGCACGGACGAGGACGGCACGACGCTAGAGGACTGGTTGCGGGCGCGCGGCGTCGACAGCGTGGACGTCGTCGGCGTCGCCACCGACTACTGCGTCAAGGCCACCGCTGCCGATGCAGTCGCCGCCGGATTCAACACCCGCGTGCTGTTGAACCTCACCGCCGGGGTGGCCCCGACGTCGACCGCCGAGGCCATCGACGCGTTGCGGGGCGTCGGCGTCGCCGTTTCCTAGTCGAGCGTGGGGTCGACGGGCCTGCCGGTCCACTGCGGCGGGCGGTTCTCCAGGTGCGCCCGCACGCCCTCCCCCGCGTCGGCGTGACCCATGACGGCCAGATGAATCTCGGTCTCGCGCTGCCCAACCGCGTCGCGATCCAAGTCAAGCGAGTCCCACAGCAGCCGCTTGCTGGCCGCCACCGACATGGGCGCGGTGTTGGTGGCGATGTCGCGGGCCAGCTCCAGCGCGGCGGGCAACACCTCGTCGGAGGGCAACACCCGGCTGCCCAGCCCCAGCGCTACCGCCCGGTGTCCGTCGAAAGTGGCTCCTGCCAAAAGGATCTCGGCAGCATTGGCGATACCGACCAGCCGCGGCAACACCCAGTGCGAATAGCCGTCACCGACGACGCCGCGCCGGACCTGCACCACGCCGTACTTGGCGTCGGCGGCGAAGAACCGGATGTCGCATTGGAGCGCCAGCGTCAGCCCCAACCCCAACGCATGCCCATTGATCGCGGCGATCACCGGCTTGCTCAGCGCCCAAGCGGGCACGTCCAGCCCCGCTGCGCTGAAGCCCGGCCCAGGCGCCGAGAACGTCGCAGCGCCAGCACCAAGGTCGGCGCCTGCGCAGAACGCAGGCGGAGTGCCCGTCAGCACCAGCACCCGCACCGCGTCGTCACCGTCGAACCGGGTGTACGCGTCGGCCAGTTCCTCCCGCATGCCGTCGCCGATCGCGTTGCGCTGGCGCGGCCGATTCAGGGTGATGGTCGCCACACCAGCGGCGACGGAGGTTTGCAACGTGCGGTAAACGGGCAGATCAGCCGGGTCGGTCAACGGGCTTACCTCCAATGCGAGCAACTCGCCCGCCATGCTTTCGCACCCAGGCGCACCGTATCGTCGCCTTCATCCAATAACCGCACGAATCGATCCTCCAAGCCAGAAGGTGCGTCTTTGACCCCCGCCGCCAGTTCCAAGAACACCGCAGCGCCTGCCGTCATCCCCGCCGCGCAACCGACGTCCCAGCCCAACAGCGACGCGGCCCTGACTGAGATCTGGCCTGGCAAGGCCTACCCGCTCGGCGCCACCTACGACGGTTCTGGCAGTAACTTCGCCGTCTTCAGCGAGGTCGCGGAGTACGTCGAGCTGTGCCTGTTCGACGCCGACGGCAACGAGACCAAGCTCAAACTTCCCGAGGTCGACGGCTTCGTCTGGCACGGCTTCGTCCCCGACGTCGAGCCAGGCCAGCGCTACGGCTACCGCGTGCACGGCCCGTACGACCCGGCGTCGGGCCTGCGATGCAATCCGAACAAGCTGCTGCTCGACCCGTACGCGAAGGCCATCGACGGCACGTTCCAATGGGACCAGTCGCTCTTCGGTTACGACTTCGGCGACGAGGACAGCCGCAACGACGACGACTCGGCGGCCAGCATGCCCAAGTCGGTGGTCATCAACCCGTTCTTCGACTGGGGCACCGACCGACCGCCGCAGCACGAGTACGCCGACTCGATCATCTACGAGGCGCACGTCAAGGGGCTCACCGAGACGCACCCCGACATTCCGGAGCGCAGCCGCGGCACCTACGCGGCCATCGCCCATCCAGCGATCATCGAGCACCTCAAGGGACTCGGGATCACCGCGATCGAGTTGATGCCGGTTCATCACTTCGCAAACGACTCCACCCTGATCGACAAGGGGCTGTCCAACTACTGGGGTTACAACACCATCGGATTCTTCGCGCCGGACTCCAAGTACGGTGCCAGCGCGACGCCCGGTGGCCAGGTGCAGGAATTCAAGGCCATGGTCCGCGCCCTGCACGAAGCGGACATCGAGGTCATCCTCGACGTGGTCTACAACCACACCGCCGAGGGCAACCATCTGGGCCCGACGGTGTCGATGCGCGGTATCGACAACCCGGCTTACTACCGACTGGTCGACGACGACAAGCGCTATTACATGGACTACACCGGCACCGGTAACAGCCTCAACGCCGGCAATCCTCACGCGCTGCAATTGATCATGGACTCGCTGCGATACTGGGTCACCGAGATGCACGTCGACGGGTTCCGCTTCGACCTGGCGTCCACTCTGGCCCGTGAGTTCTACGACGTCGACAAGCTGTCGACCTTCTTCGAACTGGTGCAGCAGGATCCGACCGTGAGCCAGGTGAAGCTGATCGCCGAGCCGTGGGACGTCGGTCCCGGCGGCTACCAGGTCGGCAACTTCCCTCCGCAGTGGACGGAGTGGAACGGCAAGTACCGCGACACCGTGCGCGACTTCTGGCGTGGTGAACCGGCGTCGCTGGGCGAGCTGGCCTCGCGGCTCACCGGCTCCGCCGACCTGTACGAGCAGAACGGTCGCCGCCCGGTGGCCTCGATCAACTTCGTCACCGCCCACGACGGGTTCACCCTTGCCGACCTGGTCTCCTACAACGACAAGCACAACGACGCCAACGGTGAGGGCAACAACGACGGCGAGTCCCACAACCGCTCCTGGAACTGCGGGGTCGAGGGCCCCACCGACGACCCGGCGATCCTCGCCCTGCGCGCCCGCCAGCAGCGCAACTTCCTGGCCACCTTGCTGCTGTCGCAAGGCGTCCCGATGATCCTCCACGGCGACGAGCT